>JBEBHO010000070.1:0-1809 GCA_040081095.1 Nitrospira sp.
CCGGCATAGGTATAGGAGGTATTGATTCGCATGAGGTGACAACTGACGATGGTCAGGCCTGCCCCTGCGAGCACATGGCGCTGCAGCGCCAGATCATCCAGGTGCACATCCTTCACTTTGGTGGACGACTTCACCTCGATCAGCCGCCACTCCGCCGGGGCTCCGGCTTCTGTTGCTACCCGCTCCAGAATATCCACGCGGACAAGCACGCCATCGGCCATGATCGCCGCTTCATAAATTGCCGGAATGGACTCATCGGCCATCAGCGCCGCTGTTTGGGCAAGCGCCGCCTCGGTTTGTCGATACCCGGCCGTCACCAGACGCCCTCCGGGGAACCGGCGGCGCGCCAGCTCACCGACTTCCGTCCCCATGTCCAGAATCGCCTGCGTCCCCGCGTCAGGCGGAGTCGCAAGATAGGGCTGATAGATATCCAGATACAGGCGCTTATGACACTGGAGGCCGGAGATATATTTGGATTTCGATAAACGCGGCGTTTTCTGCACGCCGTCTTGCGGAAGATCTGTGGCTTTTTCAGTCATCGTGTGACCCTAACGAACGATGACGTATTTGTCTAGCTGGACGTCGCCTCAGTTCTGTAGGATACGCGCCATGGCTTCCCGCATCGCGGACATCCGAAAATCGGTGCTCACCCTGGCCCTGCCGGTCACGGTCAGCAGCCTCCTTCAACGAACCGAAGGGATCGTCGCGGTCTTTCTGGTGGGGGGACTCGGTGCGATTCCCATTGCCGCCGTCGGCTTAGGACAACTCCTGGCGTTCATGGCCACGACGCTCGTTTCGGGGCTCTCGGTGGGCTCGAATGTAATCATCGCGCAACTCTGGGGAGCTAAACGGCAGCGCGACGCCGGAGAAGCCGCCCGGCACTTTCTTGGACTGTCCATCGCCGTCTCGCTGGTGCTGGCGGCACTGGGGATGACGCTGAACCGGTTTGCGATGGAGGGACTGGGGGCTGAATCCGGCGTGATTGCACTGGCGATTCCCTACTCGACGATCATCTTTCTGGTGATCCCCTTCACCGTGCTGTTGCAGGTCCTCTCCTCCATCCTGCAAGGCACCGGCGACACCCGCACGCCGATGTACGCCATGATCCTGGTGAATCTGCTGCACATCGGGATTGCCTACCCCCTCGTCTACGGGTACTGGGGTCTCCCCGCACTGGGCGTCAAAGGAGCAGCCATTGCCGTGGGGATCGCCGAAGCGATCGGTGTGGCCTTTCTCTGGTGGCGCAGCCGTCCCGTGTTGAAATCATCTACACACCTGCGCCTCGATCTCATTCGAACCATGTGGCATGTCGGCGCGCCGGTTTCAGGCGAGCGCATCGTGCAGCAGGCGGGC
Source organism: Nitrospira sp. (assembly GCA_040081095.1). Lineage (GTDB taxonomy): Bacteria > Nitrospirota > Nitrospiria > Nitrospirales > Nitrospiraceae > Nitrospira_D. The sequence continues at coordinate 1,354 of JBEBHO010000070.1, forward strand.
ATCCTCATCTATACGAAACTCGTGCTCCTCTATGGCACCGTGTCCTATGCGGCCCATCAGGTAGGCCTCTCCATCGAGTCGCTGTCGTTTTTGCCCGGCTATGGCTTTGCCATCGCCGCCGCCACCATGGTCGGCCAGAGCATCGGGGCAGGCAAATATACGAGAGCGAAACTGGAAAACTGGGAAGCCAACCGCCTGGCCATCGTCATCATGGCCAGCATGGGCGTCGTGTTTTTCTTCTTCCCCTATCTGCTTCTCCGGGCCTTCACCACCGACGAAGCGGTGATCGAACTCGGGACGGTATTCCTCAAGATCGTCGCTCTGTTGCAAATCCCGCTCGCGCTTACGATGGTCATTGCCGGCTCACTGCGCGGAGCCGGAGACACCCGCTTCATCATGGGCGCAACCATGGTGGGCATGTGGGGCGTCCGAGTGCCGATGGCACTGCTCGTCACC
>JBEBHO010000153.1:0-6947 GCA_040081095.1 Nitrospira sp.
CGTCGCAAGTTGTTGCACGAAGGGATCGAGAGTCGAATAGATCCGGGATCCTTCGGGAATCCCCATGCCGGTTCCGGCTTCCACCTGCCGCAGCAGATAGTCGACAAAATAGGGCGCATCCGCCACCACATCTTCCGGCAACGAGACCTGCACCGGCCGATTCACCGCCCCCTTCCAGGCGTCTTCGGTCAATAGGCCCTCATCGCGCAACCGGCGTAGCACCACATTCCGGCGGTGTGTGGCCTGCTCTAGATTTTTCGCCGGCGAATACGTGTTCGGCCCTTTGATCAGTCCCGCGACAAGCGCGATCTCTTCGATCGACAAGGCATCGAGCGGCTTTCCGAAATACCGATGGGCGGCTTCGCCAATGCCGTAGATGGCGATTGATCCGGCCTGCCCTAAATAAATTTCATTGAGATAACTTTCGAGAATCTCCTCCTTGCGGTACTTCCACTCGATCACACACGCCGCCACCACCTCGCGCAGCTTTCGCCCCATCGTCCGTTGCGGTGAATAGAAGAGATTTTTCGCTAACTGTTGGGTAATCGTGCTGCCGCCTTGCACAACGCCGCCGCGCGTCAGGTTGGCCCAGAGCGCCCGGCCGATGGCCACCGGATCGACTCCATAGTGTGAAAAAAACCGCCGGTCTTCCACCGCCAGCACCGTCTTGATAACGGCCTGAGGAATCTGGCGATAGGGCACCCACTCCCGCACCTGCCGGGACCCGCCTCGCATGCCGCTCAGCAAAGGCGGCTCAAGCGTCACAAACGGAAGCGACTCCCGCTCCTGCACCGAGACCACGTTCGCAATCACGCCGTCTTTCAATTCCACACGCACACGCCTGGGCGCCTGATGGCTCTCGTCCTGCGCATGTAAATAGAGATCGATCGCGTCATTCGATGCGGCATAGTCTCCGGGAGTCTGCACCGCCGGCACGGCGTGATACCCCAGGCGATGCAGCCGGTCGAGCACTCCGGTCTCAGCCACCGGCGCGCCCGGCTGTAGCAAATGCGGGGCTCCGTAGATCAACAACGGCGGGTGTTCATCGCTCTTCGGCAGGGACAATGTGGCCGAGAGCATCGCGCCATAGCCCACGAGCACGACCGCCGCCGCTCCCAGCACGGCGCACAGAGAGAAGGCACCCCATCGCACCCACGGACGGCCCAACATCTTTGCAGGAACAGTCATGGAGTCAGCATACCCTTCCGCTCGGATTGGGGGAAGGGCGCGAATTTAAGATACGTCACTCAGAGTCACGATGAACTGTTCCGGGGGAGAACGCGGGAAGACACACCGCCAGATATTCAGCCCCATCCGGTCCTGGCGTGCTGTAGCGAATCCACTCGCCGCGGCGCGTGGTCACGGCTTGACCGGCCTGTACATTATGCGCGCTGCCGCGGGTTTCGACCCGGAGCATCCCCCGCAGCACGACCGTGTCCTCGTCAAATTCCTGGACTTTCCCGGGCTCTTGCCAGCCGGACGGACTCTGCATGCGGGCAACACTGATATCGGATGTCTGCGAGTTGACCCGCCCGATAAACTCGTCAATGAGCTTCGGTTTATTGCCGGCGGCCTGTATCCGCGTGAGCTGCTGAATGACCTGCACCATTGCGCCACCTCCCTTTCATCGGCCAATCGGAGGAAACCACCGTTGTTGTTCTGACGTACCCCTCTTCCGAGGTAACCCTTCCAGGTCTTACGGTTTCCCGTAAACCCGCTATCCTTCTTGAAAAGGGAACGCGCTCTTCACCCCCAAACCAAGGAGACCGACCATGAGCTGTTCACGCTGCTGCGGATTGATGGTGAAAGACAATTTGATGGATTTTGACGGTACGTCCGGGCATACCTGGATGAGCGCGATGCGCTGTATGAATTGCGGCCACGTCCACGATCCCATCATGGAGCAGAACCGGCGCACCGCGCAAGCCAAGAGACCGACCCCGGTGCTGGTCGCTGTCGGAGGCGAGGCCGATTATAATGACGATGAAGTCCATTTGGGGATCGAATCCATCGTGGCAGAAGCGGCCTGACAACGGGCATCGTAGGAATAGACAGGAGAATCCATGGCATCGATCCTGGTCATCGACGACGATGAGGCCCTACGGCTTCTGCTGCGGGAGATGCTGCAGGCCGACGGCCATCAGGTTCGTGAAGCGGCCAACGGGCGCGAAGGGCTGGCCCTCTATCGGGCACAGCCGGCCGACCTGGTCATTACCGATATCCTGATGCCGGAACAGGACGGCATGGAGGTCATTCTGGAGCTGACCCGTGAATTTCTCGACGCCCGGGTCATCGCCATGACCGGGGCGTCGGGGGAGCAGAACTTCCTCAGCGTCGCCAAACTCTTCGGCGCCCGGCATATTCTGGAAAAGCCGTTCGGCGCGGACCAGATTCGCCGGCTGGTGAACTACACCCTCGCCCACTAACATTTATCTTTGCTCCAGACCTAGTAAGAGACACCCTCCACTTGATACACTGCGCGGTGAAGAATTTGTCTGCCAGGTAGAATCCTCCTCGACGACACCTGACATCTTTACCAAATCCGGATACAGATCGACGATCTATGCCACCTATAATGCTCCTGAGCTGTGAGTCCATCAGCAAAAGCTACGGCGTGAAGCCCCTCTTTTCCGACTTGTCGATCGGGTTGGCCGAGGGGGACAAAGTCGGGCTCATCGGTCCGAATGGATCCGGCAAATCCACCCTGCTCAAGATTCTGGCCGGCATCGAAGACCCCGACGACGGCACCCGCTCTCTGCGCCGCCACGTCCGCCTGAGCTATGTGCCGCAGGAATCCACCTTTCCTCCCGACCTCACGGTGGAAGAAGTGCTGGCACAGACGCTGCGCGACGAAGGCCTGGATCCACACCAGGAAACCGGCCGCATCGCGCGAGCCTTAAGCCTGGGTGAGTTCCCTGACCCTGAGCATCCCGTCCGGACCCTGTCCGGAGGCTGGAAGAAACGTCTCGCGATCGCCCAGTCTCTTTTGATGGAACCGGATGTGCTGATGATGGACGAGCCGACCAACCACTTGGACGTCGAGGGTATTCTCTGGCTCGAGCAACTCTTAAAATCGGAAGCCCGCGCCTATCTCGTCATCAGCCACGACCGGCGCTTCCTGGAAGCGGTGGCGGAACGGATGATCGAGCTCAATCGGATTTATCCGCAGGGCGTCTTTGAAGCGACCGGCCGTTACAGCGATTTCCTGGAAGCCCGCGAGGCCAACCTCCAGGCCCAAGCGAACGAACATGCCACACTCGAAAATAAAGTGCGCCGTGAGGTCGAATGGCTGCGCCGGGGCCCAAAAGCGCGCACGACCAAAGCCAAAGCCCGTATCGACGCCGCCGGCGCCCTGATCAACGATCTGGCGGATCGCGAAGGCCGCCGCGAACTCGCTCCGGCCGGGATCGACTTCACGGCCTCCGGACGCAAATCCAAACAATTGATCGTCGCCGAACAACTCGGCAAAGCGCTGGGGTCCCGACAGATCGTCACCAACCTCGATCTCATCCTCAGCCCAGGGCAACGGTTAGGCCTGCTCGGCCCGAACGGCAGCGGGAAATCCACGCTCATGAAACTGCTGGCCGGCACGTTGAAGCCGGATACCGGCACCGTCACCCGCGCCGACAAGCTCCGCATCGTCACCTTCGAACAACATCGCGAGTCGCTAGACCAGCAGATGCCTCTGCGCCGAGCACTGGCTCCTGCGGGCGGCGATTCCGTGATCTATCAGGATCGGTTGATCCATCTCGTCTCTTGGGCCAAACGGTTTCTCTTTCGGCCTGAACAGCTTGATCTGCCCGTCTCCCGGCTGTCCGGCGGCGAACAGGCCAGACTCTTGATAGCACGGCTCATGCTGCAACCGGCCGATGTGTTGATGCTGGACGAGCCGACCAACGACTTAGATATCCCGACCCTCGACGTGCTGGAGGACAATCTCCTGGAGTTTCCCGGCGCGTTGATCCTCGTGACCCACGACCGGTGGTTGCTCGACCGCGTCTCCACCATGCTCTTAGCGCTAGACGGAACCGGAAAAGCCGAGTGGTTCGCCGACTTTGCCCAATGGGAAGCGGCTCAAGAACGAGGAGCCGCACGAGGCAACAGCGGCTCCGCAGGTCCCGTCCCCACCCGCGCCGCGAGCCAGAACGGGCCTAAACAGAAACCGTCGCGCAAAGGACTCTCCCATGCGGAGCAAAAGGAATGGGATAAGATCGAAGGGTTGATCGTCAAAGCGGAAGCAACACTCGCCGCCTGCCAAGCCGCCACTGAAGATCCCGCTGTTCTGTCCGATGCCGCAGCCCTGCAAGCCCGCTACACAGCTTTGGCAACAGCGCAGACGGAAGTTGAGCGACTCTTTGCACGTTGGACGGAATTAGAAGAGAAACGCACGCAGGCCATGCAGCCGTCTTAAACCCGTTCACGCCCCGGTTGCGCAGGAGTCACCGAGAGAACTTGGGGCGCCAGCGACCCCGCCACCATCCCGATGGCAGCTGCCAGCAGACCCACTAACTGCGGCGGCCACACAGCCTCAGCAGAGTTGACCAGTTCACACCCCAACCAGCTGACGAGCCCGGCGACAATCGCCACGATGGCTCCTTGAGATGTGGCCTTGGGCCAATAGAACCCTGCCAGCAGCGGAATGAAGGCGACTACCAGCGTGACTTTGTAGGTGCTTTCCACCAGCTTATAGATCGTCGCATCCGACCACAGGGCGATGGCCAACACGACCGCCGCAAACGCCACCAGCACCACCCGCATCATCCGCAGTAACTCCGCATCGTTTAATCGCGAGACCATCGGCTTCAACACGTTTTCACTGAGCGCCACGGACGGCGCCAAGAGCGTGGCGCTGGAGCAACTCATCACCGCCGACAGCACGGCTCCAAAAAACACGATCTGCGCCGCCAACGGCGTATGTTCCAGAATCAGCGTCGGCAACACGAGCTGGGAGTCCGTTCCAAGCAACGCCAGAAAACGCGCCGGATCGATGAGCGTCGCCGCATAGGCCAGAAACATCGGAATAAAGCAGAAGGCAAAGTATAACGTCCCGCCGAGCAGAGACCCGCGGACCGCGGTCGCTTCATTTTTCGCCGACGTGATCCGCTGAAACACGTCCTGCTGCGGGATGGACCCGAACATCATCGTCACCCAGGCGCCGAGAAACGGAATCCAGGCCGTGAAACTCGCCGGCGGAAAGAAGTCGAGCTTGCCGGCATCGGCCGCATGCATGATGACCGTGCCCACACCTCCCGCCAGGCCGCTGACGATCGATCCGATGTACACCATCCCGCCCATGATAATCGTGATCTGCACGAAATCGAGAATCGCCACCGAAAACATCCCGCCGAACGTGGTGTAGGTCAGCACGATGAACGCTCCGGCAACCATCCCCCATGGCTGGCCAATCGCGCCTCCCGTGACGACGTTCAACACCAGCCCGAGCGCCTTGAACTGAGCGGCCACCCAGCCCAGATACGACGTCACCACCGCCAGGGTGCAGAGGACTTCGACCGTGCGGTTATAGCGAAGACGATAAAAATCCCCCACCGTCAGGAGATGCATGCGGTAGAACCGGGGCGCGAAGAAGAGTCCGACGAGGATCAGACAGAGACTGGATCCGAACGGATCGGCCACGACGCCCCGCAACCCGTCCTTCACAAAGGTCGCAGACACCCCGAGCACGGCTTCGGCGCCGAACCAGGTGGCGAAGACCGTCGCCGTGACGACCGGAAGCGGCAAGCTGCGCCCGGCTACGGCGAAATCTTTTGCATTCTCCACCCGCGTAGCCGCGTAGAGCCCGATCCCGATAGAGCACAGCAGATAGAGCGCGACGAACCCGAACAGCATGCGCGCAGGATAAAATGATCGCCCGCGGCAATCAATCGTTATTGATGGGATCTCACTGAAAGAGTGCTCGCTACCGGGGCGATCCCGTGGTTAGCCGGCATCCCACCAGATATAGATCGCCCTGCGATTCAACTGAAAGCGGACGCGTCCAGCGGACCTGATAGACCATAGTCGACCGCCGCCACCCGAGCTGTGCGTTATGAATCCCGATCAGCTGGGTAATCCGAGGCACATCCCCCATCAACAGAAGAATGCCGTGAGCGCTCCGGTTCAATGTAAACGCCTGGCCCTCCTGAATCGTCGCGGCACCACCCCCACTCGACTCGCAGATTTCATAGGCGCACCCATGTCGATCCTCGACCCGGGCTTCTCCCCGACGATTATGCGGTTCCGCCGAGCCGCCGAGTTCCTTCGTCACTAGTCGACCGAGAGCACGAATCGCCATGGCCATGCCTCCTCATCATAGATAGGGCGTAACATCCGATATCCGTTCCAGAGCAAGGGGCATACCTATTCCGATATTCCGCTAATCGCGCGTTTCCCCCACATTCTCGTCATGCCCGCACAGTCTCTTGATTGGACGTCTGCGAATAACGAAGGTAAATGACTTCGCTATAATGGGTACAACTACGTATCTCATTCATTTAGAACACCAATTCGGTCTGTAGTGATTTCCCTACAACTGGGAGACCATAGCCTTCAACAGATGGCCGCGGAGAAACTGCAGAAATGTTCGTCTCGGGCTGGTTCCTCCACAGGCTTTCGCTGCCACGCCAGCCTGTGCGACAATCACGCCCATTCGCCTCCCTTCATCGCACCACCAGGAGCGCACGGATGATGAAGAGCCCCCGTTTGCCATTCAGCCATCGATATCGAGTAGCCGCCAGCCTGCTCTTCCTCGGAGCGCATCTAGCGTTCGGATTCACCGACAGCGCGCAAGCGCGCAAGGAATTGCTCACGACCGAAGAAAAGAATCTCTTGCTCCGGGCAGAACAGATCCATCTTGACGCGCTCGTTTTGAGCAGCCACGGCTCTCTTGATGCTGGCAGTGTGCGAAACGTGGTTGCCGCTCGACTGGAACGGCTTGGCTACCACATCGT
>JBEBHO010000152.1:0-1790 GCA_040081095.1 Nitrospira sp.
CGCGTTCGGTCTCTTTCCGCTGATTGCTTCATTGGCCAGGCCTACCGTGGAGTTCGTGCTCTTCTCCGCCGTCATCAGCGGCCTTATTGTGCTGAAGCATAAGGGAAACATTGAACGTTTGTGGAACGGCACGGAGAGCAAGATCGGACAGCGCGGCTGACGCACAGTGCTCGCGCACTACGGTGTGCAAATCCTATTAGAATTCTGTGGTGCGTCTACTCGATTGGAATTTCTGAAAGGGTCTTGAAACGGTGCAACAGGGATCGGGCATAACCGTCGAGTCCAGGACACAGGCTTCTCGACGTGACATTCATGCGCGATAGGTCTTTGAATGCAGGGTCGATGATCGTTGTATCCATCACGAACAATTTCAGGGCGTCTGGTATGCTCCCAGATGCCTTGAAGTTCTCATCCCATGAGTGCCCGATGTCGCCTGGGCATAAGAAGACACCTTGCTGAATACTGAGACGCTCATTTAGGCGCAATGGGTTCACGACTCCGATAAACTGAATGGGTCGTTTTCGCTTGATGTACAACGCAGTGAACGACTTAGAATCTTTCTTCTGATACAAGCGCCAATAGTTTTTTAGAGCACCTTTTTTAAGAGCCTCGGTCAACTGCTTTGTGTTGAGTGCCCAGACCGCCGCTTGTTGTGATGGCTTCTCAGAAGTGTCGTTGGGCAGTGTTGAGAGGAGCCTATCGAAGGCGAAGTGCGCTGCCACAAATGGCGAGTATGTCCAGTCCAGAAGTCGTGTCGGCGCACCATAAATGTTGCATCGCAGCGTACCAACTCAGGTCATCATTCTGTTCGAGTCCCAGCTCTGCTGCCTCAGGATGACGCTTGAATTCGCGCACGAGCTGTCGCTCGATCTCGGGCGCGGATTTGAGCGGGATCTTCCAGCTCTTGCAGGCTCGTTCGAGAGCGGTGACTAGACCGCGTCCTTCAAGGTCGCCACGAAAGATCCAGTCGGGACCGAGTTCTGCAACTGTTGTGACGAATTCAGACCAGCTCTGGATCTGCTGCTGCTTCGGCTGAAAAGGTGTCATGTAGGGTCGCTCTCATTGGAAGATTGTTCTAAGCCCGGCATCGGGCTGGCCTGCATTCTCAGACTCCATATGGTCGGGGCATAGTGTCCGCTGTTCTGAAGAAGGGCAGAGGATTCAGGTGGGAAGTTCTCGTCGATCTTAAATCGCACTAGCCTGCACCGATCTCCAGCGAAACAACACGCCCGCGCGCCAATTCAGCGGCGTACTGTAACGCGGCTTGGACGTCTTCTTTCGCTAGGCGATAGACAGTCGTAATTTGATCGGGAGTTTTGCCTGCCGCGATGTTATCCAAAACGACCGACACCATCACTCTGGTTCCTTTGATGCAAGGTTTGCCGTGACAGATAGCGGGGTCTACGGTAATGCGATCATGCCAGGTCATAGGGACCTCCTCAATGATTGGTGTCACCATGCTGGCATAGGACCATCAAACCTTGCAATGGATCGGCTGTTCCAGCATTAAATTGACTCTCCTCAGACCCCTTCCTATAATGCCCTTCCATAACCGTTTTGATCGCCTTTCCACATACTTATGGCTTCCTTCACCAAGGCTTCGCTGATGGGAAAATGGGGCAAGGTTCGTGCGGAACTGTCCCATGCCTTTTCCACTCGCTCCGAGGCTGAGACCTTTACGATTGAAGATTTGGCGTTGCTGCAGCGAATAGCGGATGCGGTGGTGCAGCGGCGTATGGCCGCTCCGGCGGTCGTGTTTCTGGAATCTCTCGGCCCGATGAGTTTTCTCG
>JBEBHO010000306.1:0-1789 GCA_040081095.1 Nitrospira sp.
CGCCCCATAAGATCACTCATCACTATAGATGGCGATTACTAGATAGAAAGAGAGGGAGGCCCGCGAGAAGTCGTTCGATGAAGGGGATTGTGGAAGACTGAAACCCTGCTGTAGGACTCTGACCACGCCACCGGGGCGAGATCGATGAGATAGGGAGCAGTACCGTTATCCAGCACGCTCCCGGCCGCGCACATCCAGGTACAGAGGGACGTGCTATGGGTGGCTTTCTGATGGTGCGTATTATGGTGGGATTCGTGCGAGATCGACTGGGCCGAGGCGAGGCCCCCGACCACAAGAATGCATACAACAAGGAGACTGACAAGGAACCGTCTGGTCACGCTCTGCATCGTAACTCACACTGTAACAGGACCGGCGAGCGGATGGTACTGGAGTGCCGCCGAAAGAGTCAAGGCACCGGCTCAGTCGGAACCCGGTGTCTTCCTGGTAGGATTCGTAAAAAGTTTGCTGTATACTGCGCGGACTATTTTGTGCGGTAGATCGACCTCTCCCGCAAGTAATACCCTTATGACTCGACGACATCCTCTATGCTGACACAACTCCTGAATCTCGTCTTTGGCAGTAAGAACGACCGTGAAATCAAAGCGTTGATGCCCGTTGTGGCGCGCATCAACGACTTGGAGTCCAGCCTTACGCCCTTGTCGGATCAGGACCTGGTCGGAAAAACTCCGGTCTTCAAACAGCGCCTGGCCGACGGCCAGACGCTCGACGACATCCTGCCAGAAGCCTTTGCCGTCTGCCGCGAGATGTCCCGCCGCCGGCTGAATATGCGCCATTTCGATGTCCAGCTCATCGGCGGCATGATCCTGCACCGCGGCCGGATCTCGGAAATGAAGACCGGTGAAGGCAAGACACTCGTCGCGACCCTGCCGATCTATCTAAACGCGCTCGAAGGCAAAGGCGTGCACCTGATTACGGTGAACGACTACCTCGCCAAGCGCGATGCCCAATGGATGGCGCAGCTGTACCATGCGCTGGGATTGTCCGTCGGCATCATCCAGCACGACGCGTCGTTTCTCTATGATCCGACCTACGACGCGGCTGACAAGCGCTTGCAGTCCCTCCGCCCCTGCACGAGGCGGGAGGCCTATCACGCCGACATCACCTACGGGACCAACAACGAATACGGGTTCGATTATCTGCGCGATAACCTGATCGTGAGCGAATTGGGCCAGTGCGTCCAACGCGAACTGAACTTCGCGATCGTCGACGAGGTGGACAGCATCCTCATCGACGAAGCCCGCACGCCATTGATCATCTCCGGCCCGACCGATCAGACCACCGATCTGTACTACCGGATCAACTCCGTGATCCCGCAACTGAAGCCCGAACACGACTTTACGATCGAAGAGAAAACCAAGACCGCCTCGTTGACGGAAGAGGGCAACATCCGGGTTGAGAAGCTCCTGGGCGTAGACAACCTCTACGATCCGGACAACATGGATCTGGTCCACCATGTCGTCAAGGCACTCCAGGCCTACGCGTTATATAAGCGCGATGTCGATTATGTCGTGAAAGACGGCGAGGTCATCATCGTCGATGAGTTCACCGGGCGCCTCATGCCGGGCCGCCGCTGGAGCGATGGGCTCCATCAGGCCGTGGAAGCCAAAGAAGGCGTGAAGATCGCCAACGAGAATCAGACGCTGGCCTCCGTCACGTTCCAGAACTACTTCCGCATGTACAAGAAGCTCGGTGGCATGACCGGCACGGCCGACACGGAAGCCGCAGAGTTCGCCAAGATTTACAATCTGGACGTGAACGTGGTCCCGAC
>JBEBHO010000234.1:0-1789 GCA_040081095.1 Nitrospira sp.
ATGCCAATTGACATGGATGTGCGAATCGATGGCGTACCACACCAGCGGGATCGGAAGCGTTTCCAGCCCCAGCACCTGAGGCTGCGTGCTCTCATCCCCGAGCACGATCAGGTCGGGATTCCATCGTGGCGGGAGTTGGGCCAACACCGTCTCGGCATTGACCATGGCACGCCGGAGCACGATATCGGCAGTCGGATGGCAGCCAGCCCATTTGACTTCGTGGCCGAGCTGCTTGAAGGACTCGAGGAAGTAGGCGTTTCCGAGATGGAGGATTTTCATGGTGACTCGATCAGCATAGCGGCTCGGTGTTTCTGCAAGCAGGCTGCCACCAGTGCATTAGCCCTGATAGCCATCAAATCGGCAGAAAAGGCGGAGAACTTGAGGGGCCGCCGATACCGACGTACGTGGTGCTGACGCAGCGACAGCATTGTGCCTTCGCCCCTCGCTATGGTTTCATTGTGGCATGACATCCTTTCCCACCCTGGGCACAGCACGGCTGACACTGCGGCAATTTCTGCCGACCGACGCCGCACGCATCCACCAGCTGGCCGGAGCCGAAGAAGTCGCCACCAACACCTTCCTCCCCCACCCTTATGAAGCAGGCATGGCCGAAGAGTGGATTGCCAATCAGCAACCAGACTATGACGCAGGCAAGAGCGCGTACTTTGCCATCACACTCGCTCAGGATCAGACGATGATGGGCTCGATCGGTCTGGAGATCTCACAGCTCCACCGGCATGCGCGACTCGGCTACTGGCTCGGCCTCCCCTATTGGAACAACGGATACGCCACCGAAGCTGTCAAAGCGGTGCTCGACTATGGATTTAACCGGCTCAGCTTGAACCGCATCTACAGCCCACACTTTCTGGGCAATACCGCCTCCGGCCGTGTTTTGCAAAAGGCGGGCATGACCTACGAGGGCCGTATGCGAGAGCATTACGTCCGCTTCGGCAAGCTTGTAGACCTCGAGCTCTACGGCATGCTCCAGCGTGAGTTTACTGGTAGGCTCCAAGAGCCGCACCCCGACACACTACCCTGCTAGTAGAAGGTATAGACCAACAACCCATTGACCTGGATCCGCATATAGATACTGGCAATCTGCGTGTAGTCCGCCATGACTTTCAAGAGCCAGGGCTTGGAAATATGCTTCGTATAGGCCGCGTGCGCATCCCCTCCGACGCGAAACACCGATGACTTCGTCGCCTCGTCGATATACTGAAGGGCCGGCCCCGCGGCGAAATACAGCTCATCCTTATTGTCCATGCTGTACGTTGCTGCCAGCCGGGGAATCTGATTGATAAAGACTTGCGGACTGAAATAGCCGCCCGCAAACGGCTCCCGTTGGCTGGGCTGCAAGCCGCCCTGATTCTCCCCATAGTGGGTGAGATAAAAGAGATATTCCCCCGAGATCTCCCAATTGGCCTGCTGCCAAAGCGGCAACGAGAGCTTGGTGTCCACACCCACCTGATTATTCGCACTCAACTGTTCCGCCGTCACCCATCCCACAAAGGGCGTCACCGTCACATGCAACGCATCCACATCGAACGCCACTTCACTGTAGAACTGCGTCGACCGGGCCAACCCTATCAACTGACCCGAGGCGGCGCGCGACCCGGCCAGGGCCGCGAATGAATCATAGCGAAACTCCCGCTTCACGCCGGGACGAATGGAAAACGACTGCCCTTCATAAGCATATTCAAACTTATAGGCCAGGCCATCGCCGCGTGGCGCGCCATGATATTCCAGCACCGCATCGAATCGATTCGACGGATTGAATCGCACCTGATTG
>JBEBHO010000363.1:0-24676 GCA_040081095.1 Nitrospira sp.
CTACCATTTCCTGCATCCTGAGCCGGTGGATTTCAGTCAAGATCCTCTTGCATTGAGCCCTACGAAACCTGGACGAAAACCATTTGACGCGAACCAGGCAATCTCGACGATCCTGTTCGAGCGATCGGGCAGCCGATTTCATGAGCTATACCCAACTTTGAAGAAGCTCCGCCACCACCGATTGGCCTTCTTCGCCTATCCACTCAGCGGGGGGTTTGACCGTCCTTCTTTGATGCCCCTATGGGTGGTACGTCCCGTCTTAGCGTTTGAACGATTCTTGGGCGGATTGAGTCGATGCTTTGCCTTTCGTATACTCGTTGTGCTGGAGAGAGGAGTTCATTGAGGGGGTCTATAAACAAGCGACGAGCCGGGCAGAATCATCTGTGGTCTCGCCAAGTATCTTTGCAATCAGCAACCCAAAGAAGTTAAACACACGAGATAGTCGTACAGGGAATCCAGTTACGTGAGGATGCGTGCAATCGGATTAGCAAAGGTTGAGGAATAATGACTTCCGCGAAGTGTGATTTTTTAGTGGTAGGTGCAGGGATAATTGGCGTGTCCATTGCGCGTGAGCTCCGCAGTCGGCACAGCGCTAAGGTCATCGTCATCGAAAAAGAGACATCTGCGGGACAACATGCCAGTGGGAGAAACAGTGGCGTGCTCCATGCCGGAGTCTATTATAAGGCGGGAACGCTGAAGGCGCGATTGTGCATCGAGGGCAACCGGCGGATGCGTGAGTATTGCCGGATGAAGGGAATCCCATTGAACGATAATGGGAAGGTCATTGTCGCGCGAACGGCTGGGGAGTTGCCGGCGTTGCGGGAGTTGTATGCTCGTTCGCTCGCGAACGGTGTGCGGGTGGACCTGGTTGACGAGCAGGTGCTCAGAGAGATCGAGCCCTGCGCGAAAACCGTTGAGCAGGCGTTGTATGTAAAAGATACAGCAGTCGTAAATCCACAACGGGTCATGGCCGCGATCGTGGCTGATGCAATAAAAGAGGGCGTGGAGTTTCATTTGGGCTGTGCCTGGCATTCGTGTGAGGGAGTAGATCGTGTAAAGACCTCGCAGGGGCATATCTCATATGGGCACCTCGTCAACTGTGCAGGGCTGTTTGCGGACAAGATCGCGCATCAGTTCGGTGTGGGGCGACAGTATCGTATCCTGCCGTTTCGGGGACAATTTTATCGACTCAAGCCTGAATCGAAGGTTCAGGTTCGCGGGAATATTTACCCCGTGCCTGATCTCAGGAATCCGTTCTTGGGTGTGCACTTCACCCGCCGTCCCGAGGGAGAAGTGACGGTAGGGCCTTCAGCGCTTCCATTACTAGGACGGGAACAATACCGAGGCCTCGTCGGGGCCAATGCGTCAGATGGTTTGGCTATGGTCAAGTATTTGCTGAGACTATTCGGCAGAAACCGAGACCACTTTCGATCCATCGCCTGGAGGGAGCTGGCGAAAGTTTCTCGCGCTGGATTTTATCGAGAAGCGGAGGGATTGGCAGTGGGGTTTGAGCCAGGCGATCTGCTTCCCGGCAAGGAACCGGGAATTCGAGCTCAGTTGGTTGATACAGAAAACGCCGAGCTGCTCAGTGATTTTGTAATTGAGCCAGGGCCTCGTTCCACCCATGTCCTCAACGCCGTGTCCCCGGCGTTTACATCGTCTGCGCCTTTTGCAGATCATGTGCTCAGCCAGATGAAATATGACTGAGCGCGATACCCGTCAAGGCCGCACGGTAAAGCCAACAATTCCCGCTATGTATGGAAGTGCAGTCGTGGAGGGAATGCGAGTACGGGTAGGGGTAGGAGTGATCATTCGGGGGCCAGGAGATACGATTTTGCTAGAGAAACGTCGTGATTGTGGATGGTGGGGATTGCCTGGAGGGAAAGTCGAGCCGGGTGAGTCGCTCGCTGATGCTGCGGTAAGAGAGGTGCGTGAGGAGACGGGGCTGGCTGTGGAGGTTACGCATCTTATCGGCGTTTATTCAGATCCCCGTAGCCGCATTGTGACCTATCCAGACAATGGCGATGTTGTTCAATTGATCGACGTCATCGTCGGAGCGCGAGTACTGTCCGGCAGTCTTCTGTGTAGTCAGGAGAGTGAGGAGGTACGGTTTTTTACTCTGGCTCAATTGCCTGAAGAGATTGTGCCTCCAGCGTGGCAACCGATTGCTGACGCATTTGCAGGCCAGCGTGGAGTTTTGCGCTAGGATGGACTCGTAATGACACCATTCCAGGATCTCCTTATACTCAGTTTTGGACGAGGACTCCAAGTTCTCGCGGGCCTTGTTACGATCAAGACTGCGACGACTCTGTTATCTCCGAGCGATATCGGTAGTATGAACCAACTGATGAGTCTTGCTATTTTAGGGACTTCAGCCGTGCTGACACCCGTGGCGGCGTATGTCAGTCGAGGGTGTCTTGAGTGGATGGATACAGGAACATTGAGTCGAAGGCTTGGTTCATATCTTCTCGTTGTTCTGGCTGTCGCGCCGGTTCTTGGTTTCGTTGCATGGGCGATCCAGAGCCAGTTGATGGTAGTTGCGGGCGTTGGGGCGGCTTGGGTTGGAGGATTGGTGGCGCTCTATGCAGTAAGCTTTTCACTTCATACAATGGGGATCTCAGGGCTGAATTTGATAGGCCACAGGTTTCTTTACATCGTGTTTGGGAATATCGCAGCGTGGGGAGGGCTGGTCTTTGCGATATGGTATTCGAAAGGCGAGGCAAGCCCAGAGGCGTGGCTACTTGGAATCTTTTGCGGTTTTCTTCTCTCCTCCCTCTCCTACGCGCTCTTGGACCGGTATGCCAGAGTGATTGCTCCTGTGCGTTCATCTGATGGGCCAGGGGGGCTCCCCTTCGATGGGTGGACGGTGTTCATGTTTGTGTGGCCGCAAGCGATGGTATTCATCTTGTGGTGGATCCAGTCGCAAAGTTATCGGTTCGTGCTCACATGGGTCGCCGATATTGCAACGGTTGGGCTGTTTGCGGCCGGATATATGATTTGCTCCGTTCCCATGCAGACGTTTGAAACTCTATTCAATGAGTTTTACAGCCCGACGTTGTATCGGGCGCTCAAGGGGCAAGACAGGGAGGGGATGGCGCGGGCATGGAATGCCTATGCAGCGGCCTATATTCCCGCCGTCATTCTCTTTGGCGCGTTCTTGGTCGGGAACGCAGCTTTCATGGTGAAGCTTCTCTTAGGTGAGCAGTTCCAGATAATCACGCCGATTCTCATATGGCCCGCCTTGACGGAGACCTTTCGGGCCATTTCGTCCACACTGCACCAGCTAGGTTTGGCGAAGGTCGACATGACTGTGAGCGTCTTGCCTGTCGTGGTTGGTGCGCTCATCGCGCCTACAATGGTATACGTTCTGTCCCCCTATGAACCGTTGCTAGGGACGGCCGTAGCGCTTTTGACAGCTGGGGTGGCCGTGTTTGCCGTAGTCGTTCCCATCAGCCGGCGTGCCTTGCCAGTTGCGTGGCCTGTCAGACGGATCATGTACGCGGTAGCCTTAGGGCTTCCGCTTTGTCTCCTGGGACGGGTGATGGGTGTGGGGCTCGGCGTGTTATCCGAGGGCAAGGCTGTGGTCGCGTTGGTGATCTCAGGCTTGGTGTTGGTGCTGTTCCAGTACGTCATGGCGAAAGAATGGCTCCGCGAGGTGCGCCCTGCGGCGAGGGGGAGCCTATGAAGACGCCGGGGCTTGTTACCATTATGGTGCCGGTTCTCAACGGTGAGCTGTTTCTGCCGTTGGCGCTGGATTCCTTGCTGGCGCAGGATTATGAAAATTTCGAGATTGTGATTCTTGATAATCAGTCGACGGATCGAACTGCGGAGATTTGCCGGGCTTACGCATCCCGCGATGCGCGGGTACGGTATGTGCTGGATACGGTCAATCGCATCTCGCACGATGCCGCAAACCATCTCGGCACATTCATCGACGGCGAATTCTGCATGATTGCGTGTGACGACGATCTCTGGACGCCGAACTTTCTCAGTGTTTTAGTGAGTTATCTTCAGCTGCATCCCGACGTAGGGTTGGTGTTTTCCAATGCCTATTATGTGGATGTGGAGGGGGCGTGTGGAACGCAACGGTTGCTGTCCAAGCGAAACTTCTATGCGCGAGGCGATTCACCCTTGGTGAATGTGTGGCGTTATCTCGGGCAACGCC
Organism: Nitrospira sp.; assembly: GCA_040081095.1. Classification (GTDB taxonomy): domain Bacteria; phylum Nitrospirota; class Nitrospiria; order Nitrospirales; family Nitrospiraceae; genus Nitrospira_D. The sequence goes on from JBEBHO010000363.1 coordinate 4,166, forward strand.
GGGTTGTCCCGACGATCTTCGGCCTCTACCGGAGCGAATCGTACCTGGCCGCTTTGCCGTTCGACACGTTCGACGAAACGATCGCCGATGTGGATAATTTGTTCCTCATCAAATTGATGGCACAGGCCAAGGTCCACGCGATTGACGAGATTCTTTTTTTCTACCGCAATAAGTATCGAGGGTATGACCCTTCGTTGGCGAGTGGCAGTCCCAAGGGGGAGTCGATTTTTCACGCATGGTGGTTTTTTGTCCAGCATCAATGGCGCTTCGTTCAAAAGATTATTCAGGTTCTGCAGGGGGCTCAACTGAGCTGGCCCGTGAAATACGCCTTGCAGGTTCGGACCCACTACACGTTTTTGGTTACGATCACCGTGCTTCGTTTGCGAACATTGATTGGCCGAGTTCTGGTTCTGCTCCGGCTGAGAGAGGGGCCTCCGCGCAAGAAAGATATTCATTTTGAGAAACGTTCCACCGCGCTCCGTGAGGCGGGGTATGATCCAGTCGGAAAAAACGATGTGGGCAAGGAGTCGCCATAGTGCGAAGAGCCGTTTTGTTGATGAAGAGAGGTGAGCAAGGGCTTGCTGTGATCATCCTCTGTATGCCTGTATTATGATGCAGGGTAAGGTTGGTGAGGATCTGCGGGATGTTGCGCAGCCGATGATCTCGGTTGTGACGCCGTCGCTCAATCATGGCCGTTTTCTGAGGCAAACGATTGAGAGTGTGGCGGCGCAGACCTTCCGAAGCTTCGAACACATTGTGGTTGACGGGGGGTCGACGGATGGCACGGTGGAGATCCTCAAGGAGTTCCCTCATCTCCGGTGGGTATCTGAACGGGATGATCATGTCGTGGAGGCCTATCAAAAGGCCTTGGCCATGGCAAGAGGACGGTACATTATTCAATGCTGTGTCTCGGATGGGTTTCTTGATCTGAATTGGTTCAAGAAGTGCGTCGATATTCTTGAAAAGGATGATGAGGTGTCGTTGGTATGGGGATTCGCCCAAACGATGTCCGAAGAGGGGGATCTGTTGAATGTCTCCTTTCAGGATTTTTTCGCTGATCCCCCTCCACAAAAACGGGATTTCCTCGCGTTCTGGCTTGCGAGCGGCTTCCCCTTGCCCGAGGGGAACTATTGTGTGAGGAGCGAAGTGATTAAGCAGTGGTTCCCCGATGGCCAATCGAGTGATTGGTTCCGAGTCTGTCCTCATCTTGGTTTCATGTATAAGTTCTTTACACAGGGATATAACCCATATTTTCTTCCAGTGGTCGCCAATTTCGGCCGTACGCATCATGATCAGCGCAGTCAACGTTTAAGTAATGTTGAGAAGCCCGGACAGGCTGCCTACTTCAAGGCTGTGAAAGAGTACGGGAAGAATATTCTCAACGGAAGTGCGGTTCATCAGTTCCGCAATGGCCGTTCGCAGGTGATTGGACACATTACGCCGCACGAGCTCTCTTCACTGAGGAGGGATATCTGGCGGCATCGATTGCTCCGCTCCCATCTGCTCCGAGTCGATCCGTATACGCTCGCGTTGAAGATTAGGGAACGAGTATTCAGTTAATCGTGGCCTGGTTGATTCCTGGCTTGTGCGCTGTTCCGTCGTTGTCATGGATTGGCTGCTGGCATGATGTCCAGAATATTCGCAGGCAAGCTTTCCTGAGAAAGTCAGAGGAGAGGTAAAGATAGTGACGCCTACACCGCGCATGCCTTCCAGAAGGCTGGATGTTCTCTTCGTCAATGCCGATTCATCCTTGCAGGCCTATCAAGGATTGGCGAAGACCTATTCGGCCATTGAACCGCCCACCTGGGCCTTGTTGCTGGCGCAGGCCTGCCGCGCGAAGGATTTCGGCGTGGCGATTCTGGATTGTGATGCGGAGAAGTTATCGCTGCCTGATGCGGTGAGCCGAATTCATAGCGCCAATCCTCGGCTGGTCGTCTTTGTGGTATACGGGCAAAATCCGAACTCTGGGACGACGGGAATGATCGGGGCGAGTGCCCTTGCGAATGAGCTCAAGCAGCAGCATCCTGAATTTCCCGTCTGTTTCACGGGTTCGCATACCAGTGCCTTGCCGCTGGAGGTGTTGGAACTTCCCTTTGTGGACTTTGTTCTATTGAATGAGGGCGTGTATGCCCTTCAGAATCTCCTGCGCACCGATCTGCGCTCCGGGTTAGGAGCTGTGCGAGGGGTCGGGTATAAGTCAGTCGGCCAATCAGGAGAACGGCATCCGATCTTGAACGAGCCACAGTCGGTGGTGCCGCAAGGCCGTATGGATATCGATATGCCGGGTTACGCCTGGGATCTCCTTCCGTACCGGTCTCGTCCGCTCGATTTGTATCGGGCGCATTTTTGGCATGCAGAGTTCGATCATGATAAGCGTACGCCCTTCGCATCGATTTATACGTCGCTGGGGTGCACCTTCGCGTGCGATTTCTGCATGATCAACATCGTGAATCGAGTAGACAACGCGAACGGGGTCGATGCCTCGCAGTCCCGCGGGATGCGGTTCTGGAGTTCCAAGTTAATTGCGGGCGAGCTGGAAGCACTTGCGAAGATGGGGGTGGAAACCATTCGCATCAGCGACGAAATGTTTTTCTTGAATCGCAAATATTATGAGCCCCTCTTGCAGGACATCATCGAACGGGATTTGCGGTTGCGGATGTGGGCCTATGCGCGAGTCGATACCGTGCGCCATGAATATATTGAATTGTTCAAAAAGGCCGGTATCAATTGGTTGGCGCTCGGCATCGAAGCCGGCAATCAAGCCGTGCGGCAGGAGGTGTCGAAAGGATCCTTTCAAGAGGTCAATATTCGCGCGGTCTGCGAGAAGGTGCGGGCCGGCGGCATGAACATCATCAGTAACTACATCTTCGGGTTCCCGGACGATACGATTGCGACGATGCAGGAAACGTTGGACCTGGCTCTGGAGCTGAATACGGAAATGGCCAATATGTACCCCTGCCAGGCGCTTCCGGGCAGTCCGATGTACCAGATGGCCAGGCAGAAGGGCTGGAAGTTGCCAGAGACCTATAGCGGGTATGCGTTCCTATCCTACGACAGTGAGCCGCTCCCTACAAAGTATGTCACCGCGGCGGAAGTGCTGAAGTTTCGCGATGAGGCGTGGCAACAGTATTTTTCCAACCCCGCGTACTTGAAATTAGTGGCAACCAAGTTCGGGGACAGAGAACGAGCGAATGTCGAAGATATGGCCACAGTACGGTTGCGCCGAAAACTACTTGGCGATTAGAGAGGGAGCAGTTTCATGAATAGGCAATATGGCGACGGGGTGCCGAGATGATCATCACCAGGACCCCGTTCCGCATTTCGTTTTTCGGCGGTGGCACCGACTATCCCGCGTGGTATCAGGAGCATGGCGGGGTCGTGCTGGCGACATCGATCGATAAGTATTGCCATATCAGCTGCCGGTACCTCCCGCCTTTCTTTGAACACAAGCACCGCATCGTGTATTCGATTATTGAGAATGTGCAACGGGTTGACGAGATCAAACACCCGGCCGTTCGCGCCATTCTCGATTGGGCCGGGTGCGACGAGCAGGGGCTTGAAGTCCATCACGACGGCGACTTGCCTGCGAGGTCCGGGCTGGGATCCAGTTCGTCGTTTACGGTTGGACTGATTCATGCGTTGTCGGCCTTGCGGGGGAAGTACATCACGAAAGATGATCTTGCCGCGCAAGCGATCTACATGGAGCAGCACATCATCAAGGAGAATGTCGGGTCGCAAGATCAGATCTCTGCTGCGTTCGGCGGGTTCAATCGAATCGACTTCAAGACCAATGATACCTTTCAGGTCTCGCCCATCATTTTGACGAAAGACCGGTTGCATGAGTTCCAGTCGCATTTGATGTTGTGCTTTACGGGCTTCTCGAGAATTGCATCAGAGATCGCTAAATCGAAGATTGAGAATTTCAAGTTCCGGGGAAGCGAGCTGAGTCGTATGACAGAGATGGTCGATGAAGCGATTCAGCTCCTTCAGGATACGAAAGCGCCGATCGAGGAAGTTGGCCGATTGCTGCATCAAAGCTGGCTGTGTAAGCGAAATCTTTCCGACAAGGTCTCGACGCCCGAGATCGATCACCTGTACGAGGAAGCCATGCGGGCTGGTGCTGTTGGCGGGAAGATTCTTGGGGCCGGCGGCGGGGGGTTCTTGTTGCTGTTCGTGAGGCCTGAACTGCAATCGAAAGTACGGGAGCGATTGAAACATCTCATCCATGTGCCGTTTGAGTTTGAAAACTCGGGTAGTCGAGTGGTCTTGTACCAGCCTGACGGGCTTTCCTGATTATGCCGATGAAGAACGACGCGGTCATTTACGTTGCGGGCCAAGCCGGACTCATCGGTTCGGCGGTCGTCAGGCGGTTGGAGCGTGACGGCTATCGAGGCCTTATCACGCGAGGACGAAGTCAGCTGGATCTGCAGGATGGCGGACGGGTTGCTGAGTTTTTTGATGAGGTCCATCCGGACTATGTGGTCCTTGCTGCCGGTCGAGTGGGCGGGATCATCGAAAACCAGACATTCCCCGCAGATTTCATGGATGAGAATATCGCCATTCAGCTCAATGTGCTGAGGGCTGCACGCAGGGCTGGCGTGCGAAAGCTGATTTTCTTCGGTTCCTCCTGTATGTATCCAAGGGAATGTCCTCAGCCAATGGCTGAGGATGCCCTCTTGTCCGGCAAGCCAGAGCCAACGAGTCTTCCCTATGCCATTTCCAAGCTCGCAGGGACGTATATGTGTTTGGCCTATAACAAGCAGGATCATGACACTCGCTTCATCCCTGTCATTCCGAATAGTGCGTACGGGCCGCACGACAACTTCGATCCGAAATCCGGCCATGTCCTGTCCGCACTTATGGCACGGTTTCATCAGGCCAAGGTGAGCGGCGCCGAATCTGTCACGCTGTGGGGAAGCGGTTCGCCGAGACGGGAGTTTATTCATGCGGACGATATCGCAGATGCGTGCGTGCATTTGCTGACGCAGGATAACGCCGCGATCGAGCTTCCTCTTAATATCGGAGTTGGTGCGGATGTGTCGATTAAGGAACTGGCTGAATTGATTGCCGGAGTGGTGGGATATCAGGGGCGCCTGGAGTGGGACCTGACGAAGCCAGATGGCGCGCCGCGGAAGTTCCTCGATAGTGCGCGGATTCAGTCTCTTGGATGGAAACCGAGCGTCGGGCTTGCCGCTGGTCTAGCGAATACCTACCGATGGTATGTGGCTCATCAAATCTGATAGGACAACCGTTTGCGCAATAGTGCGCGGCATGCGAAGGATGGTGAGATGACGAAGGAAGAACTTATCGCGTTTGAAGAAGAGATTGCAGCCTTGTTCAACACGGGGAACATTCGCGCCCCAGTTCATCTTTATTTTGGCAATGAAGAACAGATGATCGGGGTCTTTCGATCCATTCGCCCTCAGGATTGGGTGTTTTGTTCGTGGCGGTCACACTATCAATGTCTGCTGAAGGGCGTACCCAAGGAATTGGTTCGCGAGGAGATCGTGGCAGGCCGATCGATTTCGCTGTGTTTCCCGGAGCATCGTATTTATTCCTCGGCCATTGTCGGCGGTGTGTTGCCGATTGCGGTTGGGGCGGCCATGTCGATTCAGCGGCGAGGCGAGGACTCTAAGGTGTATTGCTTCTTGGGGGAGATGACGGCGGAGACGGGGATTGCGCATGAGGCGATCAAATACAGCCGAAACCATCGCCTGCCCATCCACTTTATCGTCGAAGACAATGCGAAATCTGTCTGCACCGATACAAGGGAAGCCTGGAATCAGCCCCGTCTGAGTTTTGAAGGCGTAGCCGATGAGTATGTCAGCTACTACCGCTATGAAACCAAATATCCTCATGCCGGTGCCGGCGTGCGGGTCCAGTTCTAAGGTGAGGGTGATGACATACTTTGACGAACTCAAGCGGTCAATGACATTTCTGGCGCAAGATCCGCGCACAATCTTCATCGGGCAAGCGGTGGCGGAGGCCGGGACCGCCATGACCAATACGTTGAAGGATGTGCCTCGTGATCGCCTCATCGAGCTTCCTGTTGCCGAAGAAATGCAGATGGGGATGACGACGGGCATGGCCTTGACAGGACTTGTTCCCGTCAGCATCTTCCCACGATGGAATTTCCTCTTATGCGCCATCAGCCAGCTGGTGAACCATCTGGACAAAGTGCAAGTGATGTCCAACAACGGGTATAAGACCAAGGCGATCATTCGCACGGGTATCGGCTCTCAGCGTCCATTACACCCGCAGCATCAGCATGTGGGTGACTATACAGAGGCGTTGCGCGCCATGTGCAGCACCATTGAGGTGATTCGCCTCGAAGAACCCGCTGATATTTTCCCTGCCTATGAACGTGCGCTGCTCCGTGACGACGGGCGCAGCACGATCCTGGTTGAGTACGGTGATTATTACGGAGAGAAATAAGGGCCGACTGTGCCGGGTGATGATGAGATATGGGGGCGGACCATTCCGGCATCGTTCACGAATGCGAATATTCTAAGACCAATAGGCCACTGGCTGGGTAGGAATGTATGAAATATCCGTTGATGCGCAATAATATTCTTCGCGAGGATCTCGATGCCGTGATCGAGCATCTCAAGCAAGAGGATCCCATCCTGACGCATGGCGCCAACGTGCGGGCCTTTGAGGCCGAATGGTCTGCGTGGTTGGGGGTGAAATATAGCGTCTTTGTTAATTCTGGTGCGTCGGCAAACCTCTTGACCATGGCCATCCTCAAGATCCGCCATCCTGAGGGAGGAGAGGTCATCGTGCCTCCATTGGCATGGGTCTCTGATATCGCATCGGTGCTGCAGAATGGATTCACGCCGGTCTTTGCAGATATCGATCCCAGGACGTTGGGGATGGATCCCGCAAACATTCTTGCGGCGATTACGGAGAAGACCCGAGCCGTCTTCCTCACCCATGTGCAAGGGTTCAACGGGTTGACGGACGAGCTGATTGCCGAACTTACGCGCCGCAATGTCCCGCTGATCGAGGATGTCTGCGAATCCCATGGTGCGACCCATAAGGGGAAGCGTCTGGGGAGCCTGGGCTGGATCTCGAATTTCTCCTATTACTATGCCCACCACATGAGCACCATCGAAGGGGGCATGGTTTGCACCAATGACCCTGAGGTTTACCAGCAGGTTCGCATGCTGCGCTCCCATGGCATGGTACGAGAGTCGAACGACAACGACCTCCGCAGCGCGTACCAGACTGAAAATCCTGAGCTGAACCCGGACTTCATTTTTGCCTACGCGGCCTACAACACCAGGAATACCGAGATTGGCGGCATCATGGGGCGGAGCCAGCTCAAGCGCCTGGACCGCATCGTCACGCGCCGGACGGAAAATCTGCTTCGTTTCTTGACGCGCATCGATTCGTCAAAATACCGCACCGACTTCAAGTTGGAAGGATCCAGCAACTATGCCTTCAACCTTATTTTGAAGCATCCGGATGATGACCTGGTTCAGCGTCTTATGCGGAAAATGCGGGAGTCCGGCGTTGAGTTCCGAAGAGGCAGCGCAGGTGGTGGTAATCAGATTCGCCAGCCCTATTTGAAGGGTATTGTGCCGGACGGGCACCATCTGAAATTTCCCGAAACGGAGCATGTCCACTTTTACGGCTTCTACATTGGCAACTTCCCGGATCTCAAAGATGTGGAAGTCGATCAACTTTGCACGATTCTGAATTCGGTATAACGTGGCAGTCACAACAGCCGTTATTCTTGCTGGTGGTTTGGGTACAAGACTTCGCAGCCTCGTGCCTGACCTGCCCAAACCGATGGCGCCGATTGGTGGCCGCCCGTTCCTTGCATATCAGCTGGATTATTGGATCGCCCAAGGGATCGGCCGGTTTGTGCTATCCGTCGGCTATCGGTACGAAGCCATCACGGCACATTTTGGGCCTCGATACAAAGGCGCTGACCTTGAGTATGTCATCGAGGAGCGGCCGTTGGGGACTGGCGGAGGGCTCCTGCTTGCCGCGGAGAAAGTTGGCCACGAGAGACCGTTTTTGCTCCTGAACGGGGATACCTATTTTGCGGCAGACTGGAAGGTGCTGAGTGCCTATGCGCTGGCGCATGATACAGACTGGAGCCTCTCTCTTTTCCGAACAAGTGAAGAGGGGCGGTATATGGGCATCGAGATGTCGCCTGACGGGCAGATCACGTCGTTGAAGTCAGGGAACGCGCAGGGTTCTCGCCTGGCCAATGGCGGCGTGTACTGGGTTCATCCGCGGGCCTTGCGAGGAGGTCGCTTCGTTCCAGGCGAAAAGGCCTCCCTCGAAGATGACATATTCCCTGTCGCGCTTGCGTCTGGCCAGCGCCTGTTCGGTATTGAGTTCGCTGGTACGTTCATCGATATTGGGGTGCCGGAAGATTATCATCGAGCTGCCACGCTGTTAGTGCGTTAGATTCACGACATAACGGTTCGATCAGCAGAAAAGGAAATTCCTATGAGTTGCAACATTCTTGTCACCGGCGGTGCCGGTTATCTTGGCTCCACGATGGTTCCGGATCTCCTGCAGTTGGGCCATAAGGTGACGGTATTGGATAGCTTCATGTACAAGCAGTCTAGTCTGAACCATATATGCCACCATCCCAATTTTTCAGTTGTCAAAGGCGATATCCGCATCGAAGGCGTGATGGCCCCTTTAGTCAAGACGGCCGATATCGTGATTCCGTTAGCCGCGTTGGTGGGGGCGCCGATGTGCAGCCTGGATCCGGTTGGCGCCCAGACGGTCAATCACGACGCGATTGCCCTCATGTTGAAGTTGCTGTCGAAGCAGCAGCTGGTGCTGATGCCAACCACCAATAGCGCCTACGGGACCGGCGACAAGAATAACTTTTGTACGGAAGAGTCTCCCCTGAACCCGATTTCGCTTTATGCGAAGGAGAAAGTGGGGATTGAGAAGGAGCTCATGCAGCGTGAGAACGCCATCAGCTTCCGGCTCGCCACCGTGTTCGGGATGTCGCCACGCATGCGGATCGATCTGCTCGTGAACGATTTTACCTACCGTGCCGTTTACGATCGGTTCGTCGTCCTGTTCGAAAGCTCGTTCAAGCGCAATTATGTGCACGTGCGCGATGTCTCGCGAGTCTTCCAGCATGCCATTGCGAATTTCGACAACATGAAAGGGCAGATCTATAACGTCGGCCTGTCTGATGCCAATGTATCGAAGAAGGAACTGTGCGAGCGCATCCAGAAACAGGTTCAGGATTTTGTCTTCCTCGATGCGCCGGTAGGGAAGGACCCGGATCAGCGCAATTACATCGTGTCCAATGCTAAGATCGAAGCGACGGGTTTTCAGCCAATCCACTCACTCGATATGGGCATCAGTGATCTTATCAAGGGGTACACCATGATCAAGAACACCCGCTACGGCAATGTCTAGCGTGCGGTATCGTCTATGCTATCTTTTTGCGCGGTGCGCGCACGAGCTGACATGCCATGCGTGATCCGCAGACCATCGCAGACCCAGCTCTTCATGTGCCGGCGATTGATGGCTTGCGTGGAATTGCGGTGCTCATGGTGTTGGCCGTGCATACATCTCAGCGGGTTGGTAATGTCGGGTTAGAGGCCTTTCATTTCCCGCTGATCGGAGAGTTTGTTAACGCGGGGGCGCGAGGCGTTGAACTCTTCTTTCTTCTCAGCGCATTTACCCTCTTTCGATCCTCAAAGGCGAAATATTCCGAGGAGTCCAATCCTCGGCGCAACTTTTATATTCGGCGAGCATTCCGGATCCTGCCACTTTGGTGGATGGCGGTCACGCTGTATGCGCTGTGGGGGGGGAGAGGTGTCGGCGAGAGTCTGCCCAGCTATCTGCTGTATTTCGGATTTATTAGGTATCTTCCTGGCATCGATGTGTTTCCTCTTGGATGGACGGTTTTCGTCGAAGAAACGTTCTATCTATTTCTGCCAATCATCTTTGGGTTTATCGTCAGTCTCCGGCGAGCCGCAGTGTTCTTCGTTATAATGGTTGGGGTTTCGGTCCTTTGGTTGAAGGCCGGTTCTTATCTTGGGGTTCCCACAGCCAACACATTTCTCTATTTGTTTCCATTGGCTCATTGGTACTGTTTTGCGTTGGGTATCCTCTTGTACTGGGTACATGCAAATGAGTTTGTGGGCCGGCATTTTCTCCGTAACAGGAATCTGTCATGGGCTATTGATCTCTGTGCGCTGTTGATCGTGCTCGCAGCCATACGGGTGCGTGTTACGGCTTCTTTTGGGCTGGCATTGTTCATGTTGGTGGCATTGTCCGAGCACTCGTTTATTGGACAGGTCTGTCGTTCGAAATTCTTGAGATATTTTGGCGTGAGTTGTTTTTCGATATACCTGTTCCACTTTCTCATTCTTGACATTCTTGACGGAGTGAAGGAACAGCTTTTCGATTTTGCGGGTTTGAGCAATAGCTCGGTCGAGGTGAAGTTCCTGATCTTCTTCCCAGTCGTTTCTATCGTGAGTCTGGCATCATGTTTGTGTGTGTTCGCCTGGATAGAGAAGCCTTGTGTTGCTTTTGGTAAGAGCCTCATTAGGCGGTTGGAAGCTGGCAAAGCCATGGCGCCGCCGGTGTTGGAAGCTTCGAGTTAGAAGAGTTATTGTCCTGGGATAACTAATGGTCATGTGGCCATGCTGATAACGTTGCCATCATGAAACGTCTTTCTCGGAGCAGTGCGGTCGCTCGGTGGGGGGGGGCGTTTCTCGGCCCGCATATTGTTGCGGCTGTGAGTGCGTTGCCACGCTACTTTGGCGACTGGATTGCCTATCAGAATGCTGCGCCAGGTGAGAAGATCTCTTTCAGCGACTCGTATCCCTGTTTGGCCGATCGTGTGAAGGCGACCCCTTTCGATCCTCACTATTTCTTTCAGGCTGCATGGCTTGCGCGCTTGCTGAGGGATATCATGCCTACGCTGCATGTCGATGTCGGTTCCAGTGCGATGATGATTAACGTGCTGAGCGCGAGCGTGAAAACGGCGTTCGTCGACTATCGTCCCCTCCGCGTGCGCCTGTCGAACTTGAATCCTCTTGCCGGAGACATCATGCGGCTACCTTTTCGCGATGCAAGTATTGCGTCGTTGTCTTGCCTGCATGTCATGGAGCATATAGGACTTGGTCGATACGGTGACCCACTAAATCCGTCCGGGAGTCAACTCGCTGCGACGGAACTGCAGCGCGTGTTGCAGCCAGGCGGGAGGCTGTTCCTCTCAGTGCCGGTCGGCCGAGAGCGGGTCTGTTTCAATGCGCATCGAGTATTTTCACCCGGCACGGTCAGATCATTCCTTCATGAGCTGCAGCTCCAATCATTTTCACTCGTCAATGATTCAGGACAGTTTAACGAGGGTGTTACCCTTGAAGCCGCGGACAGTCTTGAGTATGGCTGCGGCCTATTCGAGTTTGTGAGGGCGCGTGGGTAACGGTCTCAGGAGCCGCCTGGCTCAGAGCGAGCTTTTTTCATTCAACCTCGTCAGGCGCGATCGATGGATTGCGGAGCAGGCGTCGAAATTGCCGGCAGGGTCGAGAGTGCTCGATGTCGGCGCAGGATCCTGTCCCTACCGAGATCTGTTTGCGCATTGCGAGTACCGCGCGCAGGATTTGGCCCCGTTGCGGGGAGATCAATTGCGGCACGGTGCATACGGCCAGCTCGACTATGTGTCCGATCTCGCGGCAATTCCGGTTCCTGACGCAAGTTTTGGCGCGGTTCTCTGCACGGAGGTGCTGGAGCACCATCCAGAACCGATTACCGTCGTGAAGGAGTTGGCTAGGATTCTTGAGCCAGGAGGGAGGCTTATCCTGACTGCACCGCTTGGATCAGGTATTCATCAGGAGCCCTACCATTACTATGGTGGGTATACTCCTTGGTGGTATGAGCGGTTTTTGGGGGCTGCGGGGTTTACGGATATCAGCATTGAGCCAAATGAGGGATCGTTGCGGTTTTTCGGACAGGAAGCGCTGAGATTCGTTCTGACCACGAACCCCTTCAAAATGGATCTTCCGTTCGCGATACGGCTTCTCTGGGCTCTGGTATGGATGGTTCTTCTTCCTCTGCTTGGTCTCGTGGTCCCAATTCTTTGTAAATTCATGGACCGGTTCGATAACGAACGGCGGTTTACGGTGGGGTACCACGTGACCGCCCGGCGTGCTTCGTCGGCCTACGCGACATGAACATTCTCTGCGTGTTTGGCGAGCATGCCTATGGCAATCCCGCCCGAGGGGAAGGCTATGAGTATGTGAATTTCCTTCCCGCTTTGCGGAGGCTGGGGCATCGTGTCAGTTTCTTTGAGTCGTTTTCCCGTGAGCCCTACGCCGATTTTGCCGGGCTGAACCGTGCCCTCTTGAGGCAGGTGGAAGAGACGTCTCCGGACGTCGTGTTCTGTGTGTTGATGCAGTACGAGGTCTGGATCGAGACGATGCGCCTGATCCGGAAGAGCGGCTCTCTCTTGGTCAACTGGTCGACCGATGATTCTTGGAAGTATCCGATGTTCTCACGGTTGATCGGGGCAGAATGCGATCTCTCAGTGACAACCTATCCTAGCGCGGTGGGGTGGTATCAGCGTGACGGCATCGGCCTGACCTATCTTTCTCAATGGGCGGCGAATGTGGAGACATTGACTCCGCCGCTCCCCGCTGCGGCCTGCCGTTATCCCGTGAGTTTTGTCGGCGCCGCGTATGGGAATCGCCCAGCGATGATCGAGGTGTTGCGTCGTGAAGGAATTGACGTGGCATGTTTTGGTCACGGTTGGCCTGCTGGACCGGTCGAGGCAAAACGGATTTCGGAGATTGTTCGAGCCTCTCAGATCAGTCTGAATTTCAGCGGGGGGTCTCGAAAAGGAAGGGGAGGTACGGGAGATCGCCAAATCAAAGCTCGGGTCTTTGAAGTCCCTGGATATGGAGGATGTCTGTTGACCGAACAGGCTCCGAATCTGGAGAAATACTTTCGCCTTGGCGAGGAGGTCCTTACGTTCGAAGGTCGGGACGCACTGGTCGGCACCGTCAAGTCGCTGTTGGCTGATTCTGATCGTCGGGATGCCATCGCTCGTCGTGGATTTGAGCGGGTCAGCCGGGAACATACTTATGATCGACGCTTCGATGAACTGCTGGGAGCGTTGAGCCAGCAAGTCGCTCAGCGGCCTCATACACCCATCGACTGGCCCGAGTTTGAAGCAGTGGCCCGTCGGCACAGGTTCGGTTCCGCCTTGAAACTTCTCAGAGCTTTGACCGTCGCCTGTGCGTCGTTGCTCTGGGGCAATCAACGAGGGTCTCGTGCCGCGCGTCGGATGGTGTTTGAACTGTCCTGGCGCCTCTTTGGTGCACACACCTACACAGCCGCCGGATGGCCTGGCCGCATGTTCTACAAAGAAAGCTGATCCGTGGCGACTCCGTTAATTACGGTCGCGATGTCGGTGCATAATGGCGAGAAGACTTTGGGAGCCGCGATCCATTCTATTCTTTGGCAGACATTTGCTGATTGGGAGCTCATTGTTGTAGACGATGCCTCCACCGATGCCTCGCAAGAGATTCTGCATCAGTTTCTCGATTCTAGAATCCGGGTGATCAGCGAATGCGAGCGGAAAGGATTGGCATCACGATTGAATCAATGTGTAGCGCAAGCTCAAGGCAAGTATCTTGCGAGAATGGACGCTGATGACGTTGCCTACCCTGATCGTTTCGAGCGACAGGTTTGTTTCCTCCAGACTCATCCTGAAATTGATCTACTCGGACATGGGGCTGTCTTGATCAAAGGGAATGGTGAAGTGATCGGGCTATACCCCGCAGCCCGTTCTCATGAAGACATCTGTCGCCGGCCTTGGTGGGGATTTCCTCTCGCTCATCCCACTTGGATGGGGAAGCAATCGTGGTTTGTAGGGCATCCGTACAACGAGCGATTGACGAAGGGGCAGGACCAGGAATTGTTGCTTCGCAGTTATCAGACGAGCCGATTTGCAGCGCTTCCTGACATCCTCCTGGGGTATCGAATGGAAACAATATCCGTAGCCAAATCAGCTTCCGGTCGATTTGCGTACTGCCGTCGGTTGCTCGCTCAGGTCCAGGATCTTCCTTCTGCCCTCATGGCCCTCAGGGGAATGAGCGTGCATGGGGTGGCATTGGCCAGAGATCTTGTGCTTGATTTCACAGGAACCATGAGCCAGAAGGTGAGACGGTCGTTCGGTTCCTGCGATGAATCAACCAAGAGAGAGTGGCAGGCCGTATGGAATCGTCTCCGTGCGGAGCAGGATCGTCAAGCATAGATCGATGATCGGCTAGGCAGTCCCCCTTGCGATAAGTCCCCATATGTTCAAACCACAATAGATATGTGCGGAATCGCGGGCATCCTAGGCTTTCGGGAAGGCAACCCGTCGCTGCATGTGGGCAACATGATTGCCTCTATTCGATATCGTGGACCTGACGATTCCGGGGTCTGGTTTGACGAGCGGGTAGGGATTGGGCTCGGTCACGCACGGCTCTCTATCTTAGATTTGTCACCTGAGGGGCATCAACCAATGGTGTCTCCCAGTGGGCGATATGTGATGACGTACAATGGTGAGGTCTACAACTTTGCCGAGTTGCGGTCTGAGTTGGGGGTGGCCGGTGCGAAGTTTCGTGGACATTCAGATACAGAAGTCATGCTGGCTGCATTCGAGGAGTGGGGTATTGAGAAAGCGGTGCAGCGATTTGTCGGTATGTTTGCCTTTGCCCTCTGGGACCGCGCCGAACGGCAACTTATATTGGCACGCGACCGAATGGGTGAAAAGCCACTGTATTACGGCTGGTGCGGTGAAACCTTCTTGTTCGGATCAGAACTCAAGGCCTTGTGCGCCCATCCATCGTGGCGCGGGGATATCAACAGGGGTGTCCTCGCCAGCTACATGCGATATGGTTATGTGCCCTTACCCCATTCCATTTACCTGGGGATATGCAAACTTTTGCCGGGTACGTGGCTCAAGATTTCCGCCGATGACCCGCCCGGGCGTATGCCTGTGCCCATCACATACTGGTCGGCGCGCGAGGTCGCGATGCAGGAGCCGCTCACCGATCTTCCTGATGCAGCGGCAACGGATGCACTCGATTCCCTGCTGCGCCAGGCAGTGGGCAGGCAGATGATTTCCGATGTGCCACTGGGGGCGTTCCTGTCCGGAGGTATCGACTCGTCCACCATTGTCGCCTTGATGCAGTGCCAGTCTTCACATCCCGTGCGGACGTTCTCGATCGGTTTCAGTGAGTCGGACTATGATGAGGCGCGCTATGCGAAGCTGGTCGCGTCGCATCTGGGAACGGATCACACTGAGCTGTATCTGTCCGCGGAAGAGGCGATGGATGTAATTCCGCGGCTGCCGGAAATCTACGATGAGCCGTTCGGCGATTCATCGCAAATCCCGACTCATCTTGTGGCCGCGCTCGCACGCAAGCATGTGACTGTCGCCCTCTCGGGTGATGGCGGAGACGAACTGTTCGGCGGCTACAACCGCTATTTCTGGGGGCGGTCGATCTGGAACCGTATCGGCCCGGTGCCACAAGGTGTTAGGCACGGAGTCGGCAGGATGATGACGGCCTTGAGCCCCGCAGCATGGGATCGTGTCGGCAAGCTTCTCCCTCGGGGCCTGAGGCAACCGACTTTGGGGGACCGTATCCACAAGCTGGCGAGCGTGATCGATGTCGATGGGCCGGATGAATTATATCGAAGACTCGTGTCCCAGCACCGGGAACCAGGCTCGTTGATCGTCGGTGCCAACGAGTCGCCAATTTGGGCTGATGCAGAGGCTGCAGCCTTCGGCCGGAGCGATTTCACCGAGCGTATGATGTTTCACGACCTCGTGGGCTACCTCACCGACGATATCCTGACCAAGGTGGATAGGGCTGCCATGGCGGTGAGCCTGGAAACCCGTGTGCCGTTGCTCGACCATCACCTCGTCGAGTTTGCCTGGCGGCTCCCGTTGGCGATGAAGATCCGCGACGGACAGGGCAAGTGGCTGTTACGCCAAGTGCTCGATCGTTATGTGCCGCGCGAGTTGATCGATCGGCCCAAACAGGGCTTCGGAATTCCGCTCGATACATGGCTGCGCGGGCCCTTGCGGGGGTGGGCCGAAGAATTGCTGGATGAGGTGCGTCTGCGCCGTGAGGGCTTCCTGCACCCAGTCCCGGTGCGGCAGAAGTGGCAGGAACATCTATCGGGCCGCCGCAACTGGCAGCATTGGCTGTGGAACGTGCTGATGTTCCAGGCGTGGTTGGATAGCATGACGCACTCGAAACATAACGGAGAATAATATTGGAGGTTAGCAAATTCCCCATTCGCCGCCTGTTCGCGGTTTTTGTCTCGATACTCCTGCTTGCGCTCGTTTTCTGGTCATCCGGCGTTGAGAACGTTTTGCGGGGGCTGGCTGGATTTCCGCCCTGGGCTGTGGCAAGCATGCTGGCGTTGCTGTTGGCGAATCTAGTTCTGGTGTCGTTCCGGTTTTGGCGAGTATTGGCGCATTTCGGCATCGCGCTACCCTGGGACATCGCTTTGCGCGCCAGCATAGCCGGTAACGTCGCCGGGCTCATCGTGATTCCACTGTTCGGGCAGATCATGGGGCGTCAATCTGTGCTGCACAGTTTTGGCGTGCAACCCGTGGTGAATGCCAGCCTAGCTGCCTATGAGCGTGCGCTGCTGGCGTTTGTTAGCGGAGTGCTCGGCACTCTGGGTGGGTTCTATTTGCTTGGGCAATCTGCGGTTTCCGGTTTTTTCGAGCAGATCGCACTCGCCGAGATCGTGATTGCCGCTTGTGGCGGATGGGCATTGAGCTTGTGGCTGGGACGTTCAAGGTTTG
The DNA here is from genome assembly GCA_040081095.1 of Nitrospira sp. Taxonomy (GTDB): domain Bacteria; phylum Nitrospirota; class Nitrospiria; order Nitrospirales; family Nitrospiraceae; genus Nitrospira_D. Next base: position 20,979 of record JBEBHO010000363.1, read on the forward strand.
AGAAGAAATTGTCTGGACGGGTGTTTTCTAGGGCGAATCTCGCTCGCGTGATGCTCATCGCGGGGCTGACACTTGCAGGACAGCTCATGATGCTGGGCTGTTTCATGGTAGGGATTCTGGCGGTCAGCCAGGCTATTCCCATTGCATCCTTGTTCGCCGCCTCGGCCATCATTAGCTTGGCTGCCAGCATGCCGATAACCGTCAATGGTTGGGGCGTTCGCGAGGGTACGGCAGTATATGTGCTCGGGATTCTTGGTGTTCCTGCGGCAGATGCCCTGACGATGTCGGTTATGGTTGGATTGTGTTCTACGCTGGTCATTCTCGCTTCGGCACCTTTCTGTCTCAGGAAACTCTCTGACGCGCATGTTTGAAACCATCAAACTGCCAGCTGTGGCGGTTCATTCGGTGTCAGAAATCGAAAAGTTCGCAGCCTGGGGGCTGAGCATGGTGGTGGCGGTCGCGGTATTTTTTCAGGCTCACATATCTTTGCCGGGTGGGCCGATCAACCTGAACCTGGCGGATCCCTTCGCCGTCCTAGCACTGGCGGGGGTGAGCCTGCACGTGCTGTTTACCCGGCAGTTACCGGTATGGAGAATTAGCCAATTCAACCTGGCGTTGGGCGTGATCAGTCTCCTGTTGCTGCTGGGGTTCATGCACGGCTGGTTGGAAATCGGCATCACACAATGGGCGCTAGGCGGGCGACTCCTGGGTTGGCTGGTGCTGCTTGGCTATCTCTCGGCAGGGTATTTGATCGTGGCGAACGTCGGCACTCACGGGCTACGCCGCTTCGCCGAAACCCTGATCGCTACCGCTGCCGTCGTCGTGATCCTGCAAGTTGTCCTGCGCCTGTTGTTTCACTGGGGTGTGAATACCGGCGCACACTTTACGAAAAATTTCGAAGGCTATGCCGGCAACCGCAACGCCTTTGCGTTTCAGTTGCTGGCGGGCGTAGCGCTGCTTCTTGGCTATTTCCAGGTTTATGCGAGACACAACTTCAATTTGCAGCGCCCGGCACGGCCATGGATATTCTCTTTGCTGCTTGGCATCCTGCTGGCTGGCCTGGTGTGGAACGGTTCGCGCACGGGCATGCTGGTGGGCATGCTGGTGCTGCTTCTTGCCGGACTCGACCGCCTGGCCGACCGCAGGATGCTCAGCTGGGGTGTGATATTCGCCACCCTGCTCTGGTGCGTTGTCTGGCTAGCGGCGCATCAAGGTGACTTGTCTGGCAACATCTCCGTTCAGAGTAGCCTCTCATCCGAGAGCAGCAATTTGGAACGTTGGGAAACGTTGATCCACGGACTGGAAATGTGGCGGCAATCGCCAGTTCTGGGTGCCGGATTGGGGGTGTTTCATGCAAAGAGCCCGGTATGGGCGGGACACCCACAGGTCATCCACAGCACTCCGTTGTGGATTCTGGCCGAGTTCGGCCTGTTGGGAGGGGCTGGGTTTGGTTGGGCCTTTTTCCTGCTGGCCCGTCATGCGATTCGGTTCGGCAGGACCCAGCCCGCACGGCGTATTTTGTTGCTGTCGTTGTTGGCTTTTTCCATATTCAGTCTCGCCCACGAAATTTTTTACCAGCGTATCTTCTGGATCGTGTTAGGTGCAGTATTGGCGCAGCCGTTTGCCTCCAGTAGGCATGCATGAACAGGCGCCCCAAGGTGCTATTTGTCGTCACCGAGGATTGGTATTTTGTCTCCCACCGGCTGCCGCTCGCCGTGGCGGTGCAGAAGGCGGGCTTCAACGTGGCCGTGGCCACCCGCGTGGGGGAGTATGGCGAGACGATCAGGGCTGCGGGAATTCACCTGATTCCTTTTAGCCTCTCTAGGCATCGAGGCAATCCGTTGCGGGAGGTGGCGGCGCTGGCGCGCTTGTACTGCCGGGAGCGACCGGACATCGTACATCACGTGGCACTGAAACCGGTGCTCTACGGCGCGCTCGCAGCCAGGTTTGCCGGTGTGCCTCATGTCGTCAACGCCATAGCAGGGTTGGGCTGGTTGTTCACGTCAAGTGGACTCGCCGCTCGAACCCTGCGCCCTGTGATTTGCAGGTTGCTGGCGTGGCTGCTGGGCGCGTCGCACAGCCGCACTATCGTGCAGAACCCGGACGACTTCGGTCTGCTGCTCAAGATGGGAGTGCCAGAGGATCGCCTGCGCCTCATCCGCGGCGCGGGGGTGGATACGGAGGTTTTCACTCCCGCTCTCGAATTGCCGCCGGAGCCCGTAACGGTGTTATTCTCGGCACGCATGCTGTGGGACAAGGGTGTAGGCGAATTCGTCGAAGCCGCGCGTCTCTTGACCCAAGCAGGTGTATGCGCCCGCTTTGTGTTGGCAGGCGATCCTGACCCTGGCAATCCAGCTTCAGTGCCGGTGGTGGCCTTACGTGCATGGCATGGGCACAATGGAGTCGAGTGGTGGGGGCGACGCGACAATATGCCGGCCGTGTTCCATGCAGCGCACATAGCATGCCTGCCGTCCTACCGGGAAGGCTTGCCCAAGGTATTGTTGGAGGCGGCAGCCTGCGGCCTGCCCATCGTTACCACCGACGCCCCTGGCTGCCGGGAAATCGTGCGTGACGGTGATAACGGTTTTCTGGTACCCGTGCGAGACGCGCAGGCACTCGCCGTGGCACTGCGCAGTTTAATTGATAACGGAGCGCTTCGCGCCAAAATGGGCCAGCGCGCGAGCGAGATCGTTCTGGCGGAATTCTCGCAGGAGCGGGTCATTGCGGAAACCCTGGCGGTCTACCAGGAATTGATTTAGTGAAGGTATTGGTGACCGGCGCCTCTGGCTTCGTCGGCAGCGCCATCTGCGCTCGGCTCGTGGTGCAGGGTATGGATGTTATCGGCTCGGTGCGGCATCTGCCCGATCGACCGTTGTCGGGGGTGGACTACCGCATCGTGGGCGATCTGGATGCCAACACCGATTGGCGCGATGCGCTCACTGGGGTGGACACTATTGTCCATTGCGCCGCGCGTGTGCATGTGATGCGGGAAACGGCGGCTGATCCGCTGGTTGGATTCCGCGCCGTCAATGTCGCCGGCACCGAGCAACTCGCGCGACAGGCGGCAGCGGCGTGGGTAAGGCGGTTTGTGTTCTTGAGTTCGGTGAAAGTGAATGGGGAGGGTGGTTCGGTTGCGTATTGCGAGACCGATTCGCCGGCCCCCCAAGATGCCTATGGCATCAGTAAATACGAGGCGGAGTTGGGTTTGCGTGAGATCGCAGCGGAGACTGGGATGGAGGTGGTGATGGTCCGCTCTCCGCTGATATACGGCCCGGGAGTAAAGGCCAATTTTCAGGCGTTGATGCACGCCTTGGTGCGAGGTATTCCATTGCCACTTGGGGCCATCCATAACCGCCGCAGCTTGGTGTCGCTGGATAATGTGGTGGATCTGATTATCACTTGCATCGAGCACCCAGCCGCAGCAAACGAGACGTTTTTGGTGAGCGATGGCGAGGATCTCTCGACCACGGAGCTGATCTGCCGTCTGGCCCGTGCCATGGGTCGCCCAGCACGGCTGATTCCAATGCCGACGACCGTGTTGATGGCGGGTGCGACGCTTCTGGGCAAGCGGGAGGTGGCGAGGCGTCTCTGTGGCACACTGCAAGTGAATATCACCAGGGCGCGCGAAGTGCTGGGCTGGACCCCGCCAGTGAGTGTGGATGAGGGGTTGCGCCGAACTGCGAATCATTATCTGCAAC
>JBEBHO010000190.1:0-6864 GCA_040081095.1 Nitrospira sp.
TCCTATGCGCCGTTCATCAAGGCCGAGGTTCAGCCCGCATCATGGATCCGGCTCGCCGGCGGTCTTCGGAGTGAGACCTTTACCTTTGATGTGCGGAATCGTTGTGCGACCTGTGTTGAGCAACCGGCCGGCCGGAAGAATTCGAGCATTGTGTTGCCGAAGATGAATCTGATCCTGGGCCCATGGGCCAGCACAGAATTGTTCCTGAATTATGGCGAGGGCTATCACAGCAACGATGCTCGGTCGGCGGTGGCGCCAGGATCTTCGCCGCTGGCTCGAGCCAGGAGCTATGAAGTAGGTGTGGGGTCGAAGCCGTTCGGTCAGGATGGGTTGGAATTGATCGCCACGCTCTGGCAGCTGGATCTGAAATCTGAACTGGTCTTTATCGGCGATGAAGGAACGACGGAAATCCGCGGTGCGTCCAGACGGCGCGGAGTCGAAGTCGCCGCTCGCGGCCAGGTGTGGGGCCCGCTCTATTTCAACGGCAGCGTGACTTACACGAATGCCGAATTCCGGAACGGCGATGCCATTCCCTTGGCGCCGGAGGTGACGGCGTATGGAGCGCTCCTGTTGAAATGGCCCGAAGGGCTGACGTCGCAACTCCAAGCGACCTATCTCGGAGTGCGGCCTCTGACTGAAGACCGGAGCATCAAATCCCCCGCCTGGATCGACTTTGATTTGTCCGAGCGCTACCAGTTGCCGATCAAGCTGCCCTATGGACGGATGGAAGCATTCTTGTTCGTGCAGAATCTCCTCAATACCAAGTGGGAACAGGCGACCTTCGCCTTCGCCTCTCAACTCCGCAACGAACCGGCCGCCGTGACCGACATCCATTTCGTGCCGGGGAATCCGCGGACGTTTATGGGTGGCCTGGCCTGGTACTTTTAATCGCCTCCTGAAAATGACTTCCAGCTGCGTTCTCGTGGGCTCGCCTCCTTGCGACGTACCAAAACAGTACGTCTCAGTCGTCGAGCCCCCTGCGGCCTTGCCGGATGTCATTTTGAGGAGGCGTTATGAGAATATCGTCGGGAGTGATTCGCATGAGAAAGATTCTTCCGCAAACCTACTTCTCCCGGCCGACGGTTCAGGTGGCGCGGTCGCTTGTCGGCAAGTATCTGGTACGCGTGCTCGGTGGTCGAGAGGTGGCCGGGCGAATTATTGAAGTGGAGGCCTATGTCGGTCCCCAGGACAAGGCCTGTCATGCGTCGAAAGGCAGAACCCAGCGAACAGAGGTCTTGTTTCATGCGGCGGGCACTGCCTACGTCTACCTTATCTATGGCATGTATCACTGCTTGAATGTCGTAACGGAGCGGGAAGAGTTTCCTGCCGCGGTGTTGATCCGGGCGATTGAAGTGGACGGGCGGTTGATCGACGGGCCCGGGCGGCTCTGTCGTGCGTTGCAGATCGATCGGAGCATGAATCGGATGGATCTGACTGCTCAGGATTCTTTGTGGTTTGAAGATCGAGGTGCCCGTATCCTGCGCAAGCACGTTGCGGCACTTCCGAGAATCGGGGTCGACTATGCCGGCGCCTGGGCTCAGAAGCCGTGGCGATTTCGAATGCAGGCGGTGTTGAACGCGCCGCCGAGGAGAAGTAAGGGGTAGGGGCGTCGAAGGGCCAGGAGGCTCAGGTCAGATTGGTGAGGCGGGCAAAAAGAAGCGGGGCCGTCGTATTGCTACGACGACCCCGCTTCTGGATCCATGGAGACTGTGACTACTCGATCTTGCGATCGGCGCCAATCTTGGTGGCGGAGGTCACCGGAGGCGCAATCTTGATCTGTGGCCCCTGCACGTTCGGGAGACGGCCAGCGCCCTGTCCCTCGGTGATTCTGGCATTGTCCGTCTTCATCAGTTTCTGTTCACTGTGCTTGATTGAATTGGCCGACTTGAGCAGCGTGGACTCGCCACGTGCATCGGACTGGCCTGGGTCATTGGCGGTGGGCTGGCCAGTGACAGGGCTTCCGCTGTTCTTCATCGGATAGCCTTCATGCTTGGGGAGCAACGCGGGGTTGGCAGAGGCCATCGACAACACGAACAGCACACCGGACAAGGTCGCAATAGTGCCGAGTACGAGCTTCATACCCTACTCCTTTTTAAATAAAGGTGGCTCGAAGAAAATGCGTGAATGATCGTTACAGACTAAATGACGAATCAAGTGGCGGGGATCATAGCGATGGAGGGCTATCCCTGTCAAGTGAGAAAGCGAGGCCTGTGCTCTGGGGATGAGACTGGCTATCGTATTGAAATCATGCGCGGAGCAGCGAGGAATCTCGGATGTTCTGCGTGCCTCGTTTAGGCTGTAGGGCGGCGAGCCGGTCGTCGTCCCCGTCCGCGATGGCGGAAGGCCGGACCTCGGCTGACCCCGGGAAGGCGAATCGTCAGCGTGGTTCCTTCGCCGGGGGCGCTCGCAATGGCAATCGATCCGCCATGCTCTTCGATGATCTTTTTGACGGTCGCGAGACCCAGGCCGGTCCCTGAACGCTTTGTCGTAAAGAACGGCTCGAAGACTTTGTCGAGAATTTCTGCCGGGATGGGTGCGCCGTCGTTCTTGATCAGGATCTGAACTTCGATACCTTTGCCCGCGCGATGCTGGGTGACCTGAATATGCAGGTGGCCGCCGGGAGTCATCGCTTCGCCGGCATTCTTGAAGATGCTCAAGAAGACTTGCTGAAGCTTCGCTTCGTCGCCGCGTACCGGGGCGATCTGCGTGGCGTAGTCTTTCGAAACCTGAATGCGGGTGACTTCCAGATCGGTGCCCACCACCACCAGCGCGCTCTCGAGCACTTCTGGAATGCGGCAGAGGCGGCGGTTCAGTTCCAGCGGCTTCGCAAAATCGAGAATCTCGTTCAGGATGGCTTCCACCCGGATCAAATCGCGCATGGCGTTTTCGACGCGGGTTTGCGGGTCAAAATCAAGAATCCCTTCGGCCGTGACTTCCTCCAATTGGGAACGGATGGCTCCGATCGGTTCCCGGATTTCCGTCGCCAGGAAGGCGCTGAATTCTCCGATGGCGGCTTGCCGTTCCTGCTTGCGGATGATCGGTTCCAGGATAATCGGTGCATTGGCAGGGGCTACGGCGTCCTCTGCTCCAGCTTCCGGCTGGGCCAGCGGCGCAGTCGCAGGCGCAGGCGGAGCCTGAAGCAAATCGGCCAGCTTCAGAATGATCGGCTCCAATGTGCGGGCATCAGTGGCTTGAAAGCGCGACGCTTCTCTCGATCCGAGGGTCAGCGTTCCGCCGACCTGTCCGCGCACAAAGAACGGGACGACGAGGGAAGAGACGAATCGATCTTTATACAAATGCTTGTGGTCGAGGAAGCGTCCCTGGGTTGAGGCCAGATCATGATCGACACGCGGTTTCCGGTGGCGGACGGCCCATCCGGAGGCCGAGCTATCGAGTGTGAGCCGGTGTCCGGCGCGCATATCCTTCTTGCTGTCTTTCTCGCTCTTTTGGTCCCCGGCCACGCCGAGCACTTCCATGATGCCGGCCAAGGGATCGTAATAACAGGCCCAGGCCCGGTCATAGGTGGTGTATTGGTTGGCCTCTTCCAGGACCTTGATGATTTTTTCTTCGAGTTCCGGCGTGAACTGTGCCGTCGGCGCGGCAAAGATCTCGGACACCGCCGGTGCGGCCGGCGCCGGCTCGCGCGACACATAGGGACGGCTCAGCACCACATTCATGTCGAACAGGCCTTCGCGTTCCAGCGCTTTGGTAATGTCGTCGCCGGCCTGTTCCATCAGGCCTTTTTCCTTCTTGGCGAAGGTGGCGTTTTCTTTTCGGGCGATCACGAGAAAGCCGTAGGTGCGCTGGCGGTGACGGAGCGGCATGCCGAGTAACGATTTGGCGCCCGGCGTAATGAGGCGCAGGCGGACGGTTCTGCCGGCGTCTTGATCCTGTGGCGCGGCTTGGACGGCTGCCGCCTGGGTCGAGAGCGTCCGCAAAATGGCCTGCACATCGCGCGGAGTAAAGCCGCGGGAGGCGTGACCGACGAGCGGACCTTGCTCTTGATGGAAAATGGCGGCGAGCGCCGAATCCGTTCCCAATTCGTTCAGGGCCGTATTCAACGTCCGTTGCAAATGGGTTTCAGCGTTTTGTTTCGACTGCGGTGCGGGCATGGTCATGGGTAGCGTTCTCGATTAAGGGATCGCATTCTAGCAACGATAGCGGGGTGATGCAATGACACGCGTGTAGATAGTTCACTCTGGATTGATAATCTTCGGTGGCCGGCGCTCGACGATGATCTGCTCGACGGGCGGAGGCTCGAACCGCCGTATGTTCAACAGGCTGGTGACGATACTGATGACCAGCGCGCCTCCGACGGCGGGCCAGAATCCCGACACCGTAAAATCCTTCACGAGATAGGCGGTGAATTCCAGGAGCAGCGCATTCACCACGACGAGGAACAGTCCCAGCGACAGGACGATCAGCGGCAGTGTCAGGACCAAGAGGATGGGCCGCAGAATGAGATTCAGAAAGGTCAGCACCAGGACTGCCGCCACGCCCGCTGTTAGAGTCGAGGCTTCGATGCCGGGGACGATCGACACGGCCAGAAACACCGCAATGCCGGTCGTGACCACACGGGTCAGCATGGCGTGGAGCCCTCCGTGGAAGGGCGAGGCTTGCGCGAATCGGGATATCTGAATTCTCTCCATGTCGGACGGGGTCTCTATTGTCCCGCAGGCGCCTGTGACGGCGCCGCCACTTTCTTCGCAGCGGAATAATGGACTTCGGTGGCCGTCAGCGTCTTCTTGTCCTTCGTCGCTTCGATTACCACGCGATCGCCGATGGCCGGTGGTTCGGTCGACGACGGGTTGCCCTTGGCCTTGAAGTGGGTCTGTTTGTTCAGCTGGACAGAGACCACCTTCCCCTTGGGGGTGGTCACTTCGATATGGGTGCCGTCGATCGCGGTGACGGTGCCCAGCACATGTTGCCCCGCGCCATGGGCCCAAGCGGCCGAAGATGTGAAGACGAGTGCACAGACCAATAGAAGGTGTCGAACCATAGTAGGCGCCAGCTCCTTATGAAAAATATTAATGATGATGGCCGGATCCCGGTGTGGTCGCGGCAGAGTCGTCCCCCTGGAGGAATTTATCGAAGGCCGCTTCCTCGTCAGCCGCATGTTTCGACTTGGGGTTGAGCGACTTCATCGTCTCCAACTCCTGCGGCGTGAGTGCGGGCAGATGGCGAATGAAGTGCACCAGCTTCCAGCTATCCAAATCCTGATCGGGATCGCCTTCACCCCAGGCCGGCATCGCCGTAAAGCGAATGCCGTTATGAATCACCCAGAAGAGTTCACCGTCCGACATATTTTGGCTCGGCGATTCGCGCAGATCCGGCGCTTTGGGATAGACGTTCTTGCCGATCGGCGTCTGCCCGCTGCCGTCGTTCGCATGGCAGGTGGCGCAGTGATCGGCGAAATGGGCCAATCCATCCTGCAGCACCTCCGGGGTCACGGGAACAGGATTGGGTTTGTTGCGCTGTTCGAGCGGGATCGCCAGGTAGCGAACCTGCCGGGCCAGCAGCACTTCCAGCGCATTCGGCTCGGCTTTGGCGCTGAATCCGGTGGTAAACGACTGATAGCCGAACCAGCCCAGCAACGCCAGGGTTCCGAGGATTCCAATGACTAGTATGGTGATGAGTTTCGTGCGCATCAGCGATCCTATTCAATCACTATACAAAGTCTCGCCGGTCAATGCTACTGACCGGGCTGGTGATGAGGAGCCGTCACCGGATGGGACAGCAGGCGGATCAGTAGCAGAGCCGTGACGGGGATATACAGCAGTGTGCCGGTCATGCCGAGCAGATCCTCGCCGATCCAGAAGGTGACGCCAAGATTGAAGGCCAGCACGCCATAATAGAGGCCCACACCCAGGAGAAGTCGAGGAGTGGCAGAGAGCTGTTCGATTGCGCCGAGAGACGGGAGACGACGATCGAGCGGAAAATAGACGGCCAGGGAGATCAGGCCGACTACGGCCCAGCCGGCGTAGTTGGCCAGGGGGACGCCGAAGTGAGTACCGGGATCGGGATAGTAATAAATCTTGCCAAGGAACCAGCGGTCGCCGCGCAAGGCGACGGGATCGATCACCATGTCGATGAAGGCAAAGAATAGCGCGGTCACACACAAGGCTATCCAGCTGGTGCGCGCGGCAGGATCAAATCGTAACGGCGATAGCCAGCTTGGCGTACTTGGTGTGGCCGCTTTCGGAAGGATGAAGCAGAGGGTCAGGCAGTAGGCGGCGTAGAGGAGAAAGCTGAACGAGATCGAATCCATGAACGGGATATTGGAGAAGTACAGCTCTTGGCCAACCGTCGAGCCGTTGTAGTGATACCAGCCGAAGGGAATCCCGATGCGTGTCGAGGCATATTCGCAGACAAAGGCCGTGGCCCAACTGATGAGCCAGAAACGCCAGGTCCGCGGCCAGCCGATCAGCTGGATGGCCGAAAATAGAAAGGCCGCCAGGAAGGCGAAGACGTAGGGACGGAAGAGGACGGTCTTAAGGAATAGAAGGGGAATATCCATAGATGAAAGCTGTCAGCCTTCAGCGATCAGCTGGCAGCTTAGAACTGAATGCTGAGAGCTGATAGCTGACTGTTTTTTTACGCATATCCGTGGTCGCGAAACCATCTGACCGCTTTTTCGAGCGCGACGTCGGGCGGTGTTTGCGGGATCCCGAGTTCGCGGATCGCTTTGCTGCAATCGTAGTGCATTTTGTACTTGGCCATCTTTACTCCCTCCAGCGGAATGCGCGGCGGAATGCCGGTCATCCAGGAGAAGGCCAGGTTCAGATAGGCGAGAGGGAGAATGAGTTCTCTCGACAGCTTGATCGTGGGGGCTTTTACGCCGGTGAGCCGGCTCAAAATTCCGAA
>JBEBHO010000086.1:0-6836 GCA_040081095.1 Nitrospira sp.
TGCTCGCTTGCTGGAGCAGGGGAAGACGCCGGCGCACCGTCGTCTTGCGTTCGAAGAGTTATTCCTCTTACAGATGGCATTGGCGGCGCGGCAACGTTCGGTGCAGGAGCAGCCGAAGGGGCTGAAGTTCAACCCGCGGGCGCCAATTGTCGATAAGTTGAGCCGCTTGCTCCCGTTCCGCTTGACGGCCGCGCAGGATCAAGTCATTCGCGAGATTTATCGGGACATGATCTCACCCAAACCGATGAACCGCCTGGTGCAGGGTGATGTCGGGTCGGGCAAGACCGTGGTGGGGCTCCATGCGATCGTCATGGCTTGCGGGTCCGGTTATCAGGCCGCGCTCATGGCGCCGACGGAAATTCTGGCCGAGCAGCACTATCGCAATCTGAAAGGTACCTTGGAGGCGTTGGGCGTGAGCGTCGCGCTCCTGCGTGGGAGCGACAAGGCCGCGGTGAAAAAGACGCACGCCGCGCAGTTGGCATCGGGTGAAGTGCAGGTGGCGATCGGGACTCATGCGTTGATCCAGAAGGGCGTCGCCTTCAAGAACCTCGGGCTCGCCGTGGTCGATGAACAACATAAGTTCGGCGTGTTGCAGCGGAAGACGCTGATCGAGAAAGGCTACAGGCCGGATGTACTGGTACTGACGGCCACGCCGATTCCGCGCACGCTGGCGATGACGGTCTATGGCGATCTGGATGTGTCGGTTATCAACATGCTGCCGCCAGGCCGCCGGCCGGTTCGGACCTTCCTCTTCGGCGAGGCTCAGCGCCGCCGCGCCTATCAAATTCTCAAAGATGAGTTGCGAAACAAACGGCAGGCCTATGTTGTCTATCCGTTAGTCGAAGAATCGGAAAAGACGGATTTGCAGGCCGCGATCCAAGGGGCCGAGGCATTACAGCAGGGGGAATTCGCTGAGTTCCGAGTCGGTCTGCTCCATGGACGGATGAAATCGGCGGAGAAGGAATCGGTGATGGCCGAGTTCAAGGCCGGCAAGATTCATCTACTCGTGGCCACGACTGTGATTGAAGTCGGTGTCGATGTGCCGAATGCGACGATTATGATGATCGAGCATGCGGAACGATTCGGCTTGGCGCAACTGCATCAATTGCGTGGCCGGGTCGGGCGTGGGGCGGACCAATCGTATTGCTTACTCATGGCTGCCGGGCTGGGTCGAAATCGTCCGGCGCCGGGGCGACTGTCATCCGGAGGCGACGAGCCGGTGTCGAACGCTCGTGAGCGGCTGGATGCGCTGGTGCAATCGAACGATGGGTTTGTGATCGCGGAAGAAGATTTGCGGATCAGAGGGCCGGGGGAGTTCTTCGGGTTTCGCCAGTGGGGGATGCCGGAGTTTCGCGTGGCCAACATCGTGCGCGATGGCGATCTGTTACAGCAAGCCAGGTTGGAAGCCTTCTCGCTGCTCAAGCAGGATCCACAGTTGAGCGCGCCGGGGCATCAAGGCTTGAAAGAAGCGATGCTGAGGAAGTGGGAGCAGAAGTTGGAGCTGGGATCGATCAGTTAAAAATAGGCGAGAGGCCAGGGGATTCGAAGGATAACCTTTGGCCACGCGCCTCTGGCCTCTAGCCGGGAGTGTATGTGGGATTACTACAGCGGTTGAAAGACGATTTTCGGTCAGGGGTTGCGACCTTGCGGTTGGGGACGGCGCATGCGGCGACTCGCGCGCTGGAGGAAACGGAATTGCTCCGCATACGGCTGGATATTCGGAAGATCGACCAGCAATTATCCGATCTCTACAAAGATATCGGCGAACGGGCTGTCGAGATGAAAGAGCGGGGAGAGACGGCCGAACGGGTGAGCTATGATGCCGAGATCGCGCGGGTGATGCGCGACATTCAACAGTTGAAAGACAGCCGGAAGAAGCTCGAAGCCGAGATGGACGAGATCCGGAACGAACAATGACGGTCCCTTCCACCCGCCCGCGCCGGCTTGCCGGCATCGATATCGGGACCCTCACCTGCCGCCTGCTCATTGCCGATCTGTCTCCCGGCGCTCCGCTCAAAGAGCTCCGATCCGATCGGCGCATTCTTCGCCTCGGCGAAGGCGTCGATCAGACGAAGCGATTGAGTCCTGCCGCGATGGATCGGGTGCTCCACTGTCTCTGCGAGTGGAAGGCCGTCATCGACACCTATCGCGTCGATGCGTGCGCGGTGGTGGCGACGAGCGCGGTGCGGGATGCAGGAAATCGCGTGGAGTTTCTGGATCGGGTGAAACGCGAGGCCGGGTTCGATGTGGAAATCATCACCGGCGACGAGGAGGCTCGGCGCACATTGCTCGGCATTCGCTCCGGGCTGCCTCCCGGCGTGACCGACATGCTCGCGCTCGATATCGGCGGTGGGAGCACCGAGTTCATTCTGGACCGGCCAGGCCAGGATCCCGTCGTCCACTCTATCGACATCGGTGTCGTGCGATTATGTGAACGGATGCTTCGCCACGATCCGCCGACTACCGAAGAGATTCAGCAGGCCCGGGACTGGGTACGGAGAGAGACGGAGGCGGCTGTAGCTGGCATGCCGCGATCGGCTGGCGTGACCTTCGTTGGCACAGCCGGAACCGTCACCGCGTTGGCGGCCATGGCCCAGAAGCTTTCCACCTACGAACCGGCCCGCATCCATAATTACAGGCTTCAACTCGACACGGTTCAGCAGCTTGAGCAAGCCCTGCTCAGTCGAACGAAAGCGGATCGAGTCGGCCTGCCGGGGCTGGAGAAGAGCCGTGAAGAAGTCATCGCCGCCGGTGCCATCATCATCCGGACGATCATGGAGACGCTAGGGGAGAAGGAGTGCTTGGTGAGTGATTTGGGATTGAGGGAAGGGGTGCTGATTAATCTCGTCGGGTGAGGCAAAAGGGAGGGTCTCTGTTGGATAACGACACGCTCATACTTGGAATAGTTGGAACTATTGCAACCCTCTACCAAGCCTACGTGACGGTTTTAGTCGTGCGATGCAGATTCTTTATCCCTCGGCAGCGGGCGATTCAATGCTTCTTGATCTGGTTGGTGCCTGTAATCGGGGCATTGATCTACCATGCGGTTGTTCACTCTCATAAGTCAGGGGGCTCCACTGACGACTCTTTGGTGAAGCATTATGAGGGGGAGGATGAATTTGTTTGGCCGAGAAGCTCACGAAGCTACAGCAATTCTGCCAATACAAGTGAGCCTGATAGTGATGGCGATACCTAGTTCGGTTCCCGGCTAGCTCCTACCGCTGCGAATACCAGCGAAAGCCTTTGGTCTCGGTGAACTGGGCCTTCGGCGTGCCAACGGTTCTCTCAGGAGAAAGCTAACGTCAGGTTGCTCCCGTTCCTAGAGTTTTGTACACTTCAGGAAGATTGTAGCTGCTATAGGTTGCTGCCAATGCGACGACAAGCCCACCACATCAATGACGCCAAGATTGCGGATAATTTGCGCCGTACGATCGAGCTGACGGAACTCGGTTTGGCGCTGCGCCGGTCGGTGCTGCAACAAGATGAGCCTGGTGGCAATGCCATGGCAAAAGTAATGCGTGAGATTCGGCGCGCGAAAGAGCAGGCATGGCAGCAGAATCCTTCTTAGTTCGGTCACTATCCGCCCTCATCACGGAGTTCAATCGACGCAGGGTTCAGTACGCCTTGGCGGGAGGTTGGGCGTTTAGTGCGCTGGTTGAGCCGCGGGCGACGACAGACATCGATCTTTTGATGTTGGTGGAGCAGCCCTCCTGTGAAGGCCTCCATTCTTTGTTCTCCTCTCTCTTCGACTCAACCGTTGTGCATCCTGCACCCATGGTGTTTCAAGGGGTTTCAATCTGGCGCTGTGTCGGGATTGCGGGCGATCAAGAAGTTGTCGTCGATGTTCTCTTGGCGGACTCAGCGTATCTCCGGACTGCGCTTGCCCGGCGACGCACGATTGCATTCGGCGCGCTCCAGGTTCCGATTCTCACGATTGAGGACCTGGTTGTGCTAAAGACCTTAGCTGGTCGTCTTCAAGATCGAGCCGATCTTGAAAAGATCTGGGCGCGTCAGGACGAGCTCCATCTGGATGTGCCCTATATCGAGGAATGGAAGGCCAAGCTCGGTCTTCCTCGATAGGACTGCTACCGCTGCGAATACCACCGAAAGCCTGTGGTCTCGGTGAACTGGGCTTTCGGCTCCCAGGCAGGTTCAAGCGGAGGGTGGTGTGTGTTGTTCTCCCTCTGATGGCGGTGTAAGATGACCGCAGATCTCATCAAATATCCGAGTACGGTCCATCGAATGAAGCGTACAAGCTACACAATTCGAGAAGAGGCCCGCGAATCCCTGGTTCTCCGGTTGGCTGGTGAACTGGAGCTGGAACCAGCGGTTGGGTTCGCTTACCTTCATGGGTCGCTGCTCGATTCGCCAACCGTGCATGACGTCGATGTCGGTGTGTATCTTCGTGCGTCCGAGGTTGGAAGAAGCGCCGCAATAGCCTCAGAGTTTTGCGCTCAGCTTTCGGCTGCGGTGGGAATGCCGGTGGATGTGCGAGTGCTGAACGAGGCGCCGCTGTCGTTTGTCTATCATGTTCTACGCGGGCGCCTGCTTGTTTGCCGGGATGAGGATCTCCTGGCTACGATGCTGGAGGACGTCGCCCGGCGCTATCTCGATCTCGCTCCGTTCCTCCGTCAAGGCACGAAGGACGCCTTTGCGGCATGAGTCTCAATCCGGATCTCATTCGGGCGCGGTGTGCTGAAATCGATTTGTCCTTGGCTCGTCTTGAGGAATTTCGTCGCCTGTCCCGCGAGCAATTTCTTTCCAGCCAAGATTCTCTCGATGTCGCCTGCTATCGATTGCTCATCGCCATTGAAGCGGCCCTGGCACTGTGCTTTCACGTGTCGGCTAAACGGTTGCATCAGGTTCCCGAGGAGTACGCGGGTTGTTTCAGCGCACTTGAGCGTGCCGGGCTGATCCCCGCGGATCTTTCGAGCCGCTTGCAACAAATGGCTCGCTTCAGAAACTTGCTGGTGCATGTGTATTGGAAGGTCGATTACGGCCAGGTGCACGACGTGATTGCCACGCGCCTCGACGATCTGCGCGCGTTTCGCGCCACCATTGCAGGGCTGCTTTAGCGCGTGCTTCGCTACTTCTGCGAATACCACCGAAAGCCTTTGGTCTCGGTGAACTGGGCTTTCGGGGCGCCACCGGGCTTTTCCAATAACAGCACTTTGAAGTCGATGAGGCCGAACCAGGCGGGATCGACGACGTCGTGATAGTGCGCGCCGTGGATCTTGGGGAGCATGTCGGTGAGGGTTTGTTTCAACTCGCTCTCGGTGTAGGCGCGGACGGTGAAGGGTTTGTTCATCGCCTGGCAGAACCGCTGAATGGTATAGGCCGCTCCGGTGCAGAGGACTTTGGTATCCGGCTTCATGGCGAGAAACTGCGGGAGCGAGAGATAGCGTTCCTGAAAACCCAGCCAACGCACGGCCTGCCGGAGGTGGCTGTATTGCACTTCATATTCGGTATGGCCTGGAAGTTTCACTGAAGCGGGCCAGCCTTCTTCCACGCCGAATTCGGTGAGGAAGGCACGTCCGCCCGGTTTCAACACACGCCAGAGTTCGGCGACAAAGCGGATCGGCCCCAGGTTAAAGATCACATCGTCAGGCGGATTGGCTTCAATCGGCAGCCGGAGGCGCCTGATCCAATCGAGCGCTTCTTGATGCTGCTCAGTCTCGCCTTTGTTGCTCAGCAGTTCATTGCGGGTGAGCTTAACCGGCGTCATGTCGGCCATGTTTTCATTGTCGATGACGAGATCGACCGAGCTGTCAGTGAAGGGGAGGGCTTCGGCATTGGCCCTGGTTCCCAGGCCTCCCCAGCCGCCTTCTTTGGCCCGCTTGGTTTGCAGCTTCAAAAACGGACTAGTGATATCGAGGGAGATGTACCGGATACTCTGCCGCTCGAATGGCAATAGTTCCTTGGCTAGTTCTTTCGCCACATAGCCGAGTCCCCCCCCGACTTCTACAATGACTTTAGGTTTGGGATTAAACCAGCCGAGCTGGCGGAGCTGCCGCATGAGGAGCCGGCCATAGGTCAGGCCATTCAGCGCCTCGTTCGGTTCACGGAAAAGGTGCGAGACGGTGGTTTCGATCAGATCGAAATGGCCGTCGTCTTCGGCGCTCTCGGTCAATTCATGATGGTGGAAATCTTCCAGGTGCTCTTCGCCCTCGAAGCCTTCCTGTCCGGACCAGCCTTCGCGGATCTGCTGGAGCAGAATGTCCCACTTGGCTTGATGCCGGTGGCCGCCGGGCGGTTCCGTGCCGAAGTAACAGAGAGAGAAGTTCGGGGTGGCCCAGCGTTCCAGATGCCATTGGCCAGGTTGTCCGTCCGGTCCACAGACTTTGGTGCCGTATTTTTCGAGCAGGGCGCCGACGGTGATGTGCCCGTTCATCGATTTCAACATTTCGATGCCGGTCAGGTTGAGTCGGATCAGCGGGAAATTATCGTCGAGCGGCGCGAGCCAGTATTCATCTTCGCGATATTGATAGGCGACAAGATCGGGAATGTGCCAGGCGAGGAGATTCAGCGTCTCGCCGGTCAGCTGGAGCGGTTCTTGGACTGCGGCAACGGGCTTCATGACCTGTGTTCCTACCCCGTGGGAAGGCGCAGACTACCTGAGCGGACGGTGAACTCGCAAGGAGCTTGTTTGTCTGGTTGTTTTGGTTTGTTTCGCTGAGTAGATGGGGGGTACGTTCCGGCGAACCAGATAGACCAGACAAACCAAACAGACCAGATTTTATTACAGCTGAGACGGCATCGTTGCGGCATCCGTCACGGTCAACACGCCGCGCATGATGGGGTGGATACGGCAGTGATAGGGATAGCGGCCGGGGGGG
>JBEBHO010000332.1:0-1763 GCA_040081095.1 Nitrospira sp.
TCACTCTTTTCCTCCACCCAAATAAGACCGCTCCACACCGAAGATGATCTTGAAGGACAATGCTACGGCTCCCAGACTGACCCCGATCAAAATGGCACGGCGCACGGAGGCATTCAACACGTTCAGGATCCACTGAGAAATATCGCCGCTGATCGGCACGAGATACTCGCCCAACGGCACACGGCCCATCATGACGATCACCGCGGCAATCAGGAGTACCGCTGCTTCCCGGCTTCTGGCGCGGAACGAGCGATAGGCCGCCGAGGCGATGAAGAAGGCCAGAATGGCAAACATGGTGCCTTGCAACGGCACCATCATAAAGTTGTAGACCCAGCCGAAGGCCGTCGAGACTCCTTCGACACTCTCCTTGCCGTTGGCCCACAGCCCGACGGCAATCGTGCCCAGCATGCCGGCGTAGAGCACCACACTGTAGCCCCAGCCGGCATCTTTCCGGCGGATCTTGGCCGCATGGACGTGAAAGAGACTGGTCACACCCAGCACCAGCGCAAAACCGCCGATAATCTGGAGCCACTTCGTCGCGGAGGTGAGCAACTGCTCGGAGGCCGGATGCGGCACATAATACTGGGCCGCAAAAATCAGCCCGGTGATCATGGTGATCAGCAGCGGCATCTGTCGGCGTAGAAAGATCATTTCACATCCTTGAAGCAGTCGAGAAAATATTGCGGCCAGGTCGCCTGCGTCGCGACGCCGACCGTCGCCAACAACACCCCGATTGCGATCACCGACAGAATCATCGCTTTCCCGATATCCTGTCCGCGCAGGGTCCCGAGTTGGACCGGCTCACGCGACAGATACGCGCTCGCGGCATACAGCTCTTCACCGATCAACGTGTAATCGCAGGTCGTCACAAAGAAGGGCAGCTGATGGTCCGAATCGGTTCCCGCGATCTGGATGGCGCCCGTGCTCGCACCGGTTTCTGTCAACAGCAGCGCTTCGGCAAAATATGAGCCCATGAAAAAATTCGCCGCAGGCTTCTTGCGCAACATGATGCCATCGACCGCCGCCGTGTAGCTGAACTGATCGCTCGTAATGAAAAAGTTGGAGTCTTCTTTGAACAGGTCCGGCTTGCCCGCTTCGAGATAGGCTTGCTTGGTGATCTCCTGGCACACGGCCATCGTAATAGGGTCGCGATGCGGCACCAGCAATTCCGTCTCGTAGGCCGCCGTCTTCTTCGCCACCCGCCCGAGAATCACGGCTGCCGCAATCGTCGACGGATCGCTCATGTCATGGGCGCCGGTGAGATAGAGAATCGGCTTGCCCAATTCGGTTGAACGGCCGATGGCCTCATCCACCGCGTCGAGACCGGGAATGCGGCGAAGAAAGATTTCACTCCGCTTGGCTTGTGCGATGGACAAAAATACCACGCCGCCAAAGATCAGCGTCAACACGAGATTGTTGACCGAGTTCCAGTTGAACCAGTTCGGCGCCGGCGTGGCTTGCAGGAACGGTCCAACCGCCCGTTCCTCTCCCTTGAGCAGGACCACCGTTACCGTGTAAGCAGTCCCGTCTTTGAGGTCGACACCCTTCCCGTTGCGGATCACAAACTGGTGCCAGGTGCGTTCTGCTGTTCTCGTCCACCAGGGCCCCTTGAGGTCTTTCACCAGGCGAGTCTGAGCCGGGAACTCGGCGATGACTTTCAATGAAGCGGTATCCATGGCACCGGCAGCACCGAGCAGCACCTGATAGCGGGCCTCAGGACCGTCCAACGGACTCGGCGCCCAATTCACCGTGAGACTTTCACC
>JBEBHO010000357.1:0-6825 GCA_040081095.1 Nitrospira sp.
GGGTTAGGACCCGGCCAGGTGATTACGGCGCTCCGGTTGAACGGTTCGGAGAGCCCGCGCATCTACAAAAATTTTCAACGATGGCGGGAGAGCGGATGGAAGCGGGCGCTTGAGGACATAGGCCTCACCGAAGCCGACTTGAAGGGGCTGACCGACCAGCAACAGCATCAGCGACACCGGTTCAACGGCGAGGCCGAACGTCTGCTGCGCTTCGCGCAGGCCCACTATCGGAAGAGTGAGCCTGACCACTATCCCTGCCTGTCCCGGCATCAATGGGAAGACATGTTTCTGCAGGGCTACGGGGTGGAATACCGGATCTGGCACTTGGCCCTGTGCCTGGATTGTCTGCAGTTGGCCTGGGATCTGGGGCTCGACGGGGCCTCGGCGATGGAGAAGCCACGCGTAGTGCTCCAGCTTCTGCCGTAAGGCGAGTGGGGGCAAGTCGAAGGAAGGGGAGGATCATGGATTCCGAATATGAGTTTGCCGGATATCGCGAGCACCTGCTGAACGCCATACGGACGGGTCCTCGGCGCTCCGGTTGCGGCCTGTCGGACCCGATCCATGTCTTTGTCAATCAGCGGCGTGTCGGATTGTTGGAGAGTGCGGGCGCCGAAACCACGTTGCACGTTCAGAGTCAGACCTCCGTTGACAGCGTCCATCTACGATCGGAAGATGGCGTACTCCTCGGCGGCCTGTCCGCTCCCGAGTATGGATTCAGGAGTTGCCGCATCGCCCTGACGCGAGCCGCCGTCGAACTCCGTGTTCATAATACTGCACAAGGCGGATCGGTCAACGCCGTGTTTCTCCCTTTGCCGGGGTTCTGGCATCGGGCGCGGCAGGCATGGGGCAGCGTGGCCGATGGTGCTGTCCCGCGTCCGCTCACTGTCCCAGGCTCAGGGGGCCGTGCGCTCGCATTCACGCAGATCCTGCTTGCCGTCACGTTGGCCGGACTCGTCACCGACCGGTTCACCGGCTGGATGACACCGGTCAAGCCGCCGTTGACTGTCACGCAGACAGAGGCGCCATGGGCGGCCCCGCTTGCCGAAGTGACGAAGCTCGAACAGCAACTCATTGAACTCTCGCGGATGCAGGCAAAGGTCGTGGAGACCATTCAGACACAGCAACAAGGGATGGTTCAGATCCAGCGGACCATGGCGAAGGTGTCCTCCACGCAAGAAACCGTCGCGTCCAGTGTCCTGACGGTGAAGCAGGAGATGGAACAGCGGCGGAAAGGCACAGGACGCGATGCCGATCGCATGACGCGCGTCCTGATGAGCAAGGCTCTCAGCGAGCAGGAGCAGCTGGAAGCCGAGATTCACAGCCTGGTAATCGCGAACGAGCGGCTTGCCCGTGAACGGGCTCAGTTGGAACAACATAATCAGGAGTTGAATAAGCGACTGAAGACGGCCGGCACGGACGTTTCGAAGTCGGTGGTTCCGGATCGTGAGAAACCGGTGGTGGCCCAGCAGAGTGCTCCGTCGCAACCGCCGCAGGTGGCGGAAGCGAAGGCCGTTCAGCAGCCTCCCTTCTTATTCTGGGTCACATTCAGCGAAGGCACCAGCCAGGACAGTATCGACCAGTGGGTGCGTGACATGCATGGCCGCAAAGGCGTCTTAAGCGAGGGCTGGCAGGCAGTCGAGATTATCCCTCCGACCGAACCGATGGAGCGGTTCCTGGATCGTCTGAAACAGACGCAGATTGTGAAAGCGGTGCGAGTGAGCCGGTAAGGGGCAACTCCCAAGGCGGGAAAGCGACGGGATGGATGGTATTCCGGCAGTGTTCCTGATCGTGTCGTCCCCAAGTAGACGAATGGGTAGACCTTCTATCTATCCATCCATCCATCGCTCGCCAGTTTCTCAAGGCTTCTGTTCAATCGCGGCGTGACCCATTTTGCCGGCACCGCCGCGATCGGCTGCGGTGGACTGTGGGGAAAGGTGGCCTGTGTCGCTTGTTCATACCTTGACGATTCTCATATGCCTGGCCGCGCTGTTCAGTTATGTCAATCATCGGCTGTTGAAGCTGCCGATCACGATCGGGCTGATGGCCGTGGCGCTGGTCTTTTCGCTTGCGCTGCTTGCGCTGGGCAAGCTGGGATTCGGAGTTGAAGCAGAGGCCCAGCGGTTCATCGGTGCGATCGATTTCAACGAGGCGCTGATGCATGGGATGCTGGGGTTTCTGCTCTTTGCCGGCGCGCTACACGTCAAGCTGGATGAGTTGCTGGATCTCAAATGGGTGATCGGTACGCTTGCGGTCGTCGGCACGATTTTGTCCAGCCTGATCACCGGCCTGCTGGGCTATTGGCTGTTCGATCTCGTCGGCCTTCCACTGCCGCTTCTGTACTGTCTCTTGTTCGGCGCGTTGATCTCACCGACCGATCCGATCGCGGTCATGGGGGTGCTGCGGCAGGCGCGGCTTCCGAAGGCCCTTGAAATGAAGATCGTTGGGGAATCGCTCTTCAACGATGGAGTCGGCGTCGTGATTTTTCTGGTGATCTTAAATCTTGTGCCGAAAGATTCGTTCACCGCCACGGATGTGCTGGCGTTGTTCGCCGAAGAAGCCATCGGCGGCGTGGCCCTCGGGCTGGCGCTGGGGTATATCGCCTATCGCATGCTCCGGTCAGTGGACAACTATCAGGTTGAGATTCTGATCACGCTCGCGCTTGTCATGGGGAGTTTCGCCTTGGCAGATCTGCTGCATACTTCCGGACCGATCGCCGTGGTGGTGGCGGGCTTGCTGATCGGAAACCAAGGCCGCCAGTGGGCCATGTCAGACACCACCCGGGAACATCTCGACAACTTTTGGGAGTTGCTCGACGAATTGCTCAATGCCGTGCTCTTCGTGCTGATCGGATTGGAAGTGCTGGCGCTGAGTTTCCAGCGTCCCTATCTCATGGCCGGCCTGGCGGCAATTCCGATTGTGCTAGCGGCGCGCTGGCTCAGTGTCTTCGTGCAAGTCAAAGCCTTCAGCTTCGTCCGAGACTTCACGGACCGCACGATCACAATCTTGACCTGGGGTGGACTCCGTGGCGGCATCTCCGTGGCCCTGGCCTTGTCGCTGCCGGTTGGTCCAGCGCGTGACGCGGTGATCACCATCACCTACGCCGTGGTGGTCTTCTCGATTCTGGTGCAGGGGCTGACGGTCAATTGGGTGCTGGGGAAACGTCCGGTGCATGCTTCCGATTTTGAGGGTTAATCATCAGATCTATGGCCGGATGGTTAAGGACAGTATTAGCGACATGGTCGTCGATGAGATCGTTCGTCGCATGGCGGGGGTGCTGAGATTTCTCCTGAAATCCGTAAGGCTAGGTGGGACGACCATGGATTCTGTAAGGTGTCTGCTTCGATGTGCCTCCGGTGGGAATAATCACGAGTTACGGCCATCTTTTTCAAGTGCGGAGGTTTCAGAACGCGGAGCGGGCTGGCTAAGTTGCCAAAGCCGAAGGCCTGGCGCCTGATAGTTCTTGGGCAGATATTGCTCGGGAATCGTGGTCTGGTTTCCATCCCGGATTTGCCCATAATGCGGCGACATGATTTCCACGCCGGCTTCGTTAAAGGTGTCCTGGATGTGTTGATGTAGCTCGGCATAAATCGTCGCCATCAGATTGGCCTGGTCTGTATAGGCATTGATTTCATACGTCACATAGAAATCGTCTAGGCTGGTCTGGAGGACAAACGGCTCAGGCTTTTGAAGAATGTGTGTAGTGGCTCGCGCGGCGGCAATCAAGAGCTCGTGCACGGTCTTCCAGGGCGCGTCGTAGCCGATGGTCACGCTGGTGTGCAGGATCAATCCCAAGTTCTTCGCTGACGAACTAAAGTTGATCAGGTGGTTGCTGAGTACCAGGGAGTTCGGGATGGTCACATCTACATTCTTGATGGTGCGGATTCTGGTGACGAGGAGGCCTTTTTCTATGACATCACCGATAGTATCCGCGACTTTGACGCGATCTCCGATGCGAAAGGGATGCATGTAGGTCAAGACTACGCCTGCGATAATGTTGCTGATCGAGACGGCTGATCCCAGTGACAACAGCAGGCCCAGGAAGACCGAGATGCCTCGAAAGCCTTCCGACTGGGAGCCTGGAATGTATGGGAAAATAGCGATGGCGGCAAAGACAATGACTAAGAAACGAACGATCTTGTAAGTTGGTTGCGCCCAGTCTCGCTGGAATTCGGCGAAGGTGATGGCGCCGCGTTCAATCCCGGTGAAGAGGAGACTGATCAGCTTGATGATGTAGCGGGTGACGATAACGATGATGACGATGGAAATGACATTAGGAGCATAGGTTGCAAAGGCTTGGCCGATGGTGCTCAAGGTCGAGAGCACGGCCCCAAACAGCGCGGCGGAGATACCCCTGGTCCAAGGGAAAATCCCGAGCACGGTGGTGAGGTAGACATACAGCAGGACTAAGACGGCGGCCACACGAATGGCTTTTGCAAGTCCCGTGAGACCCGCGGCGATCTGATCGGCTGACAGCAGTTCTACGCGTTGGATCTTGATCGCATGAATGGCGGTCCCGCGCCAGGCCTCGATTTTGGCATAGAGCTTCGGGAAGGTTTTATGGAAAAGCACCAGCAGAACCACAAGGATAAGGGTATCCAGAAGCGCCAGGCCAGCATCGATCATGAGGGCTTGCGCCGTGACTTGCTCGCGGAATTTCGCTAGAGCCGTTTTGATTCTTTGTGCGTAGTCCTTTGCAAGTTCCTGCCGGATGGTTCCTGTGGGTTGCGCATCGCGGTCTGTAACCGTCATCACGACCATTTCGCCGTAGACGAGCTCGCTGGTTGACTCGCGGTCGGTTGCGGTGACGGGATAAATTCTAGTGAAGGGATCCCTCGCCAGAACCGCCAAACGCTCAGCGACGGCTTGCGCTCGCACCTGCGGCGTAAAGGGGCCGAGGCTGTCGTACAGCGTGAACAGCGTTTCATCAGCGAAGACGACCGGTGCTCCTACTGGTTTTGCCAGAGGTGTTTGAGGTGATTGGGCGGCTGGATTTACGGCGGAGGCTGTCGCCTGGGGCAGCACAAAGAAGAGAGGCAGGATTAGGAATAGGGCAAAATGTGGAACGCATCGAAACTTCATGAAAGACCTCCAGAAGAGACTGTAGGGCAACGATGCGGGCGAGTGAATACAAGAGAGGGTTTTCAAGGTTCTCGCTGGAGGAGATTAACACAAGCCATGCTTGATGAGAACGGGTGGTTGTCATGACAGAGGTGCTGGAAATGAATTGTTTCCAGCTGAAGCCCCTATAATAATGGTGAACGAAGTTGTAACCTCGCTTCAAGAAGGACCAACACGATATGGAATCGTTGAGCGTTGAAACAGTGCTCGGCCTCATTGGGATCGTGATTCTCGTCGGGCTTGCCGGTGAGGTGGGATTCAAGCGAACCGGCATTCCGAGTGTGTTGTTTCTCATGGGACTTGGCCTTCTCCTCGGCCCGGTCCTGGGCTATGCCGATGCGGGCCGGGTTTCAATCCTGGCGCCCTATCTCGGGACGCTCGCGCTGATCATTATTCTCTTTGACGGTGGCCTGAATCTACAATTCATGAAGGTGCTGCAGGAGACGCCATTGGCGTTGCTCTATTCCGTGATCGTCTTCGCCGGGTCGGTGGTGGGTGTCGCAGCGCTCTATGTCTGGGGGCTTCACGGGCAATGGCTGCAGGGGCTCCTTTTAGGGGCTATTCTGGGTGGGACCGCGGCCGCGATTATCCTGCCGGTGGTCTCGCAGCTCCCGACATTGCGTGAACCGGTAAAAGTGCTGGTGAGTTTAGATTCCGCGTTCTCAGAAGTATTTGTGGTTGTGATTGCCTTGGCGATCATGGGCTCGTTTACCGAAAGCGGCGGAAAATTCGGAGTGGTGCGGGAGATCTTTCATTCCTTCTTCGACGCACTGGTGTTGGCCACCATTGCAGGAGCCGTCTGGGCTCGCTTGCTGACGTGGCTGGCCGGGCAGACCTTGTCCTACATGCTCACCCTCGCGGCGATTCTCGTGCTGTACTACGTGGCAGAGCTGCTTGGGGCCAGTGGCGCGATTACGATTTTGATGTTCGGGCTTGTGCTGGCCAACATGGAAACACTTGCGGGCCGGTTGGTGCGGCCGCTTCGCGTGCTGATCGGATACGAATTAGATCAGGCCAAGTTTGTATTGGATGAATTTCTGAAACGGATCAACGAGGAGCTCGCCTTCCTGGTAAGGACGTTCTTCTATGTGCTCTTGGGGCTGATCGTGGATTTTTCGAAGTTCAATTGGACGATCGTACTATGGGGCCTCGCTCTTTTCGGCATCGTCTTCGGGGTACGCGTGGTTGCAACGTATGTGATCGGCGCCGGCACCAAGAGTTGGACGTCCAGTGAGCGCGTGCTTATTGCTGCGATGATGCCCCGGGGTGTTGCCACGGCGGTGATGGCTTTTTTGCCGGTGAGCGCCGGTATTCCTGATACGGAAATGTTCCCCATGTATGCATTGACCGTTATCACTTTCGGTGTTTTGTTCATGACGCTCTCCCTGGCAGTCTACCGAAATCAGGCAGCTCATGAACAGGGTTTAGTCATCCCACCGCCGCAGAGCGTCTAAGATAGCCATAATAACGGGTTATTCCGTTCTTCTATGCGAGGTAGGTCACAGTACTCACTGTTCCCGCTGCCTTGCCGATCTTCAAGGTCGCGTCATTGCCGCTCGAAGACTGGCTGTTGATGGGAGCGACGGGTGCCGTGCCGTTTGTGATCATGGAAGTGGTTAAGTCACTGAGACGGCGATGAGTTCTTCGATGGAGGCGTCAGGCTCGGCTATTGGCGTAGAAATATTTCTTGGCAAGCTCAGCAGTAAG
>JBEBHO010000249.1:0-6818 GCA_040081095.1 Nitrospira sp.
CGGAAATGTCTCGAAACGCCTTGCGGGGGACAGCAGCAGAGGCGAGAGTCTCTACAATGCCAGCTGCATCGTGTGCCATGGCCCGCAAGCGGCCGGCGGCATCGGCCCCAGGCTGGCGGGTAATCCTGTCCTGTCCAACGAGGAGGCTTTCTGGAAAGTCGTCTACGAAGGACGCCACATCATGCCGCCGCTGAAGGGATCCATCACCGAACAGCAAATGGCCGACATTCAAGCCTGGCTGAAGACGCTGAGGTGATGTGTCTAACCGCAGGTCTCCGACCTTGTTCCCCTTCCTAGTTTCAATCGCTAGGTGGATTCTCATCTGCTCGCCTTAGAAGTCGCTTGACGTGTGCGCACTGTATATGTACGTTGTACGCATGCATGATCTTCGGTTCGAGTGGGATGCGGCGAAGGAAAAGGGCAATCTCAGGAAGCATGGTGTTTCATTTGAAGAGGCGCGAACGGCATTTTTCGATGAGTATGCCATCCAGTTCTTTGATCCTGACCACTCGGAAGAAGAAGACCGCTTCATTCTGCTCGGAATGAGTTTTAAATTGCGGGTGGTTATTGTGTGTCACTGTTTCCGGGAGGGCGAGGCCGTCGTTCGGCTGTTCTCTGCGCGGAAGGCGGATAAGGGCGAAGAACGGGAATATTGGAGGCGAAGACAATGAGAGACCATTACGATTTCTCCAAGATGAAAGGGCGCAAGAACCCGTATGTCAAATTCTTGAAGCAGCCGGTTACGATGCGATTAGATTGCGATACCGTCGCCTATTTCAAATCCATTGCCGAGGAGATGGGAATTCCGTATCAGAGTCTGATCAATCTCTATCTTCGTGACTGTGCGATGCATCATCGCAAGCTGCAGATGAAGTGGGCGTCCTAGAGGCGGGGGCATGCGCAAAAAGCTATTTCCACCCATCCATCCTGGCGAAATCCTGCGGGAGGAGTTTATGAAGCCGCTGGGGTTATCTTCCAATGCGCTTGCGCGGCGGCTTGGCGTGACGACTGCGCTGTGAACGAGATCGCCAATGAGCGGCGTGGCTGTGGATCGTGAGGTCGTAGCATTTGAATTGGCCAGGTAGAGTTGTCTGCGCCAATTATGCTTGGACGAATGAGGGGGCTGGCTTCTCTCTGGACCGTCGACGCAGTAAAGTCTCGCAGAAACTATTCGTTTCGCAATGCTCTTGATTTCGTCGCCGGCGTAAGGCAGTCTCGCTTCGTATGTTCATGATCCATGCACTCAGAACCATGGTCTTGTTCGGCTATTTGTGGGCCGCGACTGCTTGCACCATCGTTAGTTATGGTCCGGAAGTGATTGCGCCTGCCGCATCACTTAAGAAAGAAGGGGTCATTCGATTTTTCTACTTTACCGGAGCGATACGAGATCCGAGTGCGAAAGAAAATCCACTGCCGGCGGAAGCTAAGCTTCTACAAGAAGTCCTAGAGAGTAAGGCGGGGTTCGCGGCAGCTATTGTATCAACTCCTCCCTCGACGAAAGGAATTCATCTTAATATTTATGCAACCGTTAAGGAGTCATCTGCTGCGGCCAAAAGGTTCTGTACGCTATCATCGCTAACTTTTTCAGCGCTACCCTGTTATGGCGAGACCGGGGGATACCTTGTTCAATATGATCTGCTTGTTGATAATGAGCTGAAAAAGACATACAGATACGAGATCCACAAAACGTTTGCCCAATGGATTGGTCTTCTCCCTCTCGTGTGGGTAAATGGCTTGACCGGGGATTATAGCGACGCGTTCACAGGGACTGCCTACCAGTTCATTCACGATAGTCAGGCAGATGGATACCTGCCATCACCCTAGTTTCTTCTTTATCGGATTCGATCTTGGCATGTGAAGCACAATGGGACAGCAATTTCTCCCTCTCGCCAGCGTAATTGCCATAATAGGCCTCTTGCTATCATCGTGTATAACTCAAAGCTGGGATGTCCCGATTCCGGTGGTGACACAACATGCTGCGATTGAGGAGATTCCTGAATCATCCCAGATTAGTTTGTACATTCCGGAATATCTGTCCCAGGGGCCGTCATTTTCCAATCATCCGTTCCTCCCACCGCCTCATATTGTTCTCGGCTCTTTGAAGAGGGAAATAGATATGCAGAGTGAGTTAAGTCTGTTCAAAGTGACAAGAGAGTTTCCGGAGGTAGGAGTGTTTTGCTCTCTTCGGCTGGAGGAGACGGAGATGCCTCCCATGGCAAAAGCCTGGAGCTTGTTTACCCACCTCACCCTCTGGCTCGTTCCTTTCTATGACAGTTCGCTCAGCTATCACGTCACCTATGAGCTATTTGTCGATGCTAAGCTGAGAAAGCGTTATCAATATCGAGTGCATGGAAAGGCCTTTGAATGGGCTGCTGCAGTTTTGGCAATACCATTCATGTCTGGCAACTGGCACGTTCAGCTCCAATCGCCTCAAAACGTGAGTCATGATCTTCGCGAAAGTTTGTGGCTAACAACTAGGTTATTCTGGAATGATGCGCAAAGGGATGGATTTTTACCGTAGAGATCAAAACGCCATTCGAATCCTCGCATCCACAATCATACAGCCTGCCCCTTCCGGTAGCGCAAAGATCGGATTGAGATCCAGTTCGCGATCTCGGAGATTTCTTTAGCGAGGCGAGAGATCCGTAACAGCACTGTGCGGGATGAAGAACTGAATTGAACGAAAGTCGGCCGAGAATCTAGAGCCTCAGGCCGAGCCGCTCCGTCATGGCTCTTGTGTGCAACGCCCCAGCACTAACTCACAATTTCCGACGGGACGACACTTCTGATATACGACAACACATCCAACATCTGCTGATCCGTCAACTTGCCGCGAAAACTATGCATCGGGCTGAAGAGCACGCCGTTGGAAATGGTCACGAGTAATTCCCAATCAGTCTTGGTGCGAGAGGCCTGCGACTGAAGGTTGGCAGGGCGGACGATGAGGTCCTGGCTGTCCGGTCCCTTCCCATCCAGCTTGCTGCCATGGCAGCGCAGACATTGTTTCTCGTAGACGGCCTGGCCGGCATCAGCGCTCCCGCGCACGGTCTGTCCGGCCGCCCAGGAGGATCCGAGGATGACGAGACCGAGGGCGCAGATCACGGAGAATGTTCTCATAGCGGTGTGAACTCCTTTGTGAAACCGGCGTTACCGTACCACGAGTACGGAGCATCCGGCTTTGTGAACGATGCCATGCGATACGCTGCCGAGAAGAAACCGATCCACTCCCGTACGGCCGTGCGATCCGACGATGAGCAAATCGTGCCCGGTCGCGGCGGCGCAGACAGCAGAGACCGGATCGCCTGTCCGCACGTCGGTCGTGACGGTGAAGCGGGGACCGGCCAACGCCTTGGCGGTTTCGGCCACGATGTGCTCGGCTTGGCGTGTGTGCTCCTGAGACCAGGTTTGATAACCCGCCATGATATCCGGCTCGACCATGGTGAGTGACGGCACGATCGACAGAATGGTCAGGGCTACGGGATTTCTGAAGGGGTGTGCCGCGAGCCAGGACTGCACTCGGACGGCATCGTCGCGGCCTTCGATGGCGAGGAGCACGCGCGCGACGGGCTTTGCTTTGCCTTTGACGATGAGTGTCGGGATGCGGGAGTGGAGCATAACATGATGCGACACGCTGCCGACGAGCAGTTCTGCGAGGCGGGAGTGGTCATGAGTCCCGACGACGATGAGGTCGGCCTTGAGGGCGCTGGCCTTGTCGAGAATGAACGAGGCGGCGTGGTGCAGCTCGGACGTGGTTTTTACGGAGGGGATATCGGCGGGCAACACGGTTCGCCCGCGTTCGACGGCTTGGCGTCCGGCGTCGATCATCGCCCTACGAAAATCATCGTACCCTTGCAGATTGGCCGCTCCGGCCAATAGGGGAGACTGAAACATTCCCAGATCCACTCCGTGGACCAACAGGACTTCGTCCGGTTTATATAAAAGGCCGAGTTGCTCAACGGCGGAAAACGCTTCATCGGACCAATCGACACCTGCCACAACTTTCATAGCTGCTCCCTTTGCAGTTCTGCCGGCCTGGGGCAGGGCGTTAAGACTTCGTCCAGTTAACCCGGACCGAATCCTCTCCTTCGCCATAGTGGATATCCAGCTCACCATGATAGGCATGCTTCAGTGCCTCGCCGATCTGCCGGGGTAAATGCGAATCCGTGGTCGAGACGACCAGGCCGTCCGGCGTGCTCTCGATGCTCATGATGCGAGCGAGCGGGTGGTCTTTATTTTCTTTCGTTTCGATATTCTTGATGACCCCCATCACCTGTTCCGACTGCTGGGAGGCAAAGGTGCCTTTCAGCATGAGCACGCCCTTCGGACGCTTGTCCTGCAACCGGTGGCAGGCGGGACAGATTGTTTCATGTGCGCCGACCGGCGGGGCAACCCAGCTCCACCGTCCTTTATGAAACACCGCGCTGCATGTGGGGCACACCGTCGGCTCTTCCAGCTTGTTCGGCAATTTGTACGAGTCGTGTCGGTGTTCTTCAACAAAACGGTCTCGGCGGGCCTCATGGCCTCCGGTAGAAGGACTAGTAGTCATCGGTCAGGCTCCCTTGGTTGAAGGCATAGCGGACCGCGTCCGCCTGGCATTGGGTTCACCCTGGAAGACCTCGTTGGCCTGGTGCAGGGTACGGATCACTTCGTCGTCCGTCACTTGCTCGAATTCTTCGTAGAAACAGCCGACGGCTGCGAACGGTTCCGGGGTCGAAAGAATCACGCACTCATCGACGAGTGCGCGAATGCGCTCGGCCGTCGAGGGCGGCGCGACCGGCATCGCGACGACTACGCGCAAGGGACTTAGTGCAGAGAGCGCATCGAGCGTGGCAAACAACGTGGCTCCTGTCGCGACTCCGTCGTCGACCAGAATCACTGTCCGATGATTGAGGTGCGGCAAACCGCGTCCCTCGCGATAGAGGATCCGTCGTCGCTCAATTTCACGGCGTTGCGCGGCGATGAGTCCGTCGAGATCTTCTTGGGACAGTTGCATCCCTCGCACCGCGTCCTGGTTGAGATAGACGGATCCTGTTTCGCTCACGGCCCCCACGGCATACTCCGGCGATTCGGGCGCCGCGATCTTTCTGGTGATGAAGACGTCCAGCGGCAGGTGAAGAGCAAGGCTCACTTCATGACCCACCACCACGCCTCCGCGCGGAAGCGCGAGCACGATTGCGTGGTGATCGCCCCGATAGGCCTGCAAATGATTGGCTAACAAAATCCCGGCATGGCGACGATCGCGAAACAACATGACGCCTCCCTTGCTCTTACGTCATTCGACGAGACGTATACTAGAACTCTCCGCTGACGGCACGCACTCCGATTAGGAGCAGCGCAATCAACACCAGCACGCCGATCAGCCACCAGACGTGTCGATGGCGGGCATGTGCATCCGTGTGCCAGTGGATATCCCAGGGAATGTCCAAATAGTGGGGATGGCGAAACATAATCGCCTCCTTCCTACGATCAGGCTACTTTGACTTCAATCGTTTTCGGCTTGGCCTTTTCCGACTTCGGCAACCGGACGTTGAGCAAGCCGTCCTTATACTCCGCCGTCACCTTCGTCCCGTCGGCATCTTCTGGCAGGGTGAAGCTGCGCATGAAGCTCCCGTAGGCGCGCTCGACTCGATGATACTTTTTGCCCTTCTCTTCCTTCTCGTACTTCCGCTCACCGGTGATCGTGAGGACATCGTCGTGCACGTTCAGCTTGATGTCTTCTTTCTTCACATCCGGCAGTTCGGCCTTGATGGCGTACTCCTTGTCGTCCTCGCTGATGTCGACGACCGGCGACCAATTGGCCACGGTAATCGCCTCGTTCTTGTCGCCGCTTCCTGCCGGCACATTCCGACCCAGGAGCTGCGACAGGCGCTTCTCCAGCTCTTCCGCTTCCTTGAACGGATTCCAACGGCTCACCGGTTCCCATCTTGTCAGCGTGGTCATAACCGTCTCCTCCTTGGCCGTGACGGCGTTAGGCGTGATGATGTAAAGAAACCTCGACCTTGGGCGACTTCTGAGGTGCCAGAGCTACCTGATATCGACCGGGGCCCTGTCGCCGAAGCGTAACCTGTCCCGATCGGCTCAGGCCATCCAAGACAAGAAACACCTGATTCCACGTCGCTCCTGGACAGCCTGCCGTCAATTCTTCCACATCGGAGTCAGGGTTCTGTTGGACCATCTCAAGGAGAATGGATGTCAGGTCTTGAGCGGTGGCCATGGTTCACCTCAACCAATGTGTTCGTTGCTATAAGAAGAACTAGCATTGACGGTGCCAAAGAAAAGGGGGCCTCGTGAAAAAAGTGTGATCAGTGGAGATTCAACGAGTTCGATCATCCGTGGGTCTCAAACCGTGGGCAGAGATATCCGGCACTGTTGCGTTATAGGGCAGTGTCGTTTCACGTGCTGGGGAGTTGTTCGACATTGATACCCCACGCCTATGCGTTATCAAAGAAGTAAGAGGGAGGTGAGTCCAGGATAATTGAAAAGGTGCCGCTTCTGTGCGGGACGGTTGGTTCGGAACTCGGGTCTGGGTCAGGAGCGGGGTGGGTCTGAAGGGATGCGCTTCCATCGCGGTGCCCGTAGGAGGCACGGCTCCAAAGAGAGTCCGAAGATTGGGGGGCGCAGGGTGATCGGCCAGGGTTGGGTCTGCTGGATCACTCGGTTCCACTCCGGTAGTAAGTGGACAGGCTGACGGGTTCGACACAGGAGCGGTTCAGTTTGCATTTTATGTTCACGAATCGGATTTTCCCTCTTCAGGATCGTCGGCGTGATCGCATACGAAACTGAAGAGGGTCGTTCTATCTCAGAAAAGCGGGTGCGGT
>JBEBHO010000148.1:0-6789 GCA_040081095.1 Nitrospira sp.
GCCGTCTTCCAACAGCGCGCCGGTTTCCGGAAGGCCCAGCTCGGCCAGGACCGTGTAGGCGGCGATCCTCACATGCTCTTTCTGATCGCGTACGCGGCTGGTAATGAGGCTGAGTGCGAGCGGTCTGATCAAGGTCAGATCGTCCGGCTGGCCTTCTGTCTTGATGCGCGAATAGAGAGGCAGGGCTTCCTCTCCTCGCCCGAGCTTGACGAAACTCTGGAAGGCAATCCGGAGCATTTCTTTAGATGGCGTCGCTTCTTTCGGGAGGGCCTGAAAGCGCTGCACAACGGCGGGGTAATCGCCTGCTTTGAAGAGGGAGACGGCTTCTTTCTCCTGGGCAGCAGCCGGAGAGATGGCAGCGGACGCCTGCATGGGGGCTCCCAGTGCGAGGAGCAGTCCCACCATTGCAGCGAACGCGGACGCCGTTACCATGACGTGGGCGTGCGGGCAGAGGCGCCGCCGTACATCGTCTCGACGTAGTCCTTCACCATACGTTTTGTGCAGAACTGAGGAGCGACGGTCCTGATGCATTCCTTCACCATTTGGAGCCAGCCTCGTGGAGTGCCGTCGAGGTCGCGCTGATAGTAAAGGGGGACGACTTCTTGTTCAAGCAGGCGGTACATCTCTTCGGCATCATGCGCGTCCTGCTCCTGCTGGTCGGTGGCGGGCGAGAGGGGAGTGATGCCCCAGCCGTTCGCGCCGTTGTAGCCTTCCTTCCACCAGCCGTCGAGCACGCTGCAGTTGATCACGCCGTTCAGCGCGGCCTTCATGCCGCTGGTGCCGCTGGCTTCCAGCGGGAAGCGCGGCGTGTTGAGCCACACATCGACGCCCTGCACCAGGAACTTGGCCATGTGCATGTCGTAGTCTTCGAGGAAGGCGATGTGGCCGCCGAGCTTGTGGTCGTTGCAGAAGTTCACAACCTCGTGGATGAAGTAGCGCCCCGGTTCATCGGCGGGATGGGCCTTGCCGGCGAACACCAGTTGGACTGGCCGCCAATGGTTTTGCAGGAGGCGCTTCAGCCGTTCGAGATCGCGAAACAATAACGTCGCTCGTTTGTAGGTGGCGAAGCGGCGGGCAAATCCCAGAGTGAGCGCCTCCGGGTCGAGTAATGTTCCGCGGGCAATGACTTGCGAGGATTGCAGTTGGCCGTTGATCCAGCCGGTTCGGGCGCGTTCGCGGATGAAACCCATCAGCTTGCGTTTCATGAGTTGCCGCACGGCCCAGAGCTGGCTGTCGGGAATATCGCTCACGCGCTGCCACATGGCCTGCTCATCGCAGCGCTCGGCCCAGTCGGGGCCGAGGAATTTGCCGTAGAGCTGGCTGAGCTCCGGCCCGATCCACGTGGGGGCATGAATGCCGTTGGTCACATACTTGATCGGCACCAGGTCCGTCGCGAGCCCGGGCCAATGGTGCTGCCACATCTCGCGGGAGACACGGCCATGTTCGCGGCTCACGCCGTTTACATGGGCGGCCTGATTCATGGCCAGCGCGGTCATGTTGAAACCCTGTCCGCGCGAGTCCGGCGTGTCACCGAGGCGGAGGAATTCATCGCGGCTCAATCCAAGTTGTTCCCAATAGCCGGCGAAGTAGCGATCCATCAGATGATGGGGGAAGACGTCGTGTCCGGCGGGCACCGGTGTGTGTGTGGTGAAGACCGTGCTTTGACGGACGAGTTCGCTGGCCTCAGCATGGGTCGAACCCTTCTGGACGAATTCTCGGATCCGTTCCAACGTCAAAAAGGCTGAGTGCCCTTCGTTGGCATGGAAGACCGTTGGATTGATTCCCAGTTCTCGCAGCATCCGCACGCCGCCGATACCCAGGAGGATTTCCTGGCAGAGACGAATCTCCTGGTCGCCGCCATAGAGACGCGCCGAGAGCGCCCGATTTTCCGGACTGTTTTCCGGCACATCCGTATCGATCAAATAGAGGACGATGCGTCCGACCTCAACCCGCCACACTTGGGCGGCCACGGTGCGATGGCCCATCTCAACAGTGATCTTGCAAGGTGTTCCTGCTGGGGTGAGGGCCGGTCGGATCGGGGACTCCTCGCGGTTGAACGGCGCATAGGCCGCTTCCTGCCAGCCTTCCGGAGTAATGCGCTGGCGGAAATAGCCTTGTGGGTACATGAATCCGATGCCGACGAGGGGCACCCCGAGATCGCTTGCTTCTTTGCAGTGATCGCCGGCCAGAATGCCGAGGCCGCCGCTATAGATCGGGATGGAAATGTGCAGGCCGAATTCGGCTGAGAAGTAGGCGATGGAGGGGGCCGAGCGTTGTCCGTATTTGGCGCCGTACCACGTGCCGGTGCCCTGGCGATATTCGTCGAACATCTTCATAACAGCCGAGTATTGCCGGACAAATGTCGGATCTTGCGCAAGGTGTCGCAAGCGTTCCGGCGTGACCTCCATGAGGAGCCGTACCGGATTGTGATGGGTGAAGTACCAGAGCGTCGGATCGATCAGTTCGAACAGCGCGCGGGCTTCCGGCTTCCAGCTCCACCAGAGATTTTGCGACAGCTCGGCCAGGCGGACAATGCTCTGAGGGAGATGTTGGGGGATCGGATTCACGTTATCGACAGTATTCAAAGTATCCAAGCGAACTCCTTCGCGGAAAGCGCGTGTGGGGGCTAGAGGCGATTGGCGGAAGACGGGCGGATCGGCCGAGCCGTGGTTAGGCGTGTCCGGTCTTGTGCCATGAGTTCCACTCCTCGGAGAATGCCACGGTCGCATAGCGTTCGCCAAGGATTTTTGCAACTCGGTTCAGCAGCTTGGTGAGTTGCTGCAGCTCGGCGGGCGTGAGGTCCCCCCGAAAGCGCGGATGCAGGCCCCAGCGCGTTTCCACTTCTTCGCCGCTCACGTTCGACATGAGGCTCACGAGCTTGATGTCCTGCCCCGTCGGGCCTTTCTTGGCCGGTTCACCATTGCCGGTGGCGGCCACAGGCGTGAGGGTTGGCGTCGACGGCGCGGCGGAAGGAGGCGCTTCCCCTTTCAGTACCGCGCTGACAGCGGGAACGATCGCGCTCGCGCAGAGTGTGGCGGCGGCGATCACTTGGCCGTTCTGTGGCGCTCCCAGCATCTGGGCCACGCGCTCAGAGAAGGCTTGAAACAGTTCGTTCTTCTGTTTGGAATCTTCGGTGATGAGGAACTTGTACTTCTCGTAAAGATCGCGGCTTTCGGCCACGGCATTGCCTACGGTCAGCACGATTTCCATTTGATCCGCATTGTTGCCGAACGCCGGTTCCAACACCGCCTTGAGTTGGGTCGTCACGGCATCTTCCAGCCCGTTCATAAACTCCAACTGGTCCTTGATCGGGATGTGCAGCGCCGTGAGGCGGTCGGTCAGATTGAACATGACCTTTAGAAATTCGAGATAGATGCCCCACTCATCCTGCCGCTTCAGCTTGAGCGCCTGCTCGGGCGCGTTGCGTTTCATCATCGTGACCGACTCGCCCGAGACGGCGAGCATGAGTTCGGCGAGTTGGCGAAGTTGCGCTTGGTATTCTTTGTTGGCGGTTCCCATAGGTGCTCCTGTTCAAGGAACGCGATTATAGCGGAGGGATGTTTGGGGATGAAAGGGGTGGGTATGCCTGTTCATTGAGAAGGGCTTCGGGGGTATGTTATACAGCCCAGCCTGCTGACTGGTATCATGCCGTTCGGCCTTCCTTTGGTAATTCATGGAACGAGAAGTCAAAACTTACGTCTTGAAACGGTCTGACGACGAAGCTGCTCCGCGCAAGCTGTCGATCGACTATGCGGCGGCGTTGAACCAGCAGCAGTTGGCGGCGGTAACGGCGGGGGAAGGACCTTCGCTGGTGATCGCCGGGGCCGGCAGTGGCAAGACACGCACGCTGGTCTATCGCGTGGCCTATCTGATCGATTCGGGTGTCGATCCCTCGAATATTCTCCTCCTCACGTTCACGCGCAAGTCGGCGCAAGAGATGTTGCAGCGGGCTGGTGAGTTGATCGGCGCGCGCAGCGAGCGGGTGTGCGGCGGTACGTTCCACTCGGTGGCGAATCTGTTGCTGCGGCGCTATGGCCGGTCGATCGGGGTGGAGCCGGGCTTTACGATTCTGGATCGCGGCGACGCGGAAGACTTGATCGCGCTCTGTCGCGCCCAGCTCGGGCTGAACGAAAAAGACAAACGCTTCCCCCGCAAGGGGACGATCATGGAGATGATCAGCAAGAGCGAGAACACACTGCGCTCGCTGGAAGAGATCATTCTCGACGAGTTCGGGCATTTTGCCGATCACATCGAAGATTTGAGTCGGTTGAAGACGGCCTATCAATCGGCCAAGCGGCAGAAGCAGTTGCTCGACTATGACGATCTATTGGTAATGCTGCGGCAGCTGTTGCTGCTGGACGAGACGGCGCGGATGACGATCTCGCGGCAGTTTCGCTACATTTTGGTCGACGAGTATCAGGATACGAACCGCTTGCAGGCCGAAGTGGTCCGGAAGCTGGCCGCCACCCATAATAATGTGATGGTGGTGGGAGACGATTCGCAGTCGATCTATGCGTTCCGCGGGGCGACGTTCAAGAACATCATGGAGTTTCCGGCGCTGTTCCCCGGCACGCAGATCTATAAGCTGGAAGAAAACTATCGCAGCACGCAGCCGATTTTGAATCTGGCGAATTGTATTATCGACGAGGCGGTGGAGAAATATACGAAGCGGCTCTTCACGCGGAAGATCGACGGGCCGTTGCCGTCGCTGGTGGAAGCGGCGGGGGAGAATACGCAGTCCCGCTTTATCGCCCAGAAGATTCTGGAGCTGCGCGAGGAAGGGATTCCGCTGAGTGAAGTGGCGGTACTCTTCCGGTCCAGCTTCCATTCGTTCGATCTGGAAATCGAGCTGTCGCGCAAAGGGTTGCCCTTCATCAAGCGCGGTGGGGTCAAATTTATCGAGACGGCGCATGTAAAGGATCTGCTCGCGCATGTGCGGGTGATCGCCAATCCTCTGGATACGGTCAGCTGGAACCGGGTGCTGATGCTGGTGGAAGGGGTCGGGCCGAAGAAGGCGCATGACCTGCTGGCGGCGATCGTAAAGTGCGGGCAGCCATTTGATGTGTTGCGCGGGGTGAGTGGCCGATCCGGCCAGGGGCTCAAGAATCTGGCGAATACGCTGGAGAGTCTTTCAGGCACGGATGACCGCTCGCCGTCGGAGCAGGTCAACCACATCTATGAGTACTATCTTCCGATTCTTAAGGAACAGTACGACGACTATCCCAAGCGCACGCGGGATCTCGATCATCTGCATACGATTGCCGAAGGCTATCCCGGGGTGAATGAGTTTCTGGCCGATCTGGCCCTGGAGCCACCGGACGGAAGCGCCTCGGGTGTGGATGCGCCCGATCGGGACGATGAGCGACTGGTGCTCTCGACGATCCATTCGGCCAAGGGGTTGGAGTGGCAGGCCGTCTTCGTGATCTGGATTGTAGATGGCCGGTTTCCGTCGGTCTACTCGTTTGTCGACGATGAGGATCTGGAAGAGGAGCGGCGATTGTTCTATGTCTCCGTCACTCGGGCCAAGCGCCATCTCTTTCTGACCTATCCCATTAATGTCTACGACAAGAGCAGCGGGATGCTGTTGTCAAAGCCGTCCCGGTTCCTGGACCATGTTTCGTCCGATCTGTTCGACACGGTGGCGCTGGTCGAAGAGGGCGGGCGAGGCGAGTGGGGGCGCTCCCACGATCCGTACTATTAGTTCAGTGGCGATGTGATCCCGCCCTGTATTCTTTCCTGAGGTCGCATGAGCGGCTCCTTGATGCAACGTTGGTTCATTCGTCTTGTCGGCCTGACGTTGCTCTGTGTCGTGGGGGCGACCTCGTCGGCGGCTGAGGAGCAGCCGGCTTCGGGGTCGGCCAAGACGTGGGGGCAGCTCATCAGCGGGGCGACAGCCCTCCGGTTGCCTGCCGGTTTTCTCAAGGCCATGCCGCCGGACTTTGTGCGCTTTGAATTCGACGACCTGCACACCTACGCGGCCGAGTATCATCCGGGGGAGCATCGCATGGTGTTGAACCGGACGCTCTCCTTCCATGCCGCAGGACGTGACGTGCGGTCGCTCACGACGATGACCCCTAAAGAGTTGGAAGTGCTGTATCACGAGTTGTTTCACGCCTATATCGACTATCTCGAATCCAAAGAGTCTAGTGGGGCTCTACCTGGGCCGGACCTGGAGTTGATCGCGTTTGCGCGCGAGATGCAGGTCTGTCGTTATCGGGAGGTGTCCATTACGCCGGTTGTTCAGCGGAGCCACGAGACGGAGGTTCGGTATCTGTCCGATCCGGAAGCGTGGGAAGCGCTTAATGAAACCTGGGCGGTCTTCGTTGGGTGGGCGGTTTGGAATCAGCTAGAGATTGAAAGGAAGGGGGGGAAGTCCATGGTAGGGTCCCTTCCACTTTCCGGTGAATGGGTAGCCCGGTTTCGTCGGACGATGGAGACGGGGGAGTTGCGGGGATACTATGTGCCCCAGGAACCTGATGAGCGACGGGTGACCCATAAGCGGTTTCTTTCTCCCCATTCGGATATTTCTTGGGATGAAAGCCGTCGCCTGATGAAGCAAGTGCTTGGTTTGCCAGAAAAATTTATCGATTCAGCGGAGAGGGCCGTGCGCCAGGTCAGAAATATTTCTGTGCCTCAGACATGTTCGGTTGGGAGTCCCTAGAGCGAAAAAAATGCCAGAGGACCATTTCCCCTCTTGACATGGCGCAACTTCGTCAATAGAATCCAGCGTTTCTTGAAATAGCCTTGTTCGCCAGATCAGCTGTTTCTCCTCCTCGATGAGGGGAGAGA
>JBEBHO010000003.1:0-1748 GCA_040081095.1 Nitrospira sp.
TGATACCGGATGTTCGCGGAGCTGGATACCGACTGGACCAACTCAGCAAGAAAGGCCGCGCCGCCGATCGATTCCAGCTCCCCCTTCGCTTTCAACCGTTCAGTCAGCGTGATCTGGTCGATGACTTCCCCGACATCGGATAAGTCGAGCATCGCCCGATACACTTTGCGATGGGCCGTGCGATAGAAATTCTCTTCGACAAGCAGCTCCATCGCTTTCGGCATGGCCTGGTTGTCCAGCAGAATAGCGCCCAACACAGACTGCTCCGCCTCAAGGTTCTGCGGGGGCAACTTTGGCTGAGAAAGATCGACGGTCGCGAAGGGCTTCATGCCGTCCTCTTCGATCCCTTCCGGATCCGTTTGGACGCCCTAGCACTCACCACGCTTGCGGAAGACTGCGCTTGCAATCCACGAAACAGCCGATCGACGTTTAACGCAAAACCCGTGGATGGGATATTTCTTCCGAACCGGCCGATGAGATGGTCATAGCGTCCGCCACCTCCCAGTTCGACCCCAACCCCTTCGGCGAAGACATCAAACACCACACCATCGTAGTAATCAAACCCGCGGAACTCACCCAAATCAAGAATCAAGAGGTCCTGGTGCCCAGCTTGACACAAGAGCTGATAGACCGTCGCCAATCGAATCAGCGCCTGAGTGGCAGACTTGTCACCTTTTGCAAGGACGCGACCTCTGTCCAACACCTCGGCCTGCCCGCACAGCTCGGGTGCTTCTAAAATGGAGCTGGCATACCGCGCGGCCACCTGTTCACTGGTAAGAATTTCTTGCAGACGGGGAAGATCTTTGCGAGCCGCAGCCTGCTCGGCCCGCTTCTGTCCGCTTGGAGACAGTCCTGCCCTAACCAGCAATCCCTTAAAAAACCCGACATGCCCGAGCGAGATTTTAAAGGATCCGAGGCCGACCTGCTTCAAACACTCGATCATCAGGATGAGCATCTCACTGTCAGCAGCCGCATCATCCGCTCCGATATACTCTGCGCCGACTTGAAAAATTTCCCGGTCGCGCCCGGCATGCTCCGGTTCATAGCGAAACACGGACGTGCGATAGGACACCCGCAGCGGCAACTGAGTGCCCATCATGCCCATCGCCACGGTTCGTGCAATCTGAGCGGTCGCGTCCGGTCGCAAGAGCAGAATACGGCCGGTGGTGCGATCGGCAAACTTGTAGCATTTCTCAATCAGCTCAGGCTCTAACCCCGGAGTCAGCACGTCGAGGTACTCAAATGTCGGCAGGATGATTTCGTCGTAACCCCGACGCGTCAAACGTCCCAGCAGTTTGGACTCGAGCGCTCGAACTTGCTTTGCCGCAGCAGGCAGGATAGTCGCCATCCCAGACGGGACCAGCGACCGATCGCGCAAGGGATGGGTCTGACCAAGGTCAACGCGCGTCTTCAAAGGAGCAGGAGGCATAGCAACCGATGCGCGTCTACGACCGTTAGGAGAGATTTGCTACTTTGACCGACAGAATATTGGAACTGGATTTGATCTTGTCCAGCGCGCTCGCCGGGAACACGGTATCCGAAGCAATGATCAACAACGCGTTTCCGCCGCGCTTTTCGAGCGCGCACTGCATGCGGACGATATTGATATTGTTCTCGCCGAGCACATGTCCCACCATCCCGATCACCCCGGGCCGATCGACATTGTGAATGAACAGCATGTGTCCCTCAGGAACCACTTCGACCTTAAAGCTGTCGATCTCGACGACCCGGGCGTCCTTCTTATGGTA
>JBEBHO010000187.1:0-24275 GCA_040081095.1 Nitrospira sp.
GAGCGCGATCTCATCGCCGTCCCGGATTTCCGTTTCCTCGTGGGCAATCTCTTGATTGACCGACACCAGGACCTTCTTCTTATGGATCAACTCCCCGATCTGCGGATACCCGCCATCAAGAAGCTCAACCAAATCCTTCACTCGCCGCCCATTCGTCAATGCCAGAGAGAGAGAACCTTGATTCCCTGCCAGCATCTTCGTCATGCCGAATAGCTTAATCGTGACCATAATATTTCAGCCCGGCCTCGTGTAGGTCCCGGACTTTCCCCCTGACTTCGAGAGCAAACACACATCACTGAAGCTCATCCCGCGATCGATCGCCTTGCACATGTCATAGATCGTGAGTGCCGCCACGGAAGCCGCCGTCATCGCTTCCATCTCCACGCCGGTTTGCCCCGTGGTTTTGACCGTCGCAAAGATGTGGATGGCGCAAAGGCCTGCTTGGCTTGGCTGAGATTCTTCTTTGAAGGAGATATCGACGCTGGTGATCAGGAGAGGATGGCACATGGGAATGAGGTCCGGGGTCTTCTTAGCCCCCATCACCCCGGCGACTTGAGCCACGGCAAGCACATCGCCCTTGGCGATCTTGCCCTGCTGGATCTTCTCCAGCGTGGCAGGCAGCATCATGACAGTCGCCTGCGCAGTCCCGACCCGTTCGGTCGAGTCTTTCGCGCTGACATCGACCATCCGCGCCCGGCCCGACTCGTTAAAGTGTGTGAACTCAGCCATTTCTCTCAATGAATCAGCTGGTTATACAATGCGCCGATCGGTGATTATAAGTTCCGGCTGAAACGAAGGTCAAGCGGGGAGCTTCGCTACAAAATGCATCGTGCTCTTTATGACCCTGAAAGCAGCGAACGTTTGACGGCAGTTATCCAACTAGCTATTGTTACCTGAATGAGTACACAGGGAAGCAAATCATCCTTGGCCGTGCGCCTCTACGCCTTAGGCGCACGGCAGGATGAAGATCATGGGCCCAAGTGGGACGTGGGATCACGCTGGTTCGAAACCATTCGCTTTGGATCGGCTTGGTCTCAGCGACAAGAAACAATCCTTGCGGAACTCTTTCATGCGACCAATCTCCCCTGGTTCCTCACAGCCGAAGATCTTGCCACTGAAAATGATTGGCCAGTTATCGACCAACTCACACGGCGCATTCCCGACAATCTCTGCGCATCGGCGTTTCTCAATACCCCGCCCATCCCCTATGGAAACTGGCTCCTCTACGCAGCTCCTGAGCCCAAACCCATGCACGAAATTCAGGATCCATTCCGAACGGCTGGAAACGAAGTTCGCGCGTGGCTCGATTATCATAAAATCAGCATCCTCATCGCTTCTTGGGCGGATGACGTAGACTGGGCGCTATATATCAGCCCGGAAGTAATCACTCACTCATAAACGTATCGCAGTCCCCACGTTTAAGGTGCGGCATTAGAAGCCTTCTCAGCACGCATTGGCCAAGCACCGCCACCAATTGCATATACCAATCGATCCCCGGTGCGCGGGCAGCGAGCAAGAAGACCACCCAGACCGCACTCTTAATTTCACTCCGAATCCCCTTCTCCACGGGTGTGCCCAGGTTGGCTTTCACTGCGCGCATTGAGCGACCGCTGCTTTATCGCGGGGGCTCAGCGAGCAAGAAAACCAACCGGGGCGCACCCGCAAGCCTCTTTACTTGCAGCCATTCCGCGAATCGGGTAGGCTTCATCTCATGGTGCTCGACCGGATCCATATCAATCCGCAGGTCTGTGGGGGCAAGGCGACGATTCGCGGTCTCCGCCTGACGGTAGACTTTGTTCTACGGCTGTTGGGAGAGGGCTATACGGCAGCCGAGATCGTGATGGAATATCCTGAATTGGTCCTTGAGGATGTCTATCAGGCAGCGAAGTACGGCGCGTGGCTGGCTGGAGAACAGACATCAGCGGCCTCATGAGGCTGCTGGCCGATCTCCATATCGCCCCTCGTACCGTTCAATTCCTTCGCTCCCTCGGTCATGATGCCCTTCGCGTGACCGATCTTCTCCCCGCAACCGCCTCCGACGAATCCATTGTCGAGCGGGCCGCGAAAGATCAACGAATCATCCTGACCCAAGACCTCGATATGACGGCGATCATTGCCCTGTCGCGACGTCAATATCCGTCACTCGTCACCCTTCGCCTGAGCTCCGTACGAGTCGAGTTCGTCAACTCCATCCTCCAACGGACCCTCCCTGTGCTGGAGCACGATCTGCTGCAGGGCGCACTCGTC
The DNA here is from genome assembly GCA_040081095.1 of Nitrospira sp. Taxonomy (GTDB): domain Bacteria; phylum Nitrospirota; class Nitrospiria; order Nitrospirales; family Nitrospiraceae; genus Nitrospira_D. Next base: position 2,248 of record JBEBHO010000187.1, read on the forward strand.
ACAATCGAAGACTCCCGCGTTCGTCTCCGTCGTCTCCCACTGGCCTTTCAGGACAATTCCATCTGATACAAAGAAACAGCACACAACTGGTGCGCGGGCAGCGAGCAAGAATACCCTTCAAACCGCCCCCTCATTTTTCCGAATATCCCCCTTTCACGGGTGCACCCCGGTTGGCTTTCACTGCGCGCATTGAGCGACCGCCGTTTCATCGCGGGGGCTCAGCGAGCAAGAAAACCAACCGGGGCGCACCCGCCCCTCCTTGACTCTTTGAAATCCGATCCTCGACAATGCCCACCATGTCAGCACACATCATCATTGAGCGGTTAGAGTTCCGCGGTCGCTGCGGCGTCACTCCCGAAGAGCGGGCGAAGCCGCAGCCACTGGCCGTGGATTTGGAATTGGATGCGCAGCTCGATCCGGCCGGCCACTCGGACAATCTCGCGGATACCATCGACTATGCGAAGATTGCCCAACGCCTCGTGGAGATTGGGACAACACAAGAGGCCTGCTTACTGGAAACCATGGCGGAGCGATTCCTCGCCATGCTGTTTGGAGACTTTCCCATCTCGCGGGCAAACCTCTGGCTTCGCAAACTCCATGCTCCCATCAGCCAAGTAACCCGTTCCGTCGGCATCAGAATTGAGCGGACAAGGCTGGCACAGCAACTCAGCCAAATAGAACCAACGCCGGCGTCGTTTCTCGTTGAACACCTGCACCGTCTCCCTAAAGGCCGGGTCTTAGATGTTGCGACGGGAGGAGGACGACACGCGTTGTACCTCGCGGCGCAGGGTTATCAGATCGACGCAATCGATCGCGATAACGCCACACTCTCGCAACTGGCCGCCTCCGCGAAAGAACGGGCGCTTCCTTCGATCAAAACGAGAGCGATCGATTTGGAGCAGCCCGCGCCGTTCGATCCAGGCTTCGGACATGAGATCTACGATGTCGTGATGGTCTTCTTCTACCTGCATCGTCCGCTCTTTCCGTTCCTCATCGATGCGCTGAAGCCTGGCGGGGTGCTGATCTATGAGACCTTTACCATCGAGAACCACCGGCGTCACAACCATCCGCGTCGATGGGAATTCTGCCTGTCGCACAATGAACTGCTGCGCATGGCATCGACGCTCCAGATCCTGCATTACGATGAAGGCGCGCACGACGGGGTGGAAGGCGCTCGATCAACCTACACCGCACAGTTGGTGGCCCAGAAGCCTCTGCGATCGGCTCATCCCGCATGAGCCGCATCGACCTCCACCTACACACCACCCATTCGGACGGCAGTCAGACACCGGCCGAGGTCGTGAAGCTGGCCCATGAGGCAGGCGTCTCCGCCCTGGCCATTACCGATCATGACATCACGACCGGACTTCCTGACGCCATTGCAGCCGGACAGGAACTCGGCATTGAGATCATCCCAGGCATTGAAATCAGTTCACGCCTCGGCGAATCGGAACTGCATGTCCTGGGCTATTTCCTCAAATGGCAGGATCCCCAACTCAACGAACGGTTGATAACGCTTCGAGAGAGCCGCCATCGGCGCAACCCCAAGATCGTCGAGCTGCTGCAAGCCGCGGGCATCGACATCACCTACGACGAAGTGCGCGCGGTTGCGGGGAGCGATTCGGTTGGCCGTCCGCATATCGCCCGCGTCCTCATGGATAAAAAAGTTGTGACCAGCGCCAAAGAAGCCTTCGATCGATTCCTTGCCGAAGGCAAACCGGCCTACGTGCCGCGCGATCTTCCTTGCCCGACTGACGCGATCCGTTGGATCAAGGACGCCGGAGGATTGGCGGTCTTAGCGCACCCGACCTGGGTCAAGGCCGTTGAAGGCACGCTGACGGATCTCACGCGCCGGCTCAAAGCCGACGGCCTGGACGGTGTCGAAGTGCACTACAGCACGCACACGCCTCGCCAGACCCGCGAATATCTGAACTTGGCCAAAACGCTCGGCCTCCTAGTGACCGGCGGCAGCGATTTTCACGGCCTGACCAAACCCGATATCGACGTCGGGATCGGCAAAGGCAGCCTCCACGTGCCCGATGTCTTGCTCCCGAAAATGAAAGACGCCCTCGCCAAGCTCTAGCCCGCTCCTGAACCGGCCGCGAATTGTCCGATTCCCGCTATTCGTTGACTCTTCAGGCCTATCCGTTAGACTTTGGGCAGCTTCTCACTGAACCTATCCATGGCACACGCATCCGGCTGGCTCATTCAGTTTGTCATTGTCTCATTCGTGGCCCTCTTTGCAGGACCGCTCCTGAGCAAGCTCCCTTTTGCCGACAGCTTTCCATTCACGATTCTAGGACTGACGGGGCCGCAGACGATTCGAATCGCCGTTCAAGGCACCGGCCTCTTCACACTCTGGCTCCTCGCCTTTCATGCCTTTCGCCACATGCCGGACAACGGACGCGGATTCACCTTTCTCAGCCGGATTGTTCTTCCCCTGACCACGATCGTCGTCCTCATTGTCGGTGATAAGACGCTGCAGATGGCCGGTCAAACGCTCATTGACGAGATTGGGTCCAGAAGGTACAGCGTGGGCTACGCCGCCGCCCTACTCGTCGCCGGACTCTGGCTCACGGTGGCATGGTTGCTCAACATCGACGCCCTCCATCACTACTTCACGACACCTTCGCCGGCGCGAAGCCGGAAGAAGACATCGCAGGGAGTTGACGAGAGCCATGATGCGCACGAAAGCTCCGGCTCAGCCGACAGCTCCCAACCCACAGCGGCAACTCCGCCCGCCATGCTCGGACGGTACAAAGTACTGAAAGAACTCGGGCGCGGCGCCATGGGCGTCGTCTACCTGGGCAAAGATCCGACGATTCAGCGGTTTGTGGCGATCAAGACGATGCGGCTGGACGAGATCGACGATGCCGGCAAACTGCAGGAGGTGAAGACCCGGTTTTTCCGCGAGGCAGAATCGACCGGCCGCCTGGCACACCCCAACATCGTGACCATCTACGATGCAGGAGAAGAACACGATCTCGGGTATATCGCCATGGAGCTGCTGGAGGGCACCACGCTCAAACAATGGTCCCGCAAGCCCAACCTCCTGCCGCTCGACAAGCTCGTCCCCATTCTCGCGGCGGTCGCTGATGCCCTGGACTACGCCCACCAGCAAGGCGTCGTGCACCGTGACATCAAGCCGGCCAATATCATGATCACCGAGGGCGCGACGGTGAAAGTCATGGATTTTGGCATTGCGAAGATGGCCTCGTCGTCCAAGACGCAAACCAACATTGTGCTCGGCACCCCTACCTACATGTCGCCGGAGCAGATCGCCGGAAAGAAAGTCGACGGGCGGTCGGATGTGTTTTCTCTCGGCGTCGTGCTGTTCGAATTGCTGAGCGGACGGCCGCCGTTCACCGCAGACAATGTATCGGCGCTGCTCTTCGCCATTGCGCACAACCCCCATCCTTCCATGAAGGTCCTTCGCCCTGACCTTCCGCCGGCCATCCAGCAGGTGCTCAATCAGGCGCTCGAAAAAGATCCGGCCTTGCGATTCCGCCGGGCGGGCGAATTTGCGCAGGAACTCCGCGCCTGCCTGCAGGGCCAGACCATCTGAACCGAGGGACCATGCCCTTTCACATCACTCATGGCGCACTCTCGGATGTCGGCCGCAGGCGGCCGCACAATGAAGATCGCTACTGCACGGATGCCACGCTGGGACTCTTTGCCGTCTGCGACGGCATGGGCGGCAGCAACGCCGGCGAAGTGGCCAGCGCGCTCGCCATCGAAACGATCCACCGGCACATCAATGAGGCCTCGCAACGCTCCGATCTGCCGCTGATCGGACGCGCCGCCCCGAACGTTTCCTCTCCCACCAACCGCCTAGCCAGCGCCATTCGCGAAGCCAATCGTGTCGTCTATGCGCAATCCACGAAAAATCTGGAATGGGCCGGCATGGGGACGACCGGTGTCGCCGTGCTGCTGACAGGCCATCTGTTGTCGTTCGCCCACGTCGGTGACAGCCGCTTGTATCTGGTCCGTGCACACAAGCTCCAGCCGCTGACAACAGACCATTCATGGGTTGTCGAACAGGTGCGCTCGGGATTGATGACGGAAGAAGAAGCGGAACGGTCACCGCGCCGCAATATGGTCACCCGCGCGCTGGGCGTTGAACCGGATGTCGAGGTGACCATCGGCGAAACTGAGTTGCAGGCAGGCGACCTGCTGCTGCTCTGCTCAGATGGCCTCACGAAAGGAGTTCGCCCGGGAGCCATCCTCCATGCCCTGACACAAACCGATAATATGGGCGAGGCCGCGCAACGACTCGTCACGCTCGCCAATGACGCGGGCGGTGAAGACAACACCACCGTCATTACCTTAGCCATCCGTGACGCTCTGGGTCAGACGATGTGGCATCGCGTCCGTGAGCGCCTCGCAATCTAACGAGACCGCGCACGACGCCACGACTCTTCTCCCCATAAATACCGGCACATCGTTACGAGCGCATCACTGCTGAATAGGCCCGCTCCTGCGAGCGTGATCTGCGATGGAATGGAGAGGGAACGAACGACGAGGCGGGTGATCGAGCGTGGCGGAGCGGCAACTTAGTTTCTGAGCGTGAGTGCACCTTTCGGCAGTGTCGCGTAGCACCCATCGGACACATCCTGGGCATGATCCTGCAGGCACTGCACCATTTGTCCGTCTCCGGCCTGCGCATCGGGACAGAATCGCTTCACATCATCCGCGCAAGCCACGGCATGGCCGGACTGTTCTTTCCACCGGACCAATTGCTGGCGAACCATCGACTGACAGGGGGACGGCAATTGTTTCGCCCGCTGCTCCATGCACTGCCGGCGATCCTCGCCCTGCAGACTATCCGGACACACCTGCTGCAGCTCGGCCTCACACTTCATTTCCGCGATTTGCTTTGCACGAACATTGGCCGCGGCTCCTGCCCCGCTTACATTCTGCCCGGATTGAGACACCTCCGCTCCGTTGACGAAGACTCGGCGAGACCCCGGTGCATTCGGAGCCGGTACCCCCGGAATACTCAAATCCAGCGCCGGGGTCGGAGGCGTGGCGTTCGATGCCCGAGACGAGACCCCGGATGCATGGAGTTGGTCCTTACTCGGCATATTGGCCCACACCAACCCCCAGACCAATCCCAACCCGACAATGGTCACAAAAATCGCAGCAAGGCGACTGGATGAAGATGATGGTTTCGGCATGATGTGGGACCAGGATAGGACAACGCCTGCAGAAAAGCACCGAAAGGCGCGATTTTGACCGGGCAATACGGGGAATGCGAAAGAGGCTAGTTATCCGGCGTTTCGACGATGTGATTTTCGAATCTGGTACAGCCCTCGGCCAGCAATCGATTGGTCAACATTTCACCCGGCCACTCGATCGGCAAATCGGCGGTGAACACCCACACATCGGGAGACGTCCACACCGGCCCGTGCTCTTCCGGCAGTTCCGGATCGAACAGATCGGTCCACACCGGCATATAGACACCATTGCCGCATTGAGTATGGAGATGCACGACCGTCCGCGACCGGACCAACGGATCCAGATCACGCCACACTGCCGCTGTCTCGTCGGCCAAATGGTGAATGCGCACCGCATTTTGCGCATCGAACATGGCATAGGCGGCATACACCGGCACCTCGATCGTATCCGGCGCTAAAGCCAATTCTGGACATTGCTCGACCAGCCCTTCCAGGATCGCCCGCCGATGTCGATCTTCCCACGAATCCGGCAACCCGGGATCGGAGGCCCCGATGATTTCAAACAGGAGAAACGCCGTATTCTCCACCGGCGGATAGAGCCGCGCGGCGATGGCCTGAGTCCGTTGCGAATCTGCTATCGACGTCACATGGTCATGCAACATCTGAAGATTGAGCGGCTCCAACGTCGCATCGGTCAGCAGCCTGGATTCGACACGCACGACCGTGCCGGCCGACAAACGCAGATGCCGATGCAGCAGCTCCGCCGTCGCAATGGGATCAATTTTCAGCTTGAGCGGTGCCGTGAGATTGGCTTGCAGCGGAAGTTCCAAGGCCGCCATCGTGGCATAGGCGGGCTTCTCTTCTGTAGATTCATCCAGCGCCAAGGTACAACTGGCTTCCGCGAGCAGATCGAAGAGCCACTCCGCCATTTCTTCATCGAGCGCAGCGAGGACCGTGAGCAGGTCCGACTCACGCCCCTGCTCCAGAAACGCTTGCAGCGTATCGATCGCCGCGTCAGTATCGCCGTGATCATGACGACGCGCATTGATCAAGTGGATGAGGTCGCGAGTGAGCGGATCGGGACGAGACCAAGCCAACATCTAGACGCTCCTCACATAGCCGAAATGGGATAGGCTCTTACCGGCATCACACAACGTCCATGTTGCCAAAGAATCCCTGCGGGAGCAAGGGCCAAGACAGTTCCCGCGGCTTTGACTCTGGCACCATTGGCTCACGACGACACCCATCACTCACCAATCACTTTCACCAACACACGCTTTCGGCGCCGGCCATCAAACTCGCCGTAGAAAATCTGCTCCCAGGGACCGACATCCAGCCGCCCTTTTGTCACCGCCACTACGACCTCACGCCCCATCACCTGCCGCTTTACATGCGCATCGCCATTGTCTTCTCCGGTCTCATTATGCCGGTATACCGCCGCATGCGGCGCAAGCCGCTCCAGAAAGTCGTCGTAGTCCCGGAGCAATCCCGGTTCGTCGTCGTTGATATAGACACTGGCCGTGATGTGCATGGCATTCACCAATACCAGCCCTTCCGTCACACCGCTCGACCTGAGGACGGCTTCAACCTCGGGCGTGATATTGAGATAGGCCCGGCGCGTCTTCGTCTCGAACCAGAGTTCTTCTCGATATGATTTCATCGGCGCGGCTCATTCAGGTGCATGTCGGGACTGGCATTCTGCCGAACGGTTCGTCCGAGATTCAAGTGGCAAGACGGAATCGCCCTCCGGGCTCGCCTCTCCGCCAAAACGGACTATAATGAAGAGTATGACTGAGCCGCGATCACGATCGTTACCAAAACCCCTCTCGCCAAACGCCTGCACCGTTTTGGCCCAGCGATATCTGGCACGAAACACCAACGGCATCATCGCCGAATCACCGTCGCAACTCTTCTGGCGTGTCGCCCGCGACATCGCCCATGCCGAACGCGCATACCCGCGCCACACCCGGCAGCCCCATCTCGCCCGGCAGTTCTTCGATCTGATGGCCCGCCTCGATTTCCTGCCCAATTCTCCGACGCTGATGAACGCGGGGCGTCCGTTGCAGCAATTGTCGGCGTGTTTCGTTCTTCCGGTCGAGGATGCGCTCGCGTCGATTTTTGATGCGGTGAAGTATCAGGCCTTGATCCACCAATCGGGAGGAGGAACCGGCTTTTCCTTCAGCCGGCTTCGCCACCGGGCCGATCGTGTCGCCACGACTAATGGTGTCGCCTCCGGTCCGGTCTCCTTCATGCGGGTCTTCAATCTGTCGACCGACGTCATCAAGCAAGGCGGCACCAGGCGCGGCGCCAACATGGGCATCCTGCGAGTCGATCACCCGGACATTCTGGAGTTCATCACCCTCAAGCAAAATCCTTCTGAAATGACGAATTTCAACCTGTCGGTTGGAATCACCGACCGGTTCATGCGGGCCTTGCACCGTCAGCAGGCGATCCCGCTGATCAATCCACGCACAGGAAAAACAGTCCGCCGCGTAGCGGCCCAAGCCATTTTCGATCAACTGGTGCAGGCCGCCTGGCAATCCGGAGAGCCCGGCGTCATATTTCTAGACACGATCAATCGGGCGAATCCCACTCCCCACCTGGGAGAGATTGAAGCCACCAATCCCTGCGGAGAGCAGCCCCTTCTCCCCTACGAGTCCTGCACGCTCGGCTCTATCAATGTCGCAAATTTTGTAACGGTCCGATCAGGGACACCGGTGATCGATTACGATCGACTGCACCGCATCATCCCGACGACGGTACGGTTTCTCGATAACGTCCTCGATCGCACTCACGTTCCTCTCCAGGCCATCGAGGACCACACCGCGCTCACCCGAAAGATCGGCCTTGGCATCATGGGCTTCGCCGATCTGCTGATTCATCTCGGCATTCCCTATAATTCCGACGAGGCCTTGGTGATCGCAGGGGAACTCATGAGCTTCGTTCAGACGCAGGCCCACGAAGCTTCAACGCAGCTCGGGCGAGAGCGCGGAGTCTTCCCAGCCTATCGCAGCAGCCGGCTCCAATCACACAGGGATCGCTGGCGTAACGCCACGGTCACGACCATCGCCCCCACCGGCACGATCAGTATCATCGCAGACTGTTCCGCCGGCATCGAACCCCTCTACGGCATTCATCTGGTGCGCACCGTCATGGACGGCATGACCCTCTCCAGCCTCCATCCGGCGTTCGTGCGGCACGCCGACACCCACGGTGTGATACTCTCCTCGCTCCAACGGGAATTGGAGCAGAGCGCCTCGATCCAACACCTCACCCAGCTGCCATCCTCACTGCGACGTCTCTTTGTCACCGCCCACGATGTGTCGCCGTCACATCACGTGCAAATGCAAGCGACCTTCCAGCGCCATAGCGACAGCGGCGTCTCGAAGACCATCAACCTGCCCCCTCGGCGACGACCCGGGACGTCGCCGAGGCCTTCCAACTCGCTCATCGTCTCGGCTGCAAAGGACTCACGGTATTTCGATCCGGCAGTCGACAGGATCAGGTGCTATCTTGCGCGCAACAACAATCCTGCTGACTCGTCGACTCCGGTCATGAAGGTCCGTTAACAGGCAGAATTCCCCCATAAAATTGACTCCACCGAACCTTGGTGATAAGTACTTTCACAGATAATGATCGTTTGCCGATGATCGCTACAGGGAGGTGCCCGATGTTCGCAGTCGCTGGGGGTCCGTCGTTCGCAGGCAGTGCGCTCTCCAATCTGTTCTTTGCCCGCCAACCGGAGCCGGATTTAGAATTTACCGAAGAAGAATTGGAGCAAACGACGAACACTCGTTCGTCTTCACCCATGAACGCACCTAAGAAATCAGGCGGCCGTCCCGTCCTCTGGATCCTGCTCCTCGCCCTCGTCGGCGGTGGCGCCTATGTCGCCATGGAGCCTGAAATGGTGATGGACTGGGTCAATCAGTTGCTGGGCGAGGCTCCCGCCTCACCACCACAAATGACTGCGCGGCCGGCAGTCGTACCCCCCGCACCCATCGCACAACCGACTCCGGCTGCACCGGATGCGCCTGCTCCAGCGCCGGCAACTCCACAGGCGAGCGCACCGATGCCTGCCACTCCGCCTCCGACACCGCCAGCCGCCTCGGCGCCTGCGCCCGTTGCGACACCGGCAGCGCCCGGCATGACGCCGGTACCGCCTGCGATGCCGAGCAGCCCGGCAATGACGGCTCCGCCCGCACCCGCTTCACTGGCTCCAATGTTCGGAGAAGGTCAGCGTGTGACAGTGGCCGTCGATCCGGCGCTCGCCGGCGGTACGATTACATTGACCCAGGATCCAGCCGGTGCAAAGCCAGGTCCGGCTGTTCGTCCCGGGACAGGGCTCACGATTCTTGACGGCGACCTCCAACAGAACGGATGGGTCTACTCCGTCCGGAGCGACGATGGCGTCAAAGGATGGGTCGCTGAGAAGCGGCTTCGCCTGAAGCCGTAATCAAGTCCTTCGCATTCTTTGTATTCACCAGAGGGCGGCGATACCATCCAGTGTCGCCGCCCTCTGTGTTATAATGCGCCCCGCCCATTCACCCGCACACTCAACTGGGATTGAAACTGGAGATGAAGACTCTGCGCGCCATACTCTTCGATTTCGACGGTGTCATCGCAAACACGGAACCGCTTCACTATGCCGGGCTCCAGCGCACGCTGGCCGACATCGACATTACCCTCACGGAGTCGGATTACTACACGAACTATTTAGGCTTCGATGACCGGGGCTGCTTCCTCGCCGCACTGCAGGCCAATGGGCGGCCGGTGACCCCGGCCAGCCTCCACGAGCTGATGACCAAGAAAGCCATCGCCTACCTGGCCTCGGTCAAGGATCATCTTGTGATTTTCCCAGGCGTACGCGAGTTCGTGCAGCACGCCGCCGCGCACTACCCTTTGGCGATCGCCTCCGGCGCGCTCCGCCCTGAGATTGAACTCATCCTCGAACAGGCCGGACTCAGGAAGGCCTTTCTGCATATCACCAGCGCCGAAGATGTCAGCCGAGGGAAGCCTGACCCTCAACCCTTTCAGTATGCGCTGGCCGGTTTGTCGCAACAGCGCCCGGCCCTTGGATTGGACCCCGCGTCGTGCCTGGTCATCGAAGATTCACTCCCCGGCATTCGATCGGCCAAATCCGCCGGCATGAAAGTGCTGGCAGTTGCGAATACCCATACCACACAAGATTTGCATGAGGCCCATGCCATCACTCACAGCCTGGCAGACACCAACCTGGACGAGCTGCGAGCCCGGTTATGGCCCTCCGCATGAGGATGAATCCATAATGCGCATCTGCTCACTGGTCCCCGGCGCCACTGAAGTCGTCGCGGCCCTCGACCTCACCGGCCAATTGGTGGCGGTCAGCCACGAGTGCGACTACCCGGATTCCGTCCGCCACATCCCCTCCGTGATCGAATCAGTCATTGATCAACGCACACTTTCAAGCGACGCGATTGATCGGGAGGTCAAGAAACTCGTTGCGGCCGGCCAACGGCTCTATCGTCTCAATGAGCGACGCTTTATTGCCGCCCAGCCAGACGTGATCCTCACCCAGGATCTCTGCCATGTCTGTGCCGTCACCCCGGATCAGCTAACACAGGCCATACAGTCGCTTCCCGTTGCACCGCGACTCGTAACCCTGAGTCCTACCTCTCTCGAACATACGCTGCTCGATGTTGAGCGCATTGCACAGGCTGTACATGCGGCTGATCGCGGTCGAACGTTGCTCCACTCCTTACGTGCCAGGCTCGATCAGGTATCCGCTGCCAAACGGGCTACCCGACCTCGCGTGGTCTGCCTTGAATGGCTGAGCCCGCTCTATCTTGCCGGACATTGGGTACCTGACATGGTGGCGCTCGCAGGAGGAGAAGATGTCCTTGGAGCACAGGGTCAACCGTCTCGCGAAACCACCTGGGAGGAAGTCCGCAACGCCAAGCCGGACGTGGTTCTCATCATGCCCTGTGGGTATTCGGTTCAACGAACCCTGACTGAGCTCAGCCGTCTGGAGGACACTGAGACGCCCTGGTCGACGCAGCTCGCCCGCTGGCCGGACACCTATGTCCTTGATGCCAACTCCTATTTTAGCCGCCCCGGCCCTCGTCTCGTTGATGGCGTGGAATTACTGGCCGCACTCTTTCACCCGAAGCCGTCGCACAACCTCAATCCTGCACAGGCCGTCCGCCTGACGACCTCGTTGCTCTCCGTGGAGTCCCGCGCATGACCGTCGACGAAGCTCAAGCCTATTGCACCGCGCTGACCAAATCGAGTGGCAGCAATTTCTACTACTCATTCTTCTTTCTCCCCAAGGCGCGTCGTAGCGCCATGTATACGGTGTACGCATTCTGCAAAGCCGTCGACAGTGCGGTGGATGAGCCGCCCGCCGGAAGTCAGCCACAGGAAGAACTCGTCAAGTGGCGCGCGGAGCTGGACGCCGCCTATCACGGCACGCCGACCTGGCCGATCACCATCAGCTTGGCGCATCACGTGAAAGCGCTCTCGATTCCCAAGGTCTATTTTGAGGAATTGATCAAGGGCGTGGAGATGGATCTGCACAACAATCGATACGTCACCTTCAACGAGCTGTCGTCCTATTGCTACCGCGTCGCGTCCGTCGTGGGCCTCATCTGCCTGCACATCTTCGGTGCGACCTCGGCCCGGGCACAGGACTACGCCGTGGATCTCGGCATGGCCTTCCAGCTCACCAACATCCTTCGGGACGTCGGCACCGATGCGGCGCAAAACCGCATTTACCTTCCCCTGGAAGATTTGAAAGCCTGCAAGTATTCGGAAAAAGCGCTGCGGCAACAGGCCTACACACCGGAATTCCAAAAGTTGATGCAACATGAAGCCGCACGCGCCCGACAGTATTATGACAAGGCCCGCGCGGCACTGATGGCGCTCCCCCCTCACGAGCGCCGCGCACTGACCGTCGCGGAAATCATGCGCGGGATTTATTCCAGAATTTTAAAGAAGATCGAAGCCTCCGATTACCAGGTGTTTGGTCCACGCATTCGCCTCTCAACCAATCACCGCCTGGCAATCGCCGCAGGAATCTGGCTTCGCTCACGATTCTCGTGACCACCGCACGTACAGAATCGATTGTTGTTCTCGGCACCACACTGGCCAGCCTCGTCGCAGCCTGCAAACTTGCCCAGCAGGGATATCAACTCACGGTCATCGAACATCCCGACTGGGCAGACGAACCCTCCGCATCTGCGCATATCCTGGGCTGCCACCGTGAGATGCGCGCGTTACTTCGCTCACTCCCAGACATTGAGCCCGCACCACAAGCCCAGGCAACCCCGCTTGAGTTTCAATTGCCTGACGGACGCATCGTATCGTATAGGCCGACCACGCTTCCCGGCTCACTCCATTGGATTGCCGGACTCGTTCGTTTTCGCGGCCTCTCCTGGAATGATCGCTGGCAACTCCTCTCCTATCTGGAGCGGGTCTGGGAACAGGAAAGCTCTATTCCCACGGCCCTCGACCAGCGCACCGCCGACGTCTGGCTGGCATCGATTGGCCAAAGCCCATCCGCACGCAATGCGATCTGGTCGCCCCTGGTCCGCTTTCTCACAGGGAACGCGCTCACAGATCTCTCAGCTGCGACCTGCGCACGAGTCCTTGCGCCCCCCTTTCTCACCAATGCGCATGGCGCCCACGGCACGAAACTCACCGACGCACTCCTCCATCGCCTGCGGGAACGATTGAGAGCCGACTTATCCACACAGGGCACACGCTTTCTTGCACAAACAGATCTCCCCCATATCCAATTTACCCAGCATCGCATCGACCACCTCCGCCTCTGGGATGGAACCGTCATCCATGGCACTTGGTTCCTGTCCGGAATGCCTCATTACGCCCTTTTGAAACTTCTTCCGGATCGGCTCCTCACCCGATATGGCTATTTCTCCCAGCTCAGTGAGTTGACCGATCTACCAGGCGTGTCCGTTCAACTCGCTGGATCGACGCCAGCAACCGCCAACCGCCTCATCCTCTTACCAGGGCACACATTCCAATACGTCACAGTCTCACAGGCAGATCCTTCAACGACTCTGTATGAATTAGCAGCCGTCGGCGATGTACCGTTTATTGAACGAACCGATACCGATCTCATCGATCTTGCTAAGCAAGCGATACGGCGTCTCTTTCCAACGCCCCCCGGCACAGACCTTCGCCCGACAGGCTTCCAGCGCCGCGCGCATGCGGCGCTGTCACTCAAGTCCGGCACCGCGATACTCCGTCCCATTCCGCAAAGCCCCATTCAGAATTTTCTGGTAGCAGGCGCGTGGACCGACACCGGCTGGCCGAGCAATTACGAGAGCGCGGTCGTCAGCGCACGCAGATGCGTGGACATCATCGCCGGAACATGACTTGACCACCGATCACTCAGGTGATAGGTGTGAATCCATGAGCGCTCCCCCGATCATAGCGTTCGGTTCCGTCATGGTGCTCTCTTGGCTGGCCGGCTGCGCCTCCAGTCCCTATGAGCGTGGCGGCCACCCGTCTGGCTATAACCGGGCCGACGTTGATCGAGATTACATGGAGTGTGAATACAAAGCCCGAATGGCTAACGAGCAACATTTCTATAGCCAGACCTCCCCGTTCCCCTTCGGCCCAGGACCTCAGAGTCCAGCCGACCATGCGCGCGCCCTGCACGGCCTCTCAACCATCAACGCTATGCGCGACACCTGCTTAGCGGCTAAAGGGTACCGAGTCGAGTAAGTTGCGCACGGCCCGCTCGTTTCCAATCCATTCTCGCCATCGCTAGCCTGTCTTTTCAGGCGACACATTGACAACCCACCACAGCCTTCCTAAGATACCGCCACTTGTTGGCACCCGATCGATCATGACAACACCACTTCAGGATCTCGCCAAGTCTCTCCACAACTGCCAGCGCTGCAAGCTGGCCAAGCTAGGCCGTAGCCAGGTCGTCTTTGGCGTCGGGAATCCGCATGCCAGCGTCATGTTTGTGGGTGAAGCACCTGGAGCCAATGAAGATTTGAAGGGGGAGCCGTTTGTCGGCGCGGCAGGAAAGATTCTAAACGACCTCCTGCAATCGGCGAATCTCTCACGCGAGGATATCTACATCGCCAACGTCATTAAGTGCCGGCCGCCAGAAAATCGCGATCCGGAAACAGACGAAGTCGAAACCTGCAAGCCGTTTCTGCTGCAACAAATCCAACTGATTCGGCCGAAGTTGGTTTGTACCCTGGGAAACTGGGCGACGCAAACGCTGCTGGAGAGAAAAGTCGGAATTACAAAAGTGAAAGCGCAAGCCTTCTACATGAAAGACTTCGTGCTCTTTCCCTTGCTCCACCCGGCGGCAGCGCTGCACCAGGGGGGCCTGCTCGACACGCTGAAAGCGGATTTCAAGAAATTGAAGGAGTTCCTCGACCGGAATACCAAACCAGCCGAACCTGCGCCGGCTGGTTCATCAGCAGCACCGACGCTGCAGATTGATCCGCCACATCCGACTCAGATGGATCTGTTCTAGCGTCTTCTCGATCGGTGCCAGGCACACAAACAGCACCGAAGGCCTATTTCGTTTTTGAGGACGGCTCGTCGGCCGTGGCGACAGACTCGGTCTCGTCGGTCTTACCCTCTTCTTCACCTTCGGCAGGCTTCTCTTCTTCAGGCACATCAAACCACTGCACCAGCATCTCGTCCCACCATCCCTCGGTCACGTCGTCACCGGGATCGATGCCCAGGAAAGCGACCTCCTCTTTCTTCACGTCGGGACCGACGAGTTGGGGCTGAAACTTGGCGCGATCAATGACTTCTTTCGTCGCATAACCACCGATAATCCACGCATCCGGATCGGCGCGGCGCGACTTGTAGGCTTTGAGTCCGATTTTTAAATACATGAACAGCTGCTGCTGGATCGGGTCTGCGACGCCTGATTGAGGCAGGCTCAGAGTCTTCTCGATCTTCTTGCGCCAATGCCGATCGTCATAGCGCGACGTAATCAGCTGCAGCATCTTCTTTCCCAATTCAGCATCAAGCGCCATCTGTTGTCCCTTTACACAAACCGCCGTGATCTCATCCGAAATGTCTTCTGACTTATCGGCCGTACATGGCCGTGAAGGTCGCTTTCGCCAGTGCGTTCTGTTTCAGATAGTACCCGACCATCGCCCCTGAAGCCTCCGGCTTGAGCGGAAGCTGATCCACTTTCAACGCGTAGAGCGTGAAGATATAGCGATGGGGCTTATCGCCCTGCGGCGGGCACGGGCCACCATAGCCAGGCTGGCCGAAATCCGTCATGCTTTGAACGCTCCCCTGAGGCGCTGACGAACTGTCCGGTTTGCCGGCACCGGATGCCAGTGCGCTCACAGTAGGAGCCATGTTGAAAATAACCCAATGCCACCAGCCGCTGCCGGTCGGCGCGTCAGGATCATAGACCGTGAGCGCGAAACTCTTCGTGTCCTTTGGAGCATGCTCCCACAGCAGTTGCGGCGACAGATTCTGGCCGGTGCAACCAAATCCATTAAACACATGGTCGTTGCCGATCGTGCTGTGATCTTTAATTGTCGGGCTCGTCAGTGAAAACTCTGCGGCACCGCTCGTCAGGGGCAGTGCTACAGCTGCCAGGGTCATCAGGCCCCATACTAGAAATCGCATGGTCTGCTCCCTTCTCATTATCCTAATTGCCCGCCACCATGAGTTCGCCCAACTTGATGGTCGGACTCGCAATGCGTCCACGAAACACCAAATCACTCCCCACCGTTTCAATGTCGGTAAACATCTGTTTGAGATTCCCGGCAATCGTAATTTCTTCGACAGGATAGGCGAGCTCTCCGTTCTCGATCCAGAACCCGCAGGCACCACGGGAGTAGTCGCCGGTGACCATGTTAATCCCGAATCCGATCAGCTCGGTCACGTACAACCCCTCCTTGACCGACCCAATGATCTCCTGCGCCGTCTTGGTCCCAGGCACCAAATAGAAGTTCGTCGGCCCGACCGATGGGCTCTCCCCCACGCTGCGCGAGGCATTCCCGGTCGACGGCAATCCCAGTTTTTTGCCGGAATAGGAATCGAGCAGGTAACTCTTCAATACCCCACGTTCGACAATCGTATTCTTCCGCGTAGCCAACCCTTCGCCGTCAAACGGTCGCGACCCCAGTCCGCCGTCCATACGTCCGTCGTCATAAATGGTCAGATGTTCTGATGCGATGCGGTTACCGAGTTGATCGAGCAAAAATGAAGCCCGCTTGTAGAGCGAGTACCCGGAAATTGCACTGCAGAGATTTCCGAGAAGACTCCCGGCACAGTCCTGATCGAAGATCACCGGCACGCGCTTCGTCGAGACCTTGCGCCCGCCGAGACGGCGCAACGTGCGCCGCGCGGCCTCTTGGCCGATTGATTCGGGGGAAGACATCCGGCTGAATTTGCGCTGCACCTCATACCAGGCATCGCGCTGCATGCCGCCGGTGGCGACATCGGTCGCGATCGGCGAGACTGAGATGGAGAAACTCGAGCTACGATACTCGCCGACGAATCCATGGCTGTTCGCCAGCACGACCCGGCCGGACGACGAGTCAAAATCGCCCCCTTCCGAGTTCGTCAAGCGAGGATCCACCGCCAAGGCAGCGGCCTCCGCCCGCTTGGCCAAATCAATCTGCTGATCGGCGCCGAGCTTGGTACTATCGTAGAGATCCAGATCCGGCCAGTTGGCCGCCATCTCCGATGCCGCAGGCAAACCCGACACCTCGTCCGGCACCACGGCTTTCGCCAGCGTACAGGTCTCATCCACCAGTCGATGCAATGAATCGCTCGAAAAATCTGAAGTCGAGGTTGTGGCCGACCGTTTGCCGACGAACACCCGCAGCCCTAGCCGCTTCTCACGAGCCTTGCTCAAGCGGTCGACGACGCCGACCCGCACTTGCACAGAAAAGGTTTCTCCGTCGGCAACCACGATGTCGGCCTCCGTCGCGCCGCACTGCTTCGCGCGGGCGAGCACATCCGCAGCCAACTGTGCGTACCCGTTGGTCTGTTCAGGCAAGTTGCTCATGATCGCTGTGTCCCGCCAACGGTGATTTCATCAATCTTCAGAGTGGGCAACCCCACACCGACCGGCACGGACTGGCCGTCCTTGCCGCAGGTGCCAATTCCACTATCCAGCTTGAGGTCATGTCCGACCATGGATACCTTCGTCAGGATTTCAGGCCCGTTCCCAATCAACGTCGCCCCTTTGACCGGTTTGGTGATTTTGCCGTCTTCAATCAAATAGGCTTCACTCGCCGAGAACACAAACTTCCCACTGGTGATATCCACCTGCCCGCCGCCAAAAGACACCGCGTACAGCCCGCGCTTGACCGATTTTATAATGTCGTCGGGATCGGACTCGCCAGCCAGCATGAACGTATTCGTCATGCGCGGGAGCACAATACTCTGATAGCTTTCCCGCCTGCCATTACCGGTCAGCGGAATCCCCATCAACCGCGCGTTCAGCTTGTCCGTGATATAGCCGCGAAGAATCCCCTTCTCGATCAGCACCGTGCGTCCCGTGGGCGTGCCTTCGTCGTCCATATTGAGCGATCCGCGACGAAACGGAAGCGTGCCATCATCGACAATCGTGCACACATCAGAAGCCACGCGCTTGCCGATCAAATTTGAAAAAGCCGAGGTCTTCTTCCGGTTGAAGTCCGATTCGAGTCCATGGCCGATGGCCTCATGCAACAGAATGCCCGGCCACCCTCCGCCAAGCACCACCGGCATGACCCCTGCCGGCGCATCCACCGCGGACAGATTCAAAATCGCTTCGCGCGCCGCTTCCCGCGCATATCCTAAATACCGACTCTCTTCTTGATAGAACTCGAATCCGACCCGTCCGCCTCCGCCGAATGACCCCACCTGCCGATTGCCGTTTTCTTCAGCGATACAGGTCACTTGAAGTCGGGATAAGGGCTGCACATCCCCGATCATCGTGCCGTCCGATGTCGCCACGGCCACGACTTTATATTCTGTATTAAAGGAGGCCAGCACATTCTTGATCCGTGGATCGTAGCGCCGCGCCTCGGCATCGATCGCATTGAGCAAGGCCACCCGATCTGCCGTCGCTACCTCGGCTTTTGCCCGTTCGATGGGATAGAGATCGCGCGTCGGGCGCCGTTGCGTCGGGACGGGCAGAGTGCGATCGCCTTTGGGAGAATTCGCGATATACCGGGCCGTATCCGCGGCGATCTCCAAGTCCTTCTTGGTCAGCTCGTCCGAATAGGCAAACCCGGTTTTCTCTCCGGCAGTCGCCCGCACTCCGACTCCCTGGGAAATACTCTTCGAGGCGCGCTTGACGATCCCCTCTTCCATGGAGACGGATTCCGACACCCGCGACTCGAAGTAGAGATCGGCATAGTCCACATCCCGAACATTGAGCCGGTCAAGGGCCTGAAACACTTCCAGATCCGTCATGCCGAATTTTGCAAGCTGCCCGGAATCAGCCATCAATCAAGCCCCTTTGTTTCTGCATTGGAACGAACGCGGAGTATAGCCCATTCATTTCCGCAGCCGCAATGCAACGCATCTTAACTATTGACAGACCAAGGGCTTTTACTAAATAGCGTTTGACATTGCCTACCCTCGTCAGTAGACTTTGTTGGCCTGCCATTGCGTCTTCACGGAAAGGAAATCGGCTCTCGTCTCATGCCACGGATACCCTCCTCACCCAACCTCGAACACCTTTCCGAACAGGAATTGCTCAATACGTTGGAGCCGGAGCTTCAACCTAAACATGTGGCTGTCATCATGGACGGAAACGGGCGTTGGGCCGAGCTCCGGAGCCTGCCGCGCATTGCCGGCCATCGTGAAGGAATCAACTCCGTCAGGGAGATGATCACGCTCTCCCTCGAACTGGGCATCCAACACCTCACCATCTATGCATTCTCACAAGAAAACTGGAACCGTCCGACACAGGAAATCTCTGCGTTGATGGGGCTCCTGGAGCATTATCTCTCCACCGAGCGAGCCAGCCTGATTGAACAAGGCGTCCGCTTCCGCTCCATTGGCCGGCTCGATGCGCTTCCTGAGACCGCCCAACGCTGGGTCCGGACGACTGAACTGGAAACTGCGCATCTGAGCAAGCTGCATCTGACCGTGGCCCTCAGTTACGGGGGACGAACCGAGATCGTGGATGCTGTGCGTGGAGTGCTACGGGACGCGCAAGCCGGAACGATCCGGCCCGACCAGGTGGATGAAGCGCTGGTGGCGCACTACCTCTACACACACCCACTCCCCGACCCCGATCTCTTGATTCGAACCAGCGGAGAAACCCGCATCAGCAACTTCCTCTTGTGGCAGTTGGCTTACACTGAACTCTACTTCACCTCAACGCCCTGGCCGGACTTTCGGCGACGTGAATTCTTGCTGGCGCTGATCGAGTATCAGCGGCGCGAGCGCCGATTTGGCAGGGTCCTGAGCACCGTGTCCTCCTAACCGCACGTGGACAACCTCAGCCCAGTAGATGTGCCTGGCGATCGAGCGACCACACCGGTTTCAGCTGTTACCACGCCCGCCCGTCGCTTCGATGCCCGGCGTGTCTATACCGCACTCATCGGCATTCCCATCGTCTATGGGATCATTCGCTATCTGCCTCCGTGGGGCCTGACGCTGCTCGTTGTGCTAGGCGGAGCCATCGCCCTGCTTGAGCTCACGCGCATGGGCTTCGGCGAGCGGCGCAACCCGGCACTCACGGCCATCGCCCTCGGCCTTACCGGCCTCCTGATTGTCCGTCCCCACTGGGCACTGCCAATCGATGCAATACTGCTATCGAGTCTCGCTGGTGCGCTCCTGGCGATGCTCTGGTCCTCGAATGCCATCACGTCCCGTTTCCACGATACGGCGGTCGCCATCTTCGGTCCCCTCTATATTGGACTGACCCTCAGCACGCTGGTATCCACACGCGCTCTTCCCTCCGGCGAATGGCTGATCGTCTTTATCGCATTGGTCACCTGGGCCAGCGACATCGGGGCTTATTATGCGGGCACCCTCTGGGGGCGGCATCCTCTCGCCCCATCGATCAGTCCGAAGAAATCGATAGAGGGCTTGGCGGGCGGATTGGCTCTGGCCATGGCTGTGGCCCTCATCTCACAAGTCTTATTGGCCCCGCAATTACCGATGGTTCATGCACTGGCGCTGGCCCTGTTGATGACGGGCACGGGCCTAGTGGGCGATTTGTGTGAGTCCGCGATGAAACGCGCGGTCGGGGTGAAAGATTCAGGCGGCATTCTTCCCGGTCATGGAGGCATGCTCGACCGATTGGATAGTCTCTTGTTCACCGCCCCCACCTTCTACTACTATGTGACATTGATCTGCGGCTTTTCGCCGCTCCCTTAGCAGGAGACGCCATGAAAACTATCATCATCCTGGGCTCTACCGGTTCAATCGGCACGAGCACTCTCGATATCGTTCAGCGATTCCCTGGCGAGTTCCGTGTCGCCGGACTGACCGCCGGCAACAATATCGACAAGCTGGAAGAACAGATCCGCGCTTTCACCCCGCGCGTGGTGGCAGTATCGCAGGAAGCCGCAGCCGTCACGTTGCGGCAACGTTGCGCCGGCCTTCCCGTGGAAATCCTTTCCGGGGAAACCGGCATCGCCCAGGTGGCCTCCTTACCGGAGGCCGAGCTCGTTATTTCCGCGATCGTCGGAGCGGCTGGACTCGTTCCGACGCTCACCGCTATTCGTTCGGGAAAACATATCGCGCTGGCCAATAAAGAACCGATGGTCATGGCCGGCAAGCTGATGCAGGAAGAAGCCCACAAGTACGGCGTCCGGATCTTCCCGGTGGACAGTGAACACAGCGCCATTTTTCAATCATTGGAAGGCCATCGCCTCGAAGACGTGCGGCGATTGATTCTCACCGCGTCCGGCGGAGCCCTCTGGACCGTGGCAAAAGATGAGTTGCAGCACGTCACCCCTGAGCGAGCGCTGAAACATCCCAATTGGAAGATGGGTTCCAAGATTACCATCGACTCCGCCACACTGATGAACAAGGGGCTTGAGGTGGTCGAAGCCCGCTGGCTGTTCGACATTCCGGAATCCCGCATCGAGGTCATGGTGCATCGCGAAAGTATCATTCACTCGCTCGTCGAATATGAAGACCGCTCCATGATCGCGCAATTGGGACTGCCGGACATGCGCACGCCGATTTCCTATGCGATGCGATACCCGGAGCGGCTGCCGCTCGACCTGCCCTCGCTCGATTTGACGGAAATCGGCACGCTCACCTTCTGCAAGCCGGACCACGACCGGTTTCCGTGCCTTAACCTCGGCTACGAATCGCTCCGGACCGGTGGCACCATGCCGGCCACAATGAACGCAGCCAATGAGATTGCCGTCGAGGCCTTCCTGAACGGCGGCATCCGGTTCACAGAAATCGCAGAAGTCATCCGCCAGACAATGGATGCCCATACGCCAAAAGCCGTAGCGACATTAGAAGACGCATTGGAAGCCGATCGTTGGGCGAGAGAGAAAGCGGAGTCCCTGGTCCATGCCCTCCCCCGTTGAAACTTCATTTTGAAATTCTGGCAATGAGTGTTAAGTTGATGCTGGCGTTGAACATTCACCTATAGATCTTGAGTACACCCATGATGTTCGCATTTACCTGGTCCCCCGATACCCTCTGGGTCTTGATGCAAAAAGCCTGGTGGTTCCTGGTCGTGCTCGGCGTACTCGTGGCCTTTCACGAGCTCGGCCACTTCCTGGCTGCGCGCTGGGTGGGGGTAAAAGTCTTGAAATTCTCCCTCGGATTCGGCCCGAAGATTTTCGGTCGCCAGGTCGGCGAAACCGAATACCTGCTCTCGGCCATTCCTTTGGGTGGATACGTCAAGCTGTTCGGCGAGGACGAAACGGAAGCGAC
>JBEBHO010000286.1:0-24189 GCA_040081095.1 Nitrospira sp.
GCCGAGAAGTATTCACTCTTCACATCGTACCCGGTCTGGGTTGCGCGCAATTTGGCTCCGATTTCCTGAAAACTACCGATGCGATCCAGTTCTTCCTTCTTTTTATACGGCCGTCCTTGGGCAATTTCGGCAGCCATCGATTGCGTGATCGCCGGATCCAACGACTGAATCACCAAAAGGTCGGCTGTGTTCAGATTCACAAGCAAGCCGCCCTCAGCGGGAAATACCGTGACATAGCGTGAAAGCCGATCGACGATCTCCGGCGTAAAGCCCTTGATCAAACGCAAATCTCCGAGCCCGCGCAGGGGGGCGTTCGCAGCCCGATAGGCCTGGCGCTGGGACTGATAGTACCCACTTTCGGCTCCGGCCGGTTCCTGGTTTTCATCAGGATCGACCCAATCTACTAGCGCATCGATCAAGTCAGGACTCAGCTGGAGAAGTTCAAAGAGTCGCTTGAACCGCTGTATTTTCTTCTTTTTTTGGAGTTCGTCTCCGGCCGTCCCGGCCAACTCATTGAGATTGATTTTCCCCTGCTCATCCTCGATCTGCGCACTCAGAAAACCATCGCCGATCGCATAGTCCTTGATCGGCATCGCCCAGAGATCGGTCGGCGCGTCGTACGCCTCACCGGCCTTTTTGTCCTTGATAAAGTCCTGCTGAAGGACCGCCCGGACGGCTTGAATCGCCGCCCTCGTGAGGGTTTGCGATTTGAAGCTATCGCGAAATGCCGCCGCGTCGCGGTATTCGCGCCGGGCTTCGCCGTCGAATTCAAGAATCAGCGCGACCAGGAGCGCGAGAACGAGCAGGGCAAGAAGGAGCGCGACACCGCGTTCATCATCCCTTCGCATAACTGACGACTCGGACTGTGGCGTCGAGATTGATGGGATTGTCGAACTTCGGACGAACCTGCAAATGCCGGACTTGGAGTTCATGCGGCGCCTGTTCGATTGCCAGCAGGAGCGCCATCAAATCCGGCAATGCCACACCATCCAAGCGGAGATCGACCGCGGTTTCTTGATAGCCTTGCGCCAGAGCTTGCACTTGCGGCTGCATGCCGGCAATCCGCTCACGCACATGGGCGCTGGTCGCCGCCTCCTCAATGAACGCCAGGAGGGAGAATCCGGCGTCAGTCGCCGGCATACGCGTTTCTGCATTGGCCAGTCGCGCGCGTTTGTTCGCATAGTCCGCGCCTAACGTCGTCAATTCGCCGCTCTCGCGCTGCTTCTTGCTGGCCTGCCGATCCAACCGCTCCATCGTCGCCAGCAGGGGATCGACGATCAGCACGAACAGCAGACTCGTGACGACGACGACGCCGCCGACCACGACAATGGTGCGTTCCCGGGGAGCGAGCTGAGTCCACCGTTCCCGCAATTGATGCATCATGGTTGCACCACCGTCGCCGTCATGCGGAAGACCACCTGACTGGGAGAGGCTCCCACCCGCGTTTCGCTCACCGCTACGTCCTTGAAGGGCCCGCCGGTGGAATAGGTTTGTTTGATCTTCTCGACTGCTTCGAATGAGGTGGTTTCCCCTTCGAGAAGCACCACGCCGCCATCGACCGTCAGATCTCTCACCTTCACCGAAATTCCAGCCGGCATCTGTTTCATGAAAGCCGCCATCGTGGCCAGCACATGCCCTTGCGATCCGTCTACGATAGCCAGCGATTTCTCGACTGCCGCAATCCGAAAACGGGCCTGATCCAGCTCTTCTCCCGGTGCGGCGCCGGAATCAAAGAGTTGTGCATATTGACTGTGGAGCGAACCCTTCAGCTGCTGGACACGCTGCTCTTTCAGAAATAGGTGTGACAGGCTATCTGTGAGGACCAGTGCTGCCAGCGCAACGGCGCCCCACAACGCGAACCGCTTGTCGCGAATGGAGGTCGTCGATTGCGGTGCCGCCGCATCCGACACTGCTTTAAAATCGAGCGCCAGACCGACCGGTGACGGCTTAAAACGCCATTTCGGACGGATCAGTTTTGGATGGATCGCCAGGCCAAAGGCGATGGAAAAAGCCTGCGGGCTGTTCAAGCCAAACCCCTGTCGCGGGCCGACAGGATAGAGGCCCAGCTGATGCGCCACGTACCCACCGATCTCTTTGAGCTTCGCCCCGCCGCCGGATACCCAGCAATGGGTGAGCCGGCCGTGCTCACTGCCTTCGTAACCTTGAATGGTCACCCGCAGTTCCTTTAACAGGGGTTCCAGCCAGGCATCCACTTGTTGCACGTTCAACGCGCGCTTGCGTCGTTCCGCTTCGGCAAAGCTGCAGGCATGACGCACCGCCAGGGCATGGGTGAGATGATTGCCACCCCACAGAATCGTCCGTAACACCACCGGACGTCCTTCATGCACCAGGCAGAGCGTGGTCTTGGAAGCGCCGACGTCGATAATCGCCAGATCGTGCGGAATATGGCCGCCTTCCTGTTGCAGAAATTGCGTCACGGAATACAGCGCCATCGCATCCACATTGATCGCCGCCGGCTCAATATCGGCCTGAGCCAGGAAGCGAAGATGCTCGGCGACTTTGTCGCGGGGAGCAGCCGTGACCAACACGTCAGACCCTTTGGTCATACGCGATGACCCGTCTGAGGCCAGCCCGGGCGGAAGGACCACGCTGCCGATGGCCAATTCATCCACCGGCATGGGAATTAGATTCTCGACTTCAAACGGAACGACCTGCGACAACTTCTCCGCATCTTTGAACGGAAAAGAGAGGGTCCGGACGAACAAGTCCTGACAGGGGATCGCGGTCACCAGGCGGTCTGTGGCGTAGAGCCCGTTCTGCCAGAGAAACCCGCGCAACGACTGGACCCGCCGGGCCGGCTCGATATCTTCAGGACGGGAAAACGGCAGCGGCTGGTGAAAATAGTCAATAGTCTCTCGGCCGCTCAGCCGCCGGCGAAACCGGACTGCCTTCAGGCCGGTCTGACCGATATCCAATCCGACACATTCAGTGGCAATACTCATGCAACCCTAATTCCTCTGGCTTGTCGCTGTACTCTACAACGCGATTCTGGCCTGTGCAAATGTTCCTACGACTTTAAACGTAAACGGCGTTCCGGGAGGGAGGGGAGGAATGCCCAGTCCAGCCGCCTTTCCAGTAAAGCCAACGCCGGGAATCACCGTCACGGACAATGCCAGCTGGCTCTGCTGTATCGGCTGTTGCAGTGTAATCTTTCCCTGACCGGAAAACGACCCGTCGATACCCTCGCCCTTAAGATCGGTCACGTCACAGGCCTGTTCATGACAGACCAGGCCGATCGTCAGCGCGCTGAAGGCCAGCGAGAGAGTCCGCCCGTTTCCTGCTGGGATTTGATCCATCAGAAGGTCCTTGGCATCGGCCTTCCAAGTGCCTTCGCCGAATGAAGGGGATGCGGACGACGCAGTGCGATCCAGCACCTGGGTGAACTCACCGGTCAGGGTACCATGTGTGACATAGGGACGTAGTAATTTCGACAGATCGAGCTGCTGAATCTTTCCCGACAGGCTCACTCGCCCGGTCATCGACCAGGACGGAGCCGCCACCGTGGCCTTGGCCAGTCCCTGTGTCGATGCTTTTTCGTCCATCTGCGCCGCCACATCCAGCGCGACACCGCCCGTCAGCAGCCTCCAGAGTCCCACTTGCGCACGAACGAGCCCCAGTTGAAATGGGGGCCAATCTGATTTGGTCACGGTCATCTGCCGCCACTCAATGGCCGCCGGAAACCCGATGCCCCAATCCGCCGCCCGCATCTGCATCCCGGTCGTGCGTTGCAGTTCTCCTATGATCCTGGCCTCCAACGCTCCATAGGGAAACGTCAGGGCCAGCGACAGAATGAGCAATCCGCATCCCACCGCCGTCCACAGCACAGGCTCTTTCCAGGCCGAGAAATCTTTTCCTGACCACTCCATTATGAGACTCCCACCGTCACCCACTCGCGGACCGTGTAGGGTTCTGCGTCGGGTTCTTGGAAGATGATTTCCAGGAGCAGCGCCGCCGGCAGCGGGCCGGTCGAACTCCAATCATCCAGCCACACTTTGCCCTGTCCACTAAAGTAGCGGATATTGAATCCTTTCACCTTGGTCGCCAGACTGACCTGCTCGACCGATTCATCGGTGAGCCCGTAGAGATTGCGCCGGACATACCTCATCAATCGATCGCCGTCGCGGGTGTAGATGACGCGGATGATCTCGCTCTCGCGAGTCGCCTGCGTCCCGAACCCATCCCCGATCGTGACAAACGCCAACGTATCAGCCGCCTGGCCATCCTGCGTTCCGTTCATGCCGAGCCAGGGATTGCTGGGCTCCTTGACGCCGATCGCGAGTTCCTCCGCCATTATACGCAGGACCCGGCGCATGGTCTGCTCTCTGGATGCCGCCGCGCGGCCGGCATCCACCACTTGCGTGGTCGTGAGGAGCGACCCGAATACCATCGCACCGAGGGTCGCCAGCAACGCAACGGCCAGCAAGGCTTCAACCAGCGTAAATCCGCCTTCGCTCTGATCGTTAGAAGGTGAGGCCGGCAAAGACATAGGTGCTCACCTCCAAGGTTTCCTCCTGGGCGCCGCGCGGCCATGAGATTTGAATCCGCACTTCTCGAATGAGTTCCAACGGCGTCGGCATGATGCTGCGCTTCCAACGATAGCCCGCCGCGCGATTGCTCTCTGTGATCGACGACTGAACACCGGGCGCGGGCGATTGGAATTCTCCCGTGGCTTCACCGATCGGGAAAGCGCCGGCAAGCTCCGTTTCCAAGAGTTTCTCTTGAGCCAGCAATGTGGCCGTCGTGAGTTCCATCGAGCGGGATTGCAGCTCCAAATCAAAATTCCGCAACCCCAGCAGCACGGGGAGGGCAATCGCCAAAATCGCCACAGCGAGCAACACCTCGAGCAAACTGAAACCGCGCTGATTCTGGGTCAGATCGTGACACATACGTTCTCAGATTGACGTCAGGGTTTGAACGGGCCCGATAGGCTCCCGGCGGCCCCCGGCGCAGCCGGAGCCAACAGTTGCTTCACCCGATCGGGAATCGGGGCAGCCCGTTGGGGCTCAATCCGCTCATCGCTTATACGGATGGCCCCGGTG
Source organism: Nitrospira sp. (assembly GCA_040081095.1). Classification (GTDB taxonomy): domain Bacteria; phylum Nitrospirota; class Nitrospiria; order Nitrospirales; family Nitrospiraceae; genus Nitrospira_D. Next base: position 5,061 of record JBEBHO010000286.1, read on the forward strand.
GCGGATTCGATAACAATGCCCAGCACGTTATTATTGGCATCGACCAGATGCATGACGGCCCCATCCATCCGGCCGTTGGGATACAGGGTCAGATCGAAACGGCCGGATGTCCGCTTAATCGAGCCGGATGAGGCATCGGTAAGATGAATCGACTCCGGAAACGTTCGCGGCGTCGTCCAGGCCGCATCCAGCAATGGTTTTTCCTCTTTCCCTTCGAACATCATCGGCCAGTACTTGCTTTGATCCAAGTCCAGATACAGCTTGACCGGTTTCTGCGTGCTCATGGCAATGCCTTGAAGCGTACGCAACGAACCGATGAACTTCCGTCCCGTAGAAGCCACATCATCGTCCAGATTGATACGCGGGATGACAATTCCCAACATCGCCACGAACAGAAACATGACGATGATCATCTCCAGCAAGGTAAAGCCATCCGCACTCCTGGCGCGAGACGAGCGGAGCGGGCTCAGGAGAGAAATAGATCCAGCCATTTCCCGCAAGTTGTTCAAAATGGCCGTCCAGCAAGACCGCAGCGAGTGAAGAGCTGAGGCGTACCCTTGGGGTACCTTGAGGCTCTGAACGATGCGAGACCGCCGCTGGCGGGCGTTTTCAACAACTTGCTAATCCTTTTCCAGATTCCAGTTCGTGATGTCGGCATTCACGCCCTCTCCGCCGACTTCACCATCGGTCCCGAGCGACATAATCTCATAGTCTCCCTTCGGGCTCGGACTCAGATACTTATACGGATTGCCCCAGGAGTCTTCAGGCAACTTCGGCAAGTAGCCGCCTACTTTCCATTTTTTGGGGATCACTCCCACAGAAGGCTTCTCGACCAGCGCCCTCAATCCCTGTTCGCTCGACGGGTAGACACCGTTATCGAGCTTGTAGAGTTGGAGCGCGCCCTCGATGTTGCGAATCTGAACCTTCACCGCCGTTCGCTTGGCATCGTCCGTGCGCCCCATGATCCGCGGAACCACCAGCGCCGCCAGGATGGCGAGAATGGCGACCACGACCATAATTTCGATAAAGGTAAACCCGCGGGAGCCGCGTAACGGATGCTGAGTAATGGGCGATGAGCGAAGACCTCTGCGCACCTCGGCCCACCATGTCGATACCTTCGCCGCCGTTCTCCGTACACGCATGAAAACCTCCCGTTGTTTCGTCTCATCGCTCATCACTGATCACCCATCACGGTCATCACCGCACCATCTGTCCCATTTCAAAGATCGGGAGCAGGATGGCCACCACAATAAAGAATACGATCACACCCATGACAAGAATCATGATCGGTTCCAGCAGCGATGTAAACCGGGTGATCACCCGCTCGACTTCTCCGTCATAGATCTGCCCGATGCGGCGCAACATTTCTTCCATCTCGCCGCTGCGTTCGCCAACGGCGATCATATGAGTCACGAGCGCAGGGAATTGGCCGCTACGCTTGAGGGGGTCGGCGATCGTCTCGCCTTCCCGGATATTCTGCCTGGCGCCTTCGACCGCTTCTTCCAGAATTCGATTGTTCATTACCCGCTTCGACACATCCAGCGCATCCAATAGCTGAACGCCGCTCGCCAACATCGTCGCCAGGGTGCCGGTCAGGCGAGAGATGGACACCATCCTCGCCACATCGCCAATCAGAGGGATGCGGAGGATCATTCGGTCCGCAACGGTACGGCCGGACTCGGTCTGGATAAATCGTCTGACCAGCAGCCCTCCGCCGATCACAACCAGGAGCAATACCGGCCAGTAGGTGGAGCAGAACCGGCTGATCGTCATAAGCACCACGGTCGGGAAGGGGAGCGCCGCTTTCATGCTGGCAAACACGGCCGTGATCTTCGGCACCACGAAGGTCATAAGGAAAAACAGGACGCCCACGCCGACGATCAGCATCAACGCGGGATAGAGAATCGCATTGGTGACTTTATTCCTGAGCGCCTGTTGCTTCTCTAGGAATTCCGCCAGGCGGAAGAGAATCTGGTCGAGTGCGCCGCTCGCTTCACCAGCGCGGACCATATGCACATAGATCGGCGAAAAGTCTTTGCTGTAGGATTCGAGCACGCTACTGAGCGCCTTACCGCCGCGCACCTGCTCGCGCACGTCAGCGAGCAGCGCTTTCACCTGCTTCTTTTCCAACTGCTCGATGAGCACGCCCAGCGCTTCGATCAACGGAAGCCCGGCAACCAGCAGTGTCGCAAATTGCCTGGTGAGCATCGCCAAATCCTGCGCCGACAGCACCTGCGATCTCCCGAGCGGGGTCGAGATCGCAACCCGGTCGTGCGCCAATCCGCGACCGAGTGATTGTCCCTGCTCAACGACATCGGTAGGGAACACGCCGTCTTTACGCAGCTTGAGGCGGGCGACCTTCACACTCTCGGCATCGACAATTCCAGAGGCAGCGCCCCCGTCGTTTCGATAGCCCCGGTATTGATAGACCGGCATGTCTAAATCTCGATCTCTTGCTGGGTGATGCGCATCACTTCTTCGGTGGTCGTCACGCCTTGCACGACCTTCGCAGCGCCTTCCTGCTTGAGCGTGATCATGCCCTTGGCAATGGCGGCCTGCTTGATCACAGACGAATCGGCTTTGGCGCCGATAAGCCGGCGCACTTCGTCGTCAAGAACCAGTAATTCGTAGATGCCGGTACGGCCACGATATCCGGTCTGTGAACAGGCCGGACATCCCGCGCCACGGTAAAACGTAAATGTTGCCTTGCTGTCTAACCCAAGACGCCCGAGTTCCTCGGCCGAAGGCTTGTAGGGTTTCTTGCAATCCGGACAGATTTGACGGAGCAGCCGTTGCGCGAGCACAGCCATCACGGAGGAGGCGACAAGGAACGGCTCGATCCCCATGTCGATTAGTCGAGTGGCTGCGCTGGCCGCATCGTTGGTATGCAAGGTGGAAAAGACCAGGTGGCCGGTTAGGGACGCATGAATCGCAATTTCCGCCGTTTCACGATCGCGAATTTCTCCGATCATGATGACATCGGGATCCTGCCGCAAAATAGACCGGAGCCCCGCTGCGAAGGTAAGATTGATCTTGGGATTGACCTGCATCTGTCCAATCCCGAGCAGCTGATACTCAACCGGGTCTTCGACCGTGATGATGTTCTTGTCGGGCGCATTGATCTGGCTCAAGGCCGCATAGAGCGTCGTTGTTTTTCCGCTTCCGGTCGGTCCGGTCACCAGAATAATCCCGTGTGCCAGCTGAATGAGCTGTTGAATTGAGGAAAGTCGGTCCGTTGAAAACCCCATCTCCGTCAGATTGAGGAGGCGGTTTTCTTTCTCCAAGAGGCGAAGCACTACGCGTTCGCCGTGAGACGTCGGAAGGACCGAGACGCGCAAATCGACGTCTTTGCCTGCCGTGCGAATGGCAAACCGTCCGTCTTGCGGCAAGCGTTTTTCAGCAATGTTCAGTCCCGCCATAATCTTCAAACGGGCAATGATGCTGGACTGCAACCGTTTGGGTGGAGTCAGGACCGGATACAGCACTCCGTCAATTCGGTACCGAACGACGAGGCCGCGCTCAAATGATTCGAAGTGGATGTCGCTGGCCCGTTGCCGGACGGCTTGGAACAATACCGAATTGACCAAACGAATGATCGGTGCCTCATCCGTCGCATCGAGCAAATCTTGAGGCTCATCTAACTCATGGGCGAGCTGATCGAGATTTTCAGCGGCCGCGATGTCCTCCATGACCTGTTCGGCCCCGGCAGGACTGGCCGCTTCATCATAGACACGATTCAAGCATGCCAATAGGGCCAATCCGGTGGTGAGGACTGATCGGATCGGCTTTCCCAGCAGAAGACGAAGATCGTCCAGCGCCACCGTCTCTAGTGGATCGGTCGTCGCGACCACCACAGCTCCGTCTTCGTAGCGTATCGGCAAGATCCGATAACGCCGCGCAAAGCTGATCGGTACCTTCTTAATAAGCTCATGGTCGATCTGCGCGGTTTCTAAATGGGGTACCCACGCCAGCTCAAATTGCTGCGCCAATGCTTCCAGGAGTTCTTCTTCACGAAGCGCACGCAAATGAAGGAGGGCTTCGCCCAGACGACCGCCCTTTTCGCGCTGATAGGCCAACGCCTCATCAAGCTTCGAGTCCAAGAGATTAAACTTCTCTCCCAGAATCCGGCCAAGTAGAGGCCGCCCATAACTCACCGTTTGTTGATCGTCAGTCACAGATTCTCATATCCCTACATCTAATGAGGACGATGTCGTTGCCGGAGATATCTCAACAACGTCATGCCTCTACCATCAGCGCTTAAGTGTCAGATAAATAAGGGCAACTCTGAAAGATACTCTCCTGACAAACCCAAGGCAAGAAAGAGATTGAATCGCCCGACGAATGGGCGATTCAATCTCTCATCAACGGATAGTCAGAAAACCTACCGTCGTCATGCGATCCATCCTCTCCCATGCGCATGAAGATGGAGAGCTCCACCGAGAAACGCGCTGAGGAAGCGTCAGAACGGGAGGGGACTAGGATGGCACATAGTTGATACTGAATTATCGAAGTTCAAACGTCATCGTCGTCTTTTGGTTATTTCTAACCATATCGACTTTGACCATCCGTTCGTTTTTCAGCTGCTGGAATAGACTGAGCATCGTCGAGGGATCGCGCACATCCACGCCGTTAACCCGCTGCAACACATCACCGTATTGGATACCGATTTTCTCGTAGAAACTGGCCGGAGCGATATAATCCATGCGATACCCGTTAGGCACTCCGTTGACCACGTACGGAACGACGCGGGCCTGAGTGAGCAGCCTCGGTAAATCCGCCATGGCCGCTTCGACTTCTCGCCGGTCTATGACCCTCTTAAGGGGAGTTCCTGGCACAGGTGAAACTGGAGTGTTCACCGGCGCCGCAGACGTCACCGGTTTGTCAGTAGTCAAGAGTTCGAGAAGCTCTTCCTGGTCTCCGCTCCGAACCATCATACCGTCGCGGCGGATGGCACTCACCTCTCCCATATCAGGAATCTGATCATGCAACCGATAGAGTACCTGCCGCTTGCTTGCTAATTCTTCGACAATCGCAAACACCCCACGTTCACTTCCCAACACGACTCCCAGGAGGCGAAGCTTCGACGCGACACCCAACGCTGCGCGCACCGGCACTTGCAAGGATGTCCCTGGCATGCCGGCCATTCCGAGCGGTGCTGTAGGAAGCATGAAGAGGCCACTCGTCTGGATCTGATCCGCCCATTGCTGGGGCACGAACGCCACAGGGGTAGCCATGGAACCTGTCTGAACCGCGCTGCTTCTCGCTGGTGGGAGAGCCAATGCCGCGGCCACGAACGCATTGACGGTATGCGCCACGAGAAACGTGCCTGCGCCAAGATAGGCAGCAATTATCAGTCGCCGTGCCGGTTGATCACCCAGGAAGTCCATGCCAATCCACACTTTCCCTTGAAGGAGGTCTCTTTATATACTACGTATCGAATGGCACACTCGCAATACTTTATTGTATTGATTCAGGATACCCGTGACTTACCGATGATTCACTCCTACCAAGACCTGCGAACAATAGATCCGCTGCCTACGGAATGACTTGAATGCCAGCTTGCACAGAATCATACATTCAACGAGCTGTCCAGGATTCGCATGAGCCGACGCCATTCATCTCAAACCTGCTAGCGAGCGCTTCTCCGCCTCACTGATTCGAGTGGTATATCTCAAGTTAGTCGTCACAACTTACATCACCCTGGACTCAGTAAAGGCCGCCAGAACCTCACCGTTGCGCCCCAAGCCGTTCCACATGTGTACAATCTTGGTTGACTTGCCCGCGCACAAGTAATGGGACACGCTCTAACAGATTGGTATTACTGATACTCCATGATGAACGAAATGGTCCAGCTTTTGCTGACTCTTGCCTGGTTTCAGTAGCCCATTTCAGAAGAGGAGTCGCGTCCGTATGTCCGAAACCCATGTTCCCAATCCGACCCTGAGCGATAGATCTCCGGGAGAGGTGGTTGAAGCAGCCGAATCCTATGAGCGGGGACTTGCGTTGAGAAAAGCCGGGCTTTTCAAACCCGCCATTGATCAATTTGAGAAGGCTGCGAGCAATCCGCTGTATGCCTTAAAGGCCTATGCACAAATCGGCCTCTCGCATAAATCCTGTGACCGATACGAAGAAGCTGTCACAGCGTTTCGTAATGCGCTGAAATCGCCGGGAGCATCCACGAAAGAAACCGTCCAGATTTTATATGTGCTGGGGCGAACCCTCGAATCGCTCGGCCGTGTTGCCGAAGCACTCGAAGCCTATCGATGGCTTCGCCGGGAAGACGGTCTTTTTCGTGACGTAGGAACGCGTATCGATTTCCTGAGCGCCGGACGGACCCAACCAAGACAGCGGTCTTCCCAGAAGACCATACCAGTCATAAACCATGATGGGCTGCATGCCTGGCAGGGCCTTCTACGGAACGCGAAATAATGCGTTCCGGTTGCCCAACCGCCGGGAATGGGATAATTAATTTCTCATATCCGGCAACCGAAGCACCCATTACACCGTCGCAGAAACACCGCTACATTGAAACAACGCTTGTACATTTAAAGAGAATGTCACCATGAAACGAATTGATCTGATTGCCGGAGCGCGGCCCAACTTCATGAAAATCGCGCCGATCATCGATGCGCTGAAGACAGCCGAAAGACACAACAGGCCGCTACGATTCCGTCTGATCCATACAGGGCAACATTACGATCGAGCAATGTCAGGAGGTTTCTTCGAAGAACTCGGCATTCCCGATCCGGACATCAATCTCGAGGTCGGTTCCGGCAGTCAGGCACAACAGACCGCCGCCATCATGGTAAATTACGAGAAGGTACTGCTGAAAGAAAAGAGCGATCTATGCCTGGTCGTCGGAGATGTCACCTCGACCATGGCTTGCTCCATTGTCGCTCGCAAACTCGGAATTCCTGTCGCTCACGTGGAAGGCGGCATCCGCTCAGGCGACTGGACGATGCCGGAAGAAATTAATCGCGTTGTCACCGACTCTCTCACTAACTGGTTTTTTACGACCAGTGATTCAGCCAACGACAATCTGCGCCGCGCTGGCGTCAGGGATGACCGCATCTTCTTCGTTGGCAACACCATGATCGATACCTTGCTGAAACAACTCCCGCGCCTGCGTCCGCCCGCTTGCTGGGGCCCGCTGAAACTGGAGCCGGGCAACTACTTCGTCGTCACGTTGCATCGCCCATCGAATGTTGATGGAGAAGAGCACCTGCTCGGACTTCTACAGGCTGTTGCCCAAGGTACCCAAGGGCTCCCCGTCGTATTCCCGGTCCACCCGCGAACTGCCAAGAATCTTCGCGACGCAGGAGCACCCCTCCCATCGATGCACTACATCGATCCCTTGGGCTACCTGGAATTCAACTATCTTGTAAAACATGCCTGTGGCGTGATTACCGACTCCGGCGGCATCACTGAAGAAACAACGGTTCTCGGCGTGCCCTGCCTGACGTTGCGCGACAATACCGAACGACCAGAGACCGTGACGATCGGAACCAATGAACTCATCGGCACCGATCCAAACAAATTAGCTCCCGCGCTCACCCGGCTGATAAGAGGGCACTGGAAGAAAGGCGCGATTCCTCCAAAGTGGGACGGCAAGTCTGCCGAGCGGATCGTCGAGCATCTGGACCGTCTCTTGAGCCCTCATTGAGGCAGTCGCAGACTCAGACCCATCATGGTTCATGCATCGAAACCGTAAAATAATTGCGGCATGCTTCCCTGACATACGGAGACGACGCACTCACACGGACATATACATGCCTGATAAACTCCGGTTCACATTTCTAGCCGCTGATCCATTTCCTCCTTTTCGGCCCGATGTCGTCACGCTTTTTGGAAAGGAACTGGCGGGAAGAGGCCATCGCATTACTTGGTTTCTGACTTCACAAAGCCCGGCACCCTCGGCTCATCATCCCTTCTGGCCATATGGACCTCTTATCATGGGAGGGAGATGCGCGGGAAGAAGTCTCCTGGCGAAGCTGTGGAATCGTTGGCTCGATTTTAGAAATGATCTCCGCCTCGCGTACGAACTGCAATCGCAAAACTATGACTTTGTGCAAATTAAGGACAAGTTCCTGGCCGCCATCCCCACCTTGATCCAAGCCAGAAAAAGAAACCTTCCCTTTTTCTACTGGTTATCATTTCCTTATCCCGAAGAGGCCCTTCAACTCGCCAATGAACGCCGCGGGCTCGCCCGACTCACGCAATTGGCCCGCTATCGGTTGTTCCGGTTCATTCTTTATTCCTGCGTCCTCCCCAGAGCCACACATGTGTTTGTACAAAGCACACGAATGAAGGACACCCTTATAAAGGAAGGCCTCGACCCGGACCGCATTACTCCCGTGCCTATGGGCGTGTCGCTGGCTGATGTGCCGGTCGCGCTCCGAGACCAGGGGGAAACCGCACATTTCCAGAGGCCCTATCGGTTGATCTATCTGGGAACGCTCAGCCGACTGCGTAATCTTGGATTTCTCTTACGCGTTTTGAAACTGGTGCATAGAATTGAGCCTGCCACCAGGCTCTCGTTTGTCGGTGGAGGAAACTGCCGGGAAGATGAACTTGCACTGGAGCGGGAGGCCGAATCTCTCGAACTTTCAGGGCACATTACCATTACTGGCCAGCTGCCTCGGACAGAAGCCTGGGACTACGTTCAGAACGCCGACATTTGTCTTTCATATATTCCCAGAACACCGGTCTTGGATGTGGGAAGTCCGACAAAATTAATTGAATATATGGCACTAAACAAAGCTATCGTCGCCAACGATCATCCTGAACAACGGGATATCCTCTCGCAAAGCGGGGCGGGCATTTGCGTTGAGTCAACGGAAACCGCCTTTGCAGACGGCATCCTGCAACTCCTCAGTCATCCGGAAGAAGCCAACATCATGGCTATACGCGGGCTGCCGTATGTCAGTCAATATCGCGACTATGTGGTGCTCGCGGATCAACTCGAACGGGAATACTATCGAATCCTGACGCAGCAGAATCTCGAATCATCTGGTCACGCATATTGCCGCAGCTAAACATGTTCGTCCGTCACGTCATGCAACTGGGACTGGCCAATGTAGGCGCTCAAGCGTTGAGCCTGCTCATTGTCCCCATTCTCACGCGCCTGTACAGCCCGTCGGATTTCGGTGTCTTCGCAATTTACCTTGCCATTCTCAATGCGCTGGTCCCCATCGCCAGCCTGCGATTCCAGGCCACAATGGCTCTTCCAACACTCCAGGAAGACTCTCGCCATCTGCTGCGCATCTCGCTGATCGTCCTGGGAATCACGGTCGCTCTTACAAGCCTCGTTTCGGGAATCGTCGTGACCGGGGGCTTTATGCCGACAGAGTGGATGACCGACCAACGGCAATTCCTCTTGCTCCTACTCCCACTGAACCTTGCCGGGTTAGGGCTGATTCAGATCTATAGCGCTTGGACCATGCTTCAACACCAAGTCAAGGCCACCGCGGTCGCGCGTATTACCGAATCGATTGTGGATCGGGCAACGAGCTGTCTGTGTGCGTTCAGTTCCGCGACTCACCCGTTTGGGCTGATTGCGGGACGCCTTTTCGGCTCAACCGCCGCCGCCTGGTCTCTCTGGAAGTCTTCACATCCGTCAGCGCGGCATGTCAATTCTCCTCAGCATCTGCTTCAGAACCTCGTTCCGCTGGCGAAACGCTATGGCCACTTTGCGCTGGTGTCTTCTGCGGCAACCCTTTGCGATAGCGCAGCGAGACAATCTCCGGCCCTTCTCTTGGCGTTTCTGTTTTCACCGGCCGTCGCCGGGTACTATGCGCTGGCTTTCCAGGTCGTCAACGTGCCGTTGCTCATAGCCGGCGACGCCCTCTCCTCGACATATTTCCAGCGGGCCGCCCGTTTCAGAAAAAGGCCTGACCAGCTGGCACAGGACACCGGGAAGTTATTTCGCTCAATGCTCAGCCTGATCATTCCTGTCACATTAGGCCTCAGTTTTCTCGGCCCGAAGTTGTTCGGTCGGATATTCGGTGAGGAGTGGGCGCAAGCCGGGGAATATGCCCAAGTCCTGGCCGCCGGGTTCCTGTTCATGTTTCTCCACAGACCGATCAGTGTGCTCTTTGATGTCTATGAAGCACAAACCGCACGATTCTGGTTTGACATAGCCAATCTAGGCTTGCGGATAGCTGTCATGATGGGATTGGCAGCCTGGGGAGGCTCGCCCATTCTCGTGCTCCTCGGCTTCACCATCACTTGCGCAGTAACCTACGGCTTCGCTCTTATCTATCTATTGAGAATGGCAGGGATCAGTCCGACCGAGAGCCTATGGACTGTTGCCAGGCAGGGGATACTCTTTCTACCTCTCGGGTTGGGACTCTGGGCAATCACGACGAGCGGACTTTTTCTCATCTCGGCACTTTGCGTCCTCGGCGTCGCACTCGGATTGCAACTCGCTGTTCTATTCAAGTTCGAACGCGAGGCCATATCATTCGGTTCACTCTTGCTTCCCGGGACAGTACAACCACGATGAATTGGCCTCATCTCATACTGTGCGCGGCACTCACGTGGCTACCATTTTCCGTTGGAGCGGTCACTTTTGAGGTTGGCCTTGTTACCTTCACTGTGTATATCGCCGCCATTTTGCTGCTCGCCCCTGTCGCAATCTCGGTCAATGTATTTGGATCATCGCCATTTGGCTTTCGGATCATCGACATCCTGATCCTGCTGCTCTGCGGATCGTACTTGACCTCAACCCTATTTGCGCGGGATCCCATGGGTGCTGGATATCTGGCTGTTCACGCCGTCTTTATTCCAGTCATGTCGTATTATGTCGTTAAATCTCTTATTCGATCCGAGAACGACTACCGGTGGTGCATCCTCTCGCTGGCCGGCGGCTTTTCCGTCTTCTGTGTGGTGGCCTTGGTTGCCTTTCTGCTCTCTGGGATGGGAGTAAGAGTCCGCGTGCTCTCCCGCGATGCCATTGCCATCAGTACAATGAGCATGACGACACTCGTCGTACTCACCATAGCCGCTACGACTCCTCTCTTCTTCCGGGGGCTTGGCATTTTGGCAGCTTTGGGAGGCCTTGCCGCATCGATGGCGCGATCCTACTTGGTCCTTCTGTTTGTCACTCCCGGAATTTGGCGACTTGTCCGATCGGGACATTCTACGGTACTTCTTGCCGGTTTTATTACCGTGACTCTGGGGGGAACTCTCTTCCTATCCACAAACTCCGATTTACTCGTGGCCAAAGGTTGGAATCCAGGGCATGAGAACGGCCTTGAACGGCTGACGAACATCGAGTACTGGAAAGAAGGCCTGCATGGACGATTACTGACATTCCGCGAAAGTCTGCGCCACTTTGAGTCTGCACCCATCTTTGGAACAGGCTTACGACCACCGGATGAGTTGGGTTCAACTGTTCATAATTTCCATTTGGAATGGCTTGAATACGGCGGGCTGATGGGGTACCTGCTGTGTGTCGGCATTCTACTCGCTCATTTTGCTTCGGCACGCGCTCTGGCAAACACCGATCCTTGGTGCGCAGGCAATCTGACGATTATCTTGCTTCTATACGCAAACGGATTGACCAACGGCATGATGCACGGACTGATGCCCTATCTGCTATTCATTCTCTTGGGGCTTGATGAAGCCAGGATAAACCTGTCCCTTTCCGCCATAGGCCAGGATGAAGCCCAGGCGATATCAGATGTCTGTATTGGCGAACCACGGATTATTGAGGCGTGAGATGCATCGAACGCTGAAGAATCCACATCGCGCGCGAACACACCTTCGACTCACTCTGCTGACAGGCGCTGCATTGTTTCTGCTCCTGATAATTCTGACTCCAGCGCTCTCACTGGCAAGTCCCGGACAACGTCCGTCCAGAGTGCTGTTCGATGAGGAATTCTCCTGGCTGACTCGGGAGGGAGCCGACCGTTTGCTTTCACGCGCGCAAGCCGCCGGCTTCGACACGATTGTTCCTTGCGTGTGGCATGGTCGTGGAGTGACTTGGCCATCAGATCTCGCACCCAAAGAACCCAAATGGGAGAAGGCGATCGCCGGCAACACTGACCCCCTCCTGTATCTGATTACCCGCGCACATGCGATGGGCCTGCAGGTCCATCCATGGTTTACGGTAGGGTTACGCCAGCGAGACTTTTTCCCCGAGTTTGCGGAAACCGGCACACCGGAGAAAGCGTTCAATTGGCATCATGCCGGATTCAGAACATGGATTGTAAACCTGATACTCGAAGTGGTCAGTCGATATGACGTGGACGGAATTAACCTTGACTATGTCCGCACAAAGGGACACTGCACGTCCGCATCCTGCCTGCGCAACTATCAAATCACGCAACAACGGGATTTGCAGAGCGATCTCACCACGCGAGCTATGAGCCACGCCGCACGACAATCTCTGATGAGCTGGAACAGTCTGGCAGTGGGCAATGTCGTCGAGCGTGTAGCACGAGAGGGGAGGCAGCGCAGAGCAGGGCTGGTCGTCACGATTGATTCATTAGCCGGCGATGATTTGTGGATGGAGCAGGGAGCCAACGGCCTTGTCTGGGCGCAAAACGGATGGATCGACCTCTTGTATCACATGGATTACGGTGACCCACTGAATACGGCCTATCTCTCCCAGCTGCGAAAGCGAGTTTCCGATCCCACAAAAGTCACCATTCTGATTGGCAATTACGAATCCGTTTCCTCAAGCTCATCGCCTCCGACACCGAGAGCCGCCGCGAAGGTTCAACAACTACTGGCAAAAATCCGCCAGCTCTGGTCGCCACACATGGTCACGGCCATTTATGAATATCGCTTTATGACCGACGAACAGATGGCCATGTTGCAAAAGGACCGCGCAGCCTCCGGCAGTGCACCGAAGCTCCTCTTGAACTCGCAATAGTCACGATCACAAGGATTCACCATGTCTCTTGAAGACCGCCTATACCCTCTCTTGAAACATTACGTCCAGGCCCCTCAATGGGTAAAAACCTCCGCCGGATATGCCTATTCACTCATTCCAAAACCGCTTCGATACGGCAAAGCCTATCGGCATTTCTACAGCGACATACAATGCCCTTCTGCAGACATTCCGGCACTCACGGATCGCAGACTTGACGAAACACTCCAATGGGCCATTCGTACAGTTCCCGCTTATCGTGAATACCAATCGCTACTGACCGCCGACTTGTCTCCTAAAGAAGTCCTGTCTCAACTTCCACTGGTTTCCAAGGAAACATTCAAGACGCAGCCCGCTGACTATCTCTCACAGCAACAACCTGCACGGACACGCATGGAAATGTTTACGGGAGGCTCGACTGCACAGCCTATGAAGTTTTTCCTTGAGCGCAACGTTACCCGAATGAAAGAGCATGCCTTTGTGGATGAAGTCTTCGCTCGACTCGGCACCGATCCGAAGGATGTCACCTTAGTGTTGCGTGGCCGGACGGTACCGACTGCGAGCGAGCCCGGCGGACGACTGTGGATGTATGACCCGATCAAGCGACAACTCATCCTGAGCTGCGATCACCTCGAACCCCAATATATGCCGGGATATATCCAAACCCTGCTGGAGTGGCATCCTCGGTTCATCCATGCCTTTCCATCAGCCCTGACCCCTTTGGCACGATGGCTATCGCAGCACCCTCAACCGGACCTTACCACCCAGATCGCAGGAATTTTACTGACATCGGAAAATGTCTATGGGCATCAAATGGCCTTGCTCCGATCGGTCTTCTCATGCCCCATCATCACTCACTACGGCCATTCCGAACGGGTGTTGATGGCCACCTCACTTCCAGATGATCCCCGGTATTTCTTCTGGCCACAATATGGCTGCTTCGAACTGATCGATGCCCATGGAAAGAACATCACGGAGCCGGGGGTGGCCGGGGAAATTGTCGGGACAAGCTACGACAACCATGTCATGCCCTTCGTGCGTTATCGTACCGGAGATTTTGCTGTATTGAGCGACACCTCCCACCCGAATTATCCCCACTATCCGGTATGTGAGCGCATTGAAGGCAGGCTGCAGGAGTTCGCAGTGTGTACAAATTCCAGGTTGGTTTCCATTACGACGCTGGGAGCCGCGCATTTTGATCTGCTGGCCGATGCGAAGGAAATTCAATATGAGCAGATGCAACCCGGCTGCATCATTCTTAAAGTCGTCAGTCCTTGCGTGCTCTCAAGTCAAGTTCAGGACAAGCTCCGTCAGGCTGTCCGGAACAAGACCCAAGGGGGCTGTGAGGTGATCATTCAGCAGGTTTCTCATATCCCGCGAACAGAACGCGGCAAACATCGAATGATGATTCAACATCTCGACATTCGCCGGTATTTGGCCGCGGCCACTATGGACGCAGCATGACGAGATCCCGCATCATCCTGATGCTAGGACCCGCGATCACCAGTCCCGGAGGAATCGCATCCGTCGTCCGGGCTTACCAAACTCATGGCCTCTTTCAGACATGGCCAATAGTGTATGTCCCAACCACCTGCAAGGGATCAAGTACCAGCAAATTCATCATGTTACTTCGTGCTCTCGCCGCCGCGACTTTTCAGTTGAGCATGGGCAGGGTAAGACTGGTTCATATTCATAGCGCCTCTTACAATAGCTTTTGGCGCAAATCACTTTTCATTATTCTGAGCCGATGTTTCCGCAAACCGGTCGTGCTCCACCTGCATGGCGGGGCTTTCCTTTCATTCTATTCTCAGCCGCCTAATCCGATACGGGCCTGGTACATTCAGGATTTGCTGGCCCGGGTCGCCACACTCATTGTCTTATCCAAGAAGTGGAAAGACGCGTTAACAGAGATCTGCCCCGGCATTCCTATTCGAATCATCGGGAACCCAGTCATAGTCCCGGCTCAGCACGATCCCAGAGATACGCAAGAAAATGTGCCGGTCATTCTATTTATGGGGAGATTGGAACAGGCCAAGGGCATCTGGGACTTATTTGAAGCGTGTGCCAATCTGGCTCAACGCGGGCATGCATTTAAGCTTGTTTGCGCCGGCCCAGGAGGCACTCAAGAAGCACGTTCACGCGCGTCAGACCATCATTTGACTGCATACATTGAGTTGCCAGGCTGGATCGAAGGAGCCACAAAACACTATTGGCTCAGTCAGGCCACGATGCTCGTCCTTCCGTCATATTACGAGGGGCTCCCCATGTCGCTGCTCGAAGCCATGGCCTATCGCCTTCCCGTTATTGCAACCGCCGTTGGCGGAATACCTGACGTAATAGTCTCAGAAGAGAATGGGATCCTCATTCAGCCAGGAGATATTCCAGCACTGACCGAACAAATACTGCGCATCAAAGACTCCTCCTCCCTCCGTCAACGACTAGGCGACGCAGCACTGAAGACCGTTTCCACCTCCTACGCTCCCTCACGGATAGTGTCACGCCTGAGTGAAATCTATCGCGACTGTGAATTGCCTTCGGCAGTCTTACCTGCCGCAAGATCATCTCACCAGGCATCACTCGACAAGTAACTCGCTTCCTCATCCGCAACATGACGTCAGTTTGATTAAAAGTTAAGAAACTCTACTTAGGATTAGTCTAGCTTTCTCTTCAGACATCGAGAGCATATTTGAACGCCGCCGAAGAATAAGCAGACGGCACCCCCTCACTGAATCAAACCCTTCTCCTATTTATCAAACACTTAGGATGATCTTTCGTTGGCGCAACTCTTGCTGAACCACACTCGGCAATGCGGCAAACGGGACTTTGGCATTAGACAGGGTTCTTGAGTTCATGCCGCTGCTCGTACAACCAGGGAGGATTCACATGAAGATGCAGCGTGATAACCGTTTTACCAAGGCGTCACGCGCCGGATTTGCTGCGGTCCTGCTGGCAACTGCAATGCTCTTAGGAAGTTTTGCTGCACCAGTCCAGGCCGCTCTCGTGACCTATACATTTCAAGGCGCGGTGGGTGATGTCAGCGATCCCTTGTTCCCCACTTTTAACACCGGACAGACCTTGTCCGGCCAATTTACCTTCAATAGCCTCGCCAATCAATTCGGCCCGGGTGCATACCCCAACGCTCTGACTGACATCCACTTGAACCTGGGTGGGGCACAGGGATCACTCACGACGGGAACGAACCTCATCCGGATCGTGAACGCCCCCGGGGCCGGTCCGGACTTCTTTCGTCTGAGGGGAAGCGTGAGCACGACAACCCCCTTGGGCACGTTTGCAAACTCGGTCTTCCATATCGATCTGCGTGATCCGACGGGTGCTGCATTCAACAGTGTGTCATTGCCTTCGTCCGGCCATCTGAGTGTGTCCTCCTTTGCATCGAACAAGTGGCAGCTAATTTTGGCCAGCGGGAAGGTCATCAGTGGATCACTGACATCCCTGCAAGCTGTACCGTTGCCCAGCACACTGGTCCTCTTTGGTGCGGGATTAATTGCTCTTGTCGCCTTTGGCTCCGGAGGGCTACGGAACATCCGCAAAGTCAACGCGTAAACGAGACCGTCTTCAGAGGGATCCAAGACACTTGGGCCCTGCCGACGAAATGACAAGGCTTGGCGATGTACCAAATCGCCAAGCCTTGTCGTCTGTTAAATACGCGGGTCCGACACCGAATACGTGACGATGCAATCCGCCGGGAATGATGCCGTTTCCGTTGAGAGAAAATGACAACTAGTCCAGACAGGCTCGAACATGCGGACACCAGATTCAAGGTTAGCAATGACACAGCCCGACTCACTTCACGCATTCGATCCGGAAAAACTACGACCTTCAGCCGCCTGGGGCGGACGCGTTAACTGGTATCTTTCCCGAGTGCAGGTGATGACGCCGGCCGAGATCCTGCATCGAGTATCCCAAGGAATTCACCTTACCGAACTCGCAGCGCGTCACACTGCAGGCCAGGGCTATCCGTACCAGGGCCGACACGGATGGAGCCTCCACGCTTTTTGCACCCGTCCGGACACTCAACTCCCTGCACTGTCGTGGCGATCGTCCGTCAGCCGCCAAGACCTCCTTTCCCTATCGGAAGGGCATCTGTCCAAGTTTCCCTTTGACTGGGCCTGGACTGGATCCGGTACTGACTGGCACACGGCACCAGACACGGGAAAGCAATGGCCCCGGCAGTTCTTCGGATTGATCCCGTACCGGACCGGCAATCCATACGGCGATGCAAGGGTGATGTGGGAACCGGCACGCCTTCAACAGTTGGTAACCCTGGCCCGTGCAGCTAATGAAGCATCGACCGATGACACACGCAGTCTTCGGGTAGCAGATCTTGAACGGCAACTGACTTCATGGGTGGAGGCCAATCCACCCTACAGCGGGATTCACTATGTTTCGGCGATGGAGTGCGCACTTCGAATAATCGCAGCGTGCCACGCGCTTGATTTGGTTCGGCCATGGCTCACTACACCAGAAGATACCTGGTCCTCGCTGGTTAAGTTGGTGTACTCACACGCAGTCCTGATTCAGAAGCGTTTATCCAGACATTCCTCGTCGGGCAACCACACCGTTGCAGAAGCAACCGGGCTCCTCTACGTAGGCTCACTCTTTCCGGAATGGCCACAGTCAGCTCAATGGCGGACTGAATCACTTGCGCTCCTTACAGAATCAGCTCAACATCAAATCCTTAAGAGCGGGGAGGGAAGAGAACAAGCCTTTCATTATCTGGCATTTATCTCGGATCTCTTCGGTTTAGCCGGAACACTCTTACAACATCAGAACCAACCTATCCCTCCGGCAATCACGGCAGCCCATCAGCGCAGCCAGGCCTTTCTCCAAAATGTTTCTACGCCATCAGGACACAGACCCGAGATCGGCGACTCCGACTCAGGCTATGCCCTCTCTCAACATCTCAATTGGCCAGTGATCGCGAGCGAGCCGCAGACTCCATCCCAGTACACGATCTTCAGAGAGTCAGCCGAGGCCCCACTGCAAGCAGTGTGGGACCATGGCCCTCTCGGCATGGCGCCTTGCTACGGACACGGCCACGCAGACGCTTTGGCTCTCACGATCACAGACAGCGGCACGCCCATCCTCCTCGATGCCGGAACCTATACCTACACGGGCGATCCATTGTGGCGGTCCTATTTCCGTAGTACCCGAGCTCACAACACCGTCACGATCAACCAACAGGATCAGGCAGTGCAACAAGGGAGCTTTATGTGGAAACAGCCCTACGCCTGCCGGCTCCTGCATATGGAAACGAGAGACGCCAATTGTCAGATTGGGGTGGCTTGCCACAACGGATATCAGACTCGATTCGGCATTACTCACTGGCGGGCTATTCTTTTCCGCACTCCCGGAACCTGGGTGATCTTAGACCGCATGAGCGGCTCAGGCACTCACACGCTCGAATTGAATTGGCATCTTGGCCTGCCGCTCGAATCTCAAGGACCCCGGTTCGTGGGCTGCTCAGGAAACCACCATGTTGCCCTGACAATTCAAGGAGGGATGACCAGCTATGCAGTCGGCGGCACACAGCCGATTCGAGGATGGCATTCCCCGCACTATGGCGTGAAGAACCCGATCATGAATATTTTCGCAATACATACCGGTGAACTGCCGTTCGAGTTTGTGACTCATCTCAGTATATCGGTTGATACCCCTACATCGGACAACCCTGAGGACATCGCGTTACTAAGGAGGGCACTCGATGAAACCCAAGCGCATTGACATACTCGGAACACCGGTGGATTGCGTCACAATGGCAGGCGCTCTGGCGTTCGCAAACGAAATGATCTCTGCGGGATGCCCTCATAACATTCTCGCCGTCAATCCGGAAAAAGTCATGCGGGCTCAAACGGATCCGGCACTTCGAGCGCTTTTGAATGCCGCCGATCTCCTGATCCCCGACGGCATCGGGGTGGTCTTGGCGGCAAGACTCCTTCACCATGCGTCTCTGGAACGAGTCCCAGGATCAGAGCTCATGCCGCTATTGTGCGAGCAGGCCGCGACACGCCACCAATCCGTGTTTCTCTACGGCGCCAAGCCCGACGTGGTCGATCGCGCCGCCATCGCGTTGACCAGCACATATCCTGAGTTACACATTGCCGGCACTCAACACGGGTTCCTACCCGACGAGCAAATGCCAGCCCTCATCGAGCGTATCAATACCTCAGGTGCCGCAATCCTGTTCGTCGCGCTCGGAAGCCCTCGCCAAGAAGAGTGGATCATGCACCA
>JBEBHO010000122.1:0-6733 GCA_040081095.1 Nitrospira sp.
GTCATGGCCGGATGGGCGGCGGTGGGGCTGGGTTTGAAGGCGCGGCCGTCCTTTATGATGGCTCAGGCCATCGCGCCGACCGGGGCGCTGTTCACATTCCTCGCCCTTTTTACCGGAGCGTTCTGGGGAAAGCCAACGTGGGGCGCTTGGTGGGTCTGGGACGCCCGCCTCACTTCTGAACTGATTTTGCTGTTTCAGTATGCCGGCGTCATGCTGCTCCATGCCTCGATCGACGATCTCCGTCGTGCCGACCGTGCGAGTGCCGTGCTGGCGTTGGTCGGTGTCGTCAATGTGCCGATCATTTATTTTTCTGTGCGCTGGTGGAATACCCTGCACCAGGGTGCCTCGATCAGCGTGACCGCTGCGCCGAAGATGGCGGCGACGATGCTGGCGGCGATGGGTATCATGGCGCTGGGCTTTTGGCTGTATAGCGCCGCGGTCACGCTGATGCGTGTCCGGTGTATCATCCTTGAACGTGAACGGCACGCTTCTTGGGCGCAGATAGAGAGGGTCTCCTGATGCAGTGGAACAGCCTCAATGAATTTCTTGCGATGGGCGGGTATGGGGTCTATGTCTGGCCGTCGTTCGGGGTGACGGCGCTCTGTATGATCTGGGAAGTTCTGAGCCTTCGTCGACGACATGCTGCGGCTCGTAATATCCTGAGTCAATCGGCCGCCTCTGCGGGAATGGCATCATGACGCCGCGGCAAAAACGATTCTCCATGATTGGACTTGGCTTGGTGGCTCTGGGGATTGCGTCGGCCTTAGTGCTGAACGCGTTCAACAGCAACCTCGTGTTTTTCTTCACGCCCACGCAGGTGGCGAACGGCGAAGTGCCGAAAGGGCAAAGCTTTCGTATCGGGGGAATGGTCGAAGCCGGGACCCTTACACGTGAGAATGACGGCTTGACCGTCCATTTCGTGATGAGTGACACGGTAAAACGCGTCCCGGTCACGTATAAGGGCATTCTCCCGGATTTGTTCAAGGAAGGGAAGGGTGCGGTCGCGCAGGGGCGGCTCTCGTCGGAGGGAACCTTTGTGGCTAGTGAAGTGCTCGCCAAGCACGACGAGAACTATATGCCGCCGGAAGCTGCTGAGGCGATGGCCAAGGCCAAGGCGGCCGGGAAGCAGAGCAGCAAGACGCTTGTAGTCACTCCGTAGGAGAGATAGAGGATATACCTGCATGATCCCTGAAATCGGCCAGTTTGCATTGATCCTGGCGCTCTGTGTCGCAGCCGTGCAGGGCACCGTCCCGATTTACGGGGCGGCATCCGGCAACGCGTCTCTGATGGCGGTCGCGAAACCCGCTGCACGCGGGCAGTTTCTGCTGGTGCTCATCGCCTTCTGTTGTCTGGGCTATGCATTTGCCCAGAAAGACTTTTCGGTCCTTTATGTTGCGGCAAACGCCAATTCAAAGTTACCGCTCCATTATCGTCTGGCTGCCATTTGGGGAGCCCATGAAGGCTCGCTTCTCTTGTGGACCTTCATCCTGACGCTCTGGATGATGGCGGTCACGCTCTTCTCAAAACATCTCCCGGAAGCGATGCGGGCGAGAATTCTCGGCGTGATGGGTTTGGTGAGCCTGGGGTTTCTTTTGTTCATGTTGACGGTCTCGAACCCCTTCGAGCGGTTGATCCCGGCCGCGCCTGATGGCCGCGATCTCAATCCGTTGCTCCAGGATCCCGGCATGGTCATGCATCCACCGATGCTCTATATGGGATACGTAGGCTTTTCTGTCGCGTTTGCCTTCGCCATCGCCGCGTTGCTGGGCGGCAACCTCGATGCAGCCTGGGCCCGCTGGTCTCGTCCCTGGACGACCGTCGCCTGGTGTTTTCTGACGGTCGGCATCGCCTTAGGCAGCGGATGGGCCTATTACGAATTGGGTTGGGGCGGGTGGTGGTTCTGGGATCCGGTTGAAAACGCATCCTTCATGCCTTGGTTGGCGGGCACAGCACTGATCCACTCCTTAGCGGTCACGGATAAACGAGGTGGGTTCAAAGTCTGGACGGTCCTGCTGGCGATTCTTGCCTTCTCGCTCAGCTTGCTCGGCACCTTTTTAGTTCGATCCGGTGTATTGACCTCGGTCCATGCCTTCGCGACTGATCCGAAGCGCGGGCTATTTATCCTGGTTTTTCTGGCGATCGTTATCGGCGGATCTCTTCTGCTCTATGCCTGGCGTGCGCCGCGCGTGGGGTTGGGTGGGGGATTCGACCTTGTTTCTCGTGAGTCGATGCTCCTGGCCAACAATGTGTTGCTTGTTGTCGCGATGGGATCGGTGTTATTGGGAACGTTGTACCCGCTCTTTCTGGATGCGCTCGGGCTCGGAAAGATATCAGTCGGTCCGCCCTATTTCGATACGGTTTTCGTGCCGCTCATGACACCCGCTATTTTTCTGATGGGAATCGGTCCGCTGGCGCAGTGGAAAAAAGCGAGTTTGCCGAGTCTGGCGATGCAATTGCGTTGGGCGTTTGGAGCCAGCGTCGTCACGGCATTGCTGTTGCCGTTCGTGCTGGGTAAATGGACGCCGCTCCTCAGTCTTGGCCTGTTATTGGCCCTGTGGATTGTGGCGACGGCGGTGATCAATATCCGTGAACGGCTCACTCATCTTGAAGGCGCCGGTCTGCTCAGCCGTCTCGCATCGGTTCCGCGCTCCTATTGGGGCATGATCTTGGCGCATTGCGGGATTGCCGTCTTCATCGTCGGAGTGACGATGGTGAAAGGGTTTGAGGTCGAACAAGATCTGCGGATGAATGTGGGCGAATCCGCCACGATCGGCGGCTATACGTTTCAGTTCGATGGCGCGAAGGATTTTGTGGGGCCGAACTATATTGCGGCACGCGGCACTTTTCGCGTGACGAAGGACGGTCGAGATGTGACCGTGATGTATCCAGAAAAGCGTCGATATATGGTACAGAGCCAGACCATGACGGAGGCGGCGATCGATTCAGGACTGTTACGAGACTTGTATGTCTCATTGGGGGAACCGCTTGAGGCGGGTGCCTGGAGTGTGCGGCTCTATCACAAACCGTTTATCGACTGGATCTGGGGCGGCTGCTTGATCATGGCTTTAGGAGGAGTATTGGCAATCACTGATCGACGTTATCGCCTTGCGTGGCGTCGTGAGCAAGAGGCGGCGCCTGCTGTATCTCAACCGGTCGGGACGCCGATTGTATGAAGCGCTTCTTACTCCCGCTTGCAATCTTTGTAGTGATGGTGGGATTTCTCGCGGTCGGATTGACCTTGAACCCGCGTGAAGTCCCGTCCCCGCTTGTGGGGAAAGCCGCTCCTGATTTTTCATTGCCTCAGTTGCATGAATCCGACAAGGTCTTTTCGCCGAAAGAGCTGGCAGGGAAAGTCTGGTTGCTCAACTTCTGGGCCTCCTGGTGCAACGGGTGTAAAGAAGAGCATCCGGTGCTGATGCAGATCGCAAAATCCGGCGAAGTTCCGATCTACGGGGCGGATTATAAGGACACCCGGGAGGAAGCGCTCACCTGGCTGCGGCGGTGGGGTAATCCATACCAATTGGTCGCCGTCGACGAGGCGGGCCGGGTCGGCATCAATTATGGTGTCTATGGTGTTCCGGAGACCTACGTGATCGATAAGGCAGGGAAGATTCGGTATAAGCAGATCGGGCCGGTGGATCAGGACGTCCTGGAAAAGAAAATCCTTCCTCTTGTGCGGGAGCTGCAGAACCAATGATTCGGATCTGGACGTTGATGTTTGTGATGACGATTCCCGGCCTGGTGGCTGCTCAGGAAGCGCGGCCGTTGGCGGAGAATCCTCAGGCCGAGGCCCGGCTCAAGGCGCTTGCGGTCGAATTGCGTTGCCTGGTCTGCCAAAACCAAACACTGGCGGATTCCAATGCACCGTTGGCTGAGGATCTGCGTCGGGAAGTGCGTGAGATGATCGCGAAAAACATGAGCGATCAGGAGATCATCGACTTCCTTGTCGAACGCTACGGCGATTTCGTCTTGTATCGGCCTCCGTTACGAGCCACGACGACATTGCTCTGGATCGGACCATTTCTTCTCCTTGCCGTTGCAGGCACGGCGCTGGTTCTGGCAGTCCGACGGAGACAGAAGGCGCTTCCTGAAGTGATTGTGTCTGAAGCCGACCATCAACGAGTGGAACAGCTATTGTCTGATGGAGCCAAACACCCATGATCGTGACATTCTGGCTTGTGGCCTCCGGTTTGGTGATCGTCACCCTTGGGCTGTTGCTCTGGCCGTTGTTGCGTCGCACGCAGGCTGTCGCTGCGGGGGAACAGGAGAAACGGCTGTCCGTGTATCGGCAGCAGTTTGTTGAGTTGGCGCTGGATCACAAGAACGGCGTGTTGACCGATGAGCAATACCAGATTGCTCGTCGTGAGTTGGATCGTCGTGTGCTCGAAGAAACGGGGAGTGCAGAGCTTTCGGTGGCCGGATCAGGGCATCAGCTGAATAGCAGGGCCGTGGCTGTCGTGCTCGGTCTGATTATCCCTGCAGTCAGCGTCTTGTTGTACGTCAAGCTCGGCAGCCCCTTGGCCATCACGCATCCCGGCGCATCGGCGACGGCCGCCTCCGGGAACGGGGATGGAGACCATCTGTCGGTGAGTGGGTTGGATGCATTGACGGAACGACTGAAGGCTAAACTCGAACAGAATCCCACCGACGGTGTGGGATGGGCCTTGCTTGCTCGGGCGTATGTGGAGCTGGGGCGTCATCAAGAGGCAGTGCCGATCTATGAAAAGGCCATGCTACTGATTCCCGACGACGCGCAAATGCTGGCTGACTATGCCGATGCGTTAGGCGTGCTGAACGGCCGGAAGTTAGAGGGAAGACCGGAATCCTTGATTCAGCAGGCCCTCAAAGCCGATCCCCGCAACGTTAAGGCCCTCATGTTGGCCGGGACGGTCGCCTACAATCACAAAGAGTTTGGTCGTGCCGCTGCATACTGGGAAGAGGCGCGCACCAATCTTCCCCCTGAGACGGATCCAGAAGCAGTCCAGGAAATCATGGCTGGTATTGCCGAAGCGAGAGAACTTGCGGGCGGTCGCCAGGCGGCGCAGGTTGCAACGCCTCCGGCACCGAAGAAGCCGGCCGGCCCGGCTGTTGCAATCAGCGGTCAGGTGACGATTGCGCCGGGTCTTGCGGGGAAGGGATCGCCGACCGATACGCTCTTTGTATTTGCCCGGGAGATGAACGGTCCGCCCATGCCTGTGTCGATCGTACGTGCCACCAAGAAAGATCTGCCCTTCACGTTTCAGCTCGATGATTCGACCAGCCCCATGCCGTCGCGAAAACTGTCCGACGTGGGAACGGTCGTCATCGTCGCGCGTCTGTCCAAGTCCGGCGAAGCCATGCCGAAAAGCGGCGATCTTCAGGGCGTCAGCGAGCCGATGAAACCGGGAGCCAACAAGGTCACGGTTGTGATCGATCGAGAGATTCCCTAGGGCGGAGGTTTGCCGATGTCCTTTTCGTCACCCGCATGGCTCTATCTCTTGCCGCTCCTCGTGGCGCTGCTGTTTTATCTGCGCCGCCACCGGAAAACAGAGATCCACCACCGCAGCCGTCTTGAAGAAACCAAGAAGTCCGGAATCCCTGAGCCGCTCACCTTGCATCCCGTCATCGATACCAATAAATGCATTGGCTCAGGGGCCTGCGTCAAAGCCTGTCCTGAACATGCGTTGGGGCTTGTAGGGAGAAAGGCGGTACTCGTTCAACCCGACCACTGTATCGGCCATGGGGCTTGCGAGGCAGCCTGCCCTGTTGAAGCGATTTCGTTGGTATTCGGGACCGAGAAGCGCGGGATCGATATCCCACAGCTGAAACCGACGTTCGAAACGAATGTCTCAGGGATCTACATTGCCGGCGAGCTGGGTGGAATGGGGCTTATCCGCAAGGGCGTCGATCAGGGAGCGAGGGCCATCGCGTCCATTCGAAAAAACAAGGGCACCGGCGACCAGCTGGATGTGGTGATCGTTGGCTCAGGACCCGCCGGGCTCTCGGCCTCGCTGGCGGCAAAAGAGCATGGTCTTCGAAGCGTCACGATTGAGCAGGAAGACGGACTCGGCGGCTCGGTTTATCATTTTCCTCGCAGGAAGTTGGCGATGACCGCCCCGATGAATCTGCCGATTATCGGAAAGTTTGATCGGTACGAAATCAGCAAGGAAGAGCTGCTGGAGTTTTGGAATGGAGCGATTCGCAAGACCGGGCTGAAAATCAGCTTCTCGGAGCGGATGGAGGGAGTCAGCAAGTCCGGGAACGGATTTCTCGTCAAAACATCGAAGCAGAGTTACAAGACCAGAAATGTGCTGCTCGCGATCGGCCGGCGCGGGTCTCCCAGAAAACTGGGTGTGCCGGGGGAAGAGCAGTCCAAAGTGGTCTATCGGCTCATCGATGCGGAACAGTATCGCGGGCAGCATGTCCTTGTAGTCGGTGGCGGCGACAGCGCCGCGGAAGCCGCGTTGGCGATTGCTTCAGAGAAGGGGACGACCGTCACGATCTCCTGCCGTGGCGATGAAATATTTACCCGTCCCAAGGACAAGAATCGCCAGCAGTTAAAACAGTGTGTGGCAGAAAAGAAGCTGACGGTGTTGGTGAATGCAAATGTCAAAGAGATCTGCAAAGACACGGTCACCCTCGATCATAACGGGCAATCTCTCGTATTGAAGAATGACGCGGTCATCATCTGCGCCGGCGGCACACTTCCGACGCCGATGCTGAAAGAAATGGGTGTCATGGTGGATACCTACTA
>JBEBHO010000229.1:0-1728 GCA_040081095.1 Nitrospira sp.
ATGACGGAGCAGAAGCTGGACATCAAGTGGACCTGCGAAATGCGGTTTGAGAAGAACCTCTCCCGCGAACTCCTGACGTCCATGCGGGATGCCGGTTGTCTCAAGATTGTATTCGGATTGGAATCCTTCAATCAGCGCATCATGGATTTCATGAAGAAGGGCATCAAGCAGGAGTGGGTCCGGCGGATTGCCGACGACTGTGTGGACTTGGGAATTGCGGTCCACTGCTACATTATCGTCGGCTTCCCTACGGAGAAGGAAGAAGAAGCCCTGGAAACGATGAACTTCATCGTGGAGAACAAGAAGCTGCACGAGTCGTTCGGATTCTCCTGCCAGCCCTGCCTGTTTGACCTTGAAAAGGAAGCCCCGATCATGAGTGATCCAGGGGGGTATGGGATACGGAGAATCATGCGGCCCTCCGCAGAGGATCTGAGCCTGGGCTTCTTTTATGAGGTGCAGGAGGGGATGACGCCGGACGAGTCGGAAAAGCTCTATCAGCATGTCTATGAACGGGTGAGTGAAGTGGTTTGTGAGTTGCCGTTCAACTACTCGATGGCGGATGGATTGCTCTACATTGCCCATGAAAAGGCCCAGGCCGGCCAGGCGCCCCAGCCGATCAGTGCGTCCTAGCATCCTCGGACGATGGTGGCGGCCCGGCATTGACCCTGTTTTTTTGTGCCAGCTATAATCAGGCCCTTGCTAGTGGGAGCGTACGAGGGGTATGAAGACCACAACGATGAGTGATCGGATTGCAGGCCGGATCAGCGATTACGGTCCGATGTTCGAATATACGATCAAGCTCGTACTGTTGACCTCGTTTCTTGAGCTGGTGCTCTATCGCCTGGTCTCGAGATTGGGGATGCACCTGAGCAAGATGGCTGTGGCGCATCCGTGGATCACCCCGACCTTCACGACGCTTACGGAGATCGGCACCTGGCTCCTCAACATTGTGGCGATTCTCTTGTTCCTCGCGCTGGGTGTGACGATGGTCAATCGAAGCGCCGGCCAGGAGGTGAGCCGGATGGCCAAGGTAGCGATGAGCTGTGTGGTGTTGCTACTGCTCCTGACCGCGGCCTTTTTGGTGGTACCTTCCGGGATGGTCGGGTCATTGATCTATAACGTTATCGCCTTTCTGGCTTTGGCGTTGTTCATGTTCGAGTATGTCTCCACGCAACCGCAACGGTCGCACCAGGTGCTGGGAGTCACATTTTTCTTTGGTATTTCCGGATGGCTCTATTACCAAATCCTGTCGACCGCCTACAGTGTGGCCAACACCGTCGCGGCGCCGCCGTTCGTCTATGAGGCCCATCGAATCGGCGAAGCCTTGATGGTATTGGCGAGTTTTCTGACCTTTGTGGCCTACGGCCAGGGGTTGTCGCTCAGGACGAAGAACCGCGTGCAGCGCAATCGGGCGATCTGGTTCTGGGCGACGACCGGGACGATCTTCACGACTCTCATTTTTACCGATTATCTCCTCGGTTTGTATGATCCAGGCTTGGCATCCGGGGTGCGGCAAGCTTCCCAGGGGATCGGGTGGATTTTCCAGTTCGGCATGGGCTATACCTTCTATCTGCCGTTCGCCATTTATATGGGGGGGCTGCTCTGTTGGTCCTATACCGTCATCAAGCTGCTCAATATGGGGCGGCTGGCGGGGTATGGGATTGGACTGATGTTTATCGCGGGGTATGCGTTGCTTTTTTCCAATCTCACGCTGATGGTGATTCTGGG
>JBEBHO010000054.1:0-24032 GCA_040081095.1 Nitrospira sp.
GAATAGCATGTACAATCTCGTGCTGAGACAACCGTCGGGCGAGATCCGTCCCTATGGTGGTGTCGGTGTTGGCTATTCGAGTGGGATTTTACACGGCGCTAATTTGCTCGGGCGCACCAATCGAGAATTCGACTCGACACTTGGTTTTGCCTATCAGTTTCTGGGAGGGGTTCAGTGGGATGTGGGTAAAAAGACTTTTCTGTTTGCCGAGTATAAATATCTGGCAACCGATTTTCATTGGAAGGGCCTCTCGCTCGACTATCACGCGAACTACGTGCTTGCTGGACTGGGTTGGAGCTTTTAGCAAGCAAGTGAAGGGGCATAATGGAGCTGTGCCGAATTGCCGGCTATCACCAGAGGCGGGCGGAGGACGGTTGGCGCTGCTCTTCTCAGATGAAATGACCGGCGGAAAAAACATGTGGCACTGGGCGTCAGTTGGATTATAATCAAAAGAGTTTTTATCGTGCACGGTACTCACCATCATTACATGGAGGAGGGCGTATGAAAAAAGTGATTATGCTCGCAGTCGTTGGAGTGTTCATGGCCATGCAGGGTGGACTGGCCATGGCGGCTAATCCGGACACGGGACCGGGCTGCGGTCTGGGCAAGCTGGCTTGGCAGAACTATCCGAACCAGAAGACCATCGGTGTGCAGACGATGGAAGCAACGACGAACGGGCTGATGGGCAACCAGACATTCGGCATCAGCAGCGGAACGTCAGGCTGCACCAACGACGGAAAATTCTGGGCGCAGGAGAAGGTCAATGTCTTCGCCGCGCTGAACTTCGACAATCTGGCGCAGGATATGGCTCAGGGACAAGGTGAGCACCTGGCTTCCTTGGCGACGTTGATGGGGATTCCGGCGGCGCAGCAGCCGGCATTCTTCGCGATGACGCAAGAGAAGTATGCCTCGCTCATGGCGGCCGGGGAGACCTCTCCTGTCGCGCTCGTGAAGGCGCTGAATGAAGCAGTGGCCACGCATCCGATGCTCGCTAAAGTGTCAGTTAAGTAGTTGTTGTCCCCGTGGGGTTCTGGTTGCAACAACTGGGACCCCACGGTGTTTTAAGAACTCTTCCGGTATTTCTTCTTCTTCTTCTCCTTCTCTCCTGTCTCCTTCCGTCCCAGGGAATCAGCGGTCCTCTCGCTGAGCAATCTTACGTGAAGGAATTGCAGAGTCGCGCGGCAGCTCTGCGCCTTGCAGACGAACGCGAGTGGCAAGTGCTGCTTCATTACCGTCGGACATGGCTCGGTGGCGTGGAAAGTATGCAAGACGATCCGGGGTTTTTCCTGGACCCTCAAGGGAAGACCAATCCGCAGGCAGAATTAGCTGCCACATTAAGCCAGTTCTTTTCAGACGACCATGTCGGCCGTTCCAAACAGCCTGCGCAATGTGCGTTCGTGGCCCGTTATCACTGGCTAAAGGAGCGGCTTCAATTTGACGACACACGCCTGCCTCCATTGTCCTGCGAGCGGTTCAGACAATGGTTCGATGAATTCAACGCCGAAGCCATCAGCCTGATTTTCCCGACGGGATTCATGAACAATCCCTCTTCCATGTTCGGGCATACGTTTCTTCGCGTGGATGGAAAAGATCAGACTCCGCAGACGCGAATCCTGGCGTACACCATCAATTATGCGGCACAGCTTCCGCCTGATGCGGGCATCGAGTATGCCTATAAAGGTCTCGTCGGAGCCTACCCCGGGTATTTCTCGACGATCCCCTATTACTTAAAGGTGCAGGAATATCGGGATATCGACAATCGGGATATTTGGGAGTATCGATTGAATCTGACGGAGCGGCAGGTGACCCGCCTCTTGATGCACACCTGGGAATTGGGGAACGCCTATTTCGATTATTATTTTTTCGGTGAAAACTGTGCCTACCACATCCTGTCCCTGATAGAGGCGGCTGAGCCGTCCGTCCATCTTCTGGATGCATTTCCGGCCTACACGATTCCGGTCGACACGGTTCGACGGTTGCGGGAATCGGGTATTGTCGGAGAGGTGATTTCCAGACCCTCACGCAGTACGCTTGTCCGTCGAAAGCGTGCCTCGATGACCGGCGAGGAGCAAGTATGGCTGGATCGCTTGATCAGAAACCCCGCCGGTTTGAAAGAGGATGGATTTCAAACGTTGCAACTCGATCGACAAGCGTTCGTCCTGGAAACCGCCTCTGATTACCTGCTGCAGCACAGCGCGGGGGCCGGGGAAGAGGGAACTCCGTATCGCGAGAAAAACCGGAGCATTCTCAGAGCCAGAAGCGAAATAAAGGTCACTCCGTCGGATCTCCCCATTCTGCCATACGTCAAGCAGCCGGACCTCGGTCACGGGACCAGCCGGCTGGGTGTCGGAGCCGGGTGGAGAAACCAGAGAGCGTTTGAGGAAGTGAATTTTCGTGGTGCGTACCATGATCTGCTCGATCCCGAGCCCGGCTATACTCCGGATGCGCAGATTGAGCTGGTGTCGGTCGGAGTTCGTCACTATCACGACCAGTCGCAGGCGCGCGTCGAACGTTTCGGACTGATCAACATTACGTCCCTATCGCCGATCGATGCGCTTTCGCGGGCTCCCTCCTGGAAAGTGAATATCGGCATGAACACGATCCGGCACCACGGTTGCCAGCTGTGCAGCAATGGCGTGGCGAGCGGCGGCATCGGGGGAGCGGTTGAATCACAGCTGCTGAAGCGCGAGGTCTACTTTGCGTTTGCCGAAGCCGAGGCCAATTACAGCCGGGCCTACGACGAACGGCATCGGGTCGGCGGCGGCGGCACCATTGGCATGCTGAGCGATCTCACCGATCGATGGAAGCTGATGTTGTCGGGGTCCTATCTCCGCTACGCCCTGGGCGACAAGTCGGAGGATATCCGCTGGTTTGTCGGATCACGCTACACCCTGAGTCAGGATTGGGCGGTGCGTGTCGAGTATAACCACCGGGACCGGGATAACGACGTGGTGCTATCGATTCAAGCCTTCTTTTGACGCGGGCGGTAGTCTCCCTCTTGCCCGTCCGAAATAGTCCTGCTACAAGAATGCCCGGTAGAGGGACCGAAGGCCCGTTATGACATCCACGATAGAGCCACAGGGTGAGCCGTCCGTTGCTCGTGTGCCGATGGTGCCGGTGGCACCGCATCCGCCATTGCGCCGGTACTATGCCGAAGACGCCGAACGGCAAGTCTTCTTGAACGAGCTGTTCAATCGCACGGCCTATCAGTATCGCAATATCGATAAAGCCACCGGATTCGGATCCGGTATGTGGTATCGGGCCAAGGCGCTTCGTGAAGCCGGGCTCAAGGCCGGCATGCAGGTGCTGGATGTCGCCTGTGGCCCCGGATTGGTCTCGCAATGCGCTCGCGAGATCGTCGGGCCTTCCGGTTCGGTGATCGGGCTCGATCCCAGCATCGGGATGTTGCGGGAGGCTCAGAAGGGGCCCTGCCGGAAGTTCGTGCGGGGCATCGGAGAGCAGCTGCCGTTTCCCGATCAGACCTTCGATTTTCTGAGCATGGGATACGCCCTCCGGCATGTCTCCGATCTCAAGACGGCATTTTCTGAATATCGGCGGGTCTTAAAGCCCGGCGGGATTGTGCTGTTGCTGGACATCTGTCGTCCCCGGTCGTCGTTCCTCTTGTCGCTGTCCCGGTTCTATATCAAGACCGTGATGGGCATCGTCTTCGCTGCGTCGACCGGCAACCGCGACATGAAAACGCTGATGGAATACTGGTGGGATACCACCGAATACTGTGTGCCGTCTGAGACAATACTGGGGGCTTTGGACGAAGTAGGATTTTCTGATTGTTCGTTACACGAGCTTTTCAACGGATTCCTGCGGGACTATCGGGCTGTGAAAGTTGAGAGCCATACATGACAGATTCAGCTGCATCTTCGTTTGAACAGGACATTGCTCAATTGATCGTCCAGACGCTGAAGTTGAAGATCGATCCGGCAACGATCCAGCCGGAATCGGCGCTGTTCGGCGACGGCCTTGGACTCGACTCCATCGATGCCCTGGAACTCTCGCTGGCCATTTCCCAAACGTACGGCTATCAGCTCAAGTCGAGCGATCCGGAGATCAAGGCGATCTTTTCATCCCTGCGCGCGCTCTCGAACGCCATCGAGAAAAATCGTACGAAGTGAATCATGCGGTGCCATGCCAGACGCTCCACTAATTGGCCCCTACAATCCGGACGAGGTGTTGGCCTGGGAAACCGATGGTCCACGCACGGCCCGCCAATTCTTGTCCGATGTCTCCCGCCTGGCCGATTCGCTGCCTGATCGCTCAGCCGTCCTCAATCTATTGTCCAGCCGGTATGAGTTTCTCGTCGGGTTCGCGGCCGCGATGCTGCGGGGGCAGCTGACCTTGCTGCCTCAGAGCCGGGCGCCTCACACCCTGCGCCGGATTGCCGGCGACTATCGTGAGAGTTATTGCCTGACCGATCAGGATGAGCCGGTTGAGGGAATCGAATCTGTAGCGCTGCGGCGGCATGGCAGTATCGGAGGATGGCCGAAGAAGATTCCGCATTTCCCGCTCGACCACGTTGCGGCGATCGCGTTCACCTCGGGCAGCACTGGGCAACCGATGCCGAACAAGAAGACATGGGGCGCGTTGACGGCTGTCGCCCGGGCGACGGGAGCCAGACTGGGCCTGAAGGCCGGCGAGCCTGCGGCAGTGGTGGCAACCGTGCCGCATCAGCATATGTTCGGGCTGGAGGCCTCGGTGATGTTGCCAATCATGCATGGGCTGGTCATGCATGCCGGACGACCGCTGTTTCCGGCCGACATCCGTGACGCCCTGGCCGAAGTGAAGGGGAAGCGCATTCTTGTGACGACCCCGTTGCACCTCCGGGCCTGTGTGGTTGAAGGCGTGCGCGTGCCGCCTGTCGGATTGATTCTCTCCGCAACCGCGCCGCTTTCGCGAAGTCTGGCGCAGGAAGCGGAACGACATTTTCAGACCGAGGTGCATGAAATCTTCGGATTTGCCGAAGCGGGCAGCGTGGCTGAGCGGCGGACAGTTGCGGGCGACCGCTGGCGGCCGTTGGACGCGGTGCGTCTCGTGCAGGATCAAACGGTGTGGATGGTCCAGGCCGACTATCTTCCGGCTCCCGTCCGCGTGCCGGACCGCATCACCGTCGATGCAGACGGTCAGTTCGTCGTGCATGGCAGGGAAGCCGATCAGATCAATATCGCGGGCCATCGGGTCTCGCTCGGTGATCTGAATCAGAAACTGCTGGAGATCGAGGGGGTGCAGGACGGTGTCTTTTTCCTGCCCGATGAAGGAGCGGAGCTCGTGACCAGGCTGCTCGCCTGTGTCGTCGCGCCGGGGAAAACCGCGGAAGAGATTCAGCAAGCCTTGCGCCGGCGCATCGATCCCGTGTTTCTTCCCCGTCCGCTACTGCTCGTGCCGCGATTGCCCCGCAACGATACGGGGAAGTTGCCGCGCGAGGCCTTACTGCAGCTCGCTGAACAGCATGCCAAAGGGTTGCCGCATGACGCATGAGCGTGTCGTCTCGATCAGTCCGGATCATCCGGCTCTGCCCGGTCACTTTCCCGGCCATCCGGTCGTGCCCGGCGTGCTGGTGATGGACGAAGTCATCGAGACGCTGCGGGAATGCTTGGGGCAAACTCTGGTCGTCACAGGGCTGCCCTCGATCAAACTGTCGTCTCCGCTGTTGCCGGGTGAACGGCTGACGATCGAAATCACGCAGGAGGACTCCGATACCGTGGCCTTTACCTGCCGGGTCGATCAGCGGATAGTGGCCGCCGGGTCGATCCGGTATCGACTCCCCGGAGAGAGCCGGACGATTACGCGATGAGCCTCGCCTGGAAACAGCAGCAGGAGCGCGGCAGCCGTCTGACGATCCGCCTCATGGCCTGGGTCGCACAGATCCTGGGAAGACCGATGGCTCGGGCGTTGCTCTATCCGATTTGTTTGTACTACCTCTGTGCTTCGCAACAGGCGAACCGGGCCCTTCGCCGGTACTATGCACATCTTCAGGGGCATGCACCAGGCTGGCTGACGCTGTTCCGGCACTATCGTTCGTTTGCTTCGACCCTTCTCGACCGGGTGTATTGTCTGCGGGGCCGGTTCGATCTGTTCGATATCCGCATTCATGGGCTTGATGTCCTCGACGGGGTCTTGGCGAAAGGATCAGGCTGTCTCCTGCTCGGGTCGCATCTCGGCAGCTTCGAGATTGTGAGAGCGGTCGGGTTGTCGCGCAAACCGATTGCCGTGAAGGTATTGATGGACGAGCAGAATGCTCCCTTGATTCGTGCCCTGATCCAGGAGCTCAATCCCGCCGTCGCTGAGACGGTGATTCAAGTCGGCGGGGTGGAGACGATGCTGCAAGTCCAGGAATGCCTGGCTCATGGCGGGGTCGTCGGCATCATGGGCGATCGGTTGATGGCGGACGATCAATCGGTGCGCTGTGAGTTCCTCGGCGAGGAGGCGGCATTTCCGAGCGGGTCCGTGAGACTGGCGCATGTCGTGCGCGCGCCGGTGGTCCTGTTTTTCGGACTCTACCGGGGAGGGAACCGGTACGACATTCATTTGGAGCTGCTGAGTGAATCCATCCAGTTGTCTCCTGAACAGCGGCAGGCGGATGTGCGAGGATGGACGCAACGCTATGCCGATCGGCTGGCCTATTACAGCCGGGAAGCCCCGGACAATTGGTTTAACTTCTATGACTTTTGGCAGGCCTCTTCGTAAAGCGATCCCCGGCATTGGGTTCTTGCTCCTGCTCGGCAGCGTGGCCCTGGCAGCGGTCGATATGTCTGCTGTGCCATGGACGGTCGATGTGCTGGTGGCGCTGCTCAAGGAACAGCGCGAGCCCTCCATGGCGTTTGAAGAAGCCACCTACTCGTCATTATTGACCGAACCATTAATCGTGAAAGGCCTGTTGCGATTCACTCCGCCGGCGACGATGGAGAAAGCCATCAGCGATCCCTTTCGCGAGCGGTACGTGATTGACGGAGACCGGGTCTTATTTGAGAGCGAGCGGAAAGGGATCAAGCGGACCATCTCGCTCGACGACTATCCCGCGCTCCGCAGTTTTGTCGACGCCTTCCGCGCCAGCTTTACCGGCGATGCCGCGCAGCTTCAGAAGGTGTACGAGCCGACCCTGGAGGGCACCCGCCGTCAGTGGACGCTCCTGTTGCGTCCTCGTGAGAAAGCGGGACAGTCGATGGTGGAGTACATTCTTTTTACCGGCTCGGAGGGCCGCGTCGCCACGATTGCCATTCGCTCGCCGGACGGAGACCGGTCGGTGATGACGCTGCTGCCTCGCACTTCCAATGGAGCGGCCCGATGATGCGGCGGTTCGGAGTGGTCGTCCTCTGGACTGTGGCGATGGCCTGCGGACTGTGGCTGGTGACCGCCAGGGTGTCGGTGCATAGCGAACTGGCCGATCTGCTGCCCGAAGGCACGACGGCGACCCAGCGGTTGTTGCTCACGCAAGTGCGAACCGGGATGGCCGGCCGGATTCTGTTGCTGGCCATCGAAGGCGGAGAACCGGAGGTGCTGGCGCAGGCCAGCCGGGAATTCGGCCCGCGGCTGCGCGCGACCGGACATTTCGACGTGGTCGGGAACGGCGCCCATGTGTTGGCGAAACAAGATCACGAGCTGCTGTTCCGGTCCAGATATCTCCTGAGCCGGCACATCGGTCCGGACGCGTTCTCGGCCGATGCGCTTCGCCTTGCGCTGGAGCAGCGGCTGGACGATCTTCGCTCCCCCCTGGCGTCGCTGATCAAAGAGACGATTCCCGGCGATCCGACGGGGGAACTTCTGGGAATTCTGAAAAGCTGGTCGAGTCATGAGGGGGCGGAAAAATATCGAGGGGTCTGGATGTCGGGAGACCGCTCACAGGCGCTCCTCGTGGCACAAACCACGGCGGCGGGATTCGATGCCGACGCCCAGGCGACGATTCAGCAGGATATCCGTAAGGCGTTCGAGGCATGGCCCGGCCGGCCCGCGTCGCTCCGGTTACTGATGAGCGGCCCCGGGGTCTTTGCCGTGGAGATCAAGCACACCATCGAAGCCGAGGTCTGGTGGCTCTCGACGGCGGCCTCGACGCTGGTGTTGCTGTTTCTGTTTGCGAGCTATCGGTCGGTCACGCTGGTCCTGCTGAGTCTGATTCCGCTCTCGACCGGCATCGTGGCCGGCATGCTGGCCGTCAATGGCTGGTTCGGATTTATCCACGGCATCACGCTCGGGTTCGGTATCGCCCTGCTGGGGATTGTCGACGATTATCCGATCCACCTGTTCAGTCACCTGAATGTGCGAGGCTCGGCTCCGACGGTGATCCGGGCCATCTGGCCAACCATGCGACTCGGTGTGCTTACAACCGTGATCGGGTTTTCTTCGCTGTTGCTCGCCGGATTTCCGGCGCTGGCCCAGCTGGGCCTCTTTGCGGTGGTCGGGCTCGTCACGGCAGCCCTGGTCACCCGGTATATGCTGCCGGTCTGTGTGCCGCAGGCGTTTGTTCCCCGGGAGGTGCCGCGAGGGATCGTGCCGGCGCTGGCGCGGCTCACCCGGGTCAAGCTGCTGGTACCGTCAGCGGTCGTTCTTGCGACATTCGTACTATTGTGGTCTGATACGCCTCTCTGGCAAACGGATCTCGCGAGTCTGAGTCCGGTGTCGGAAGCTAGAAAGCGATTGGATCTCCGGCTCCGCCAGGAGTTGGGGGCGCCGGACGTTCGCGATTTGCTCGTCATTGAAGGACAGACGGCCGAGGATGTGCTGCAACGTGGTGAAGCCGTGATGTCGCAATTGGAACAACTGCGAATTAGTGGGATGGTGGCCGGCTACGACCTGGTGTCCAGCTATCTCCCGAGCCGCCGCAGTCAACAAGCCAATCAGCAAGCCCTCCCGGAGCGGAGCGTGCTGGAGCACAATCTCCAGATTGCGTCGGCCGGGTTGCCGTTCGCACCCGGTCTCTTCGCGCCGTTTCTTGCCGCGGTTGAAGCCGCGCGGACGCAACCGCGGCTTGAGCGTGACACCTTCCAGGGAACGGCGCTGGGCATAAAACTGACCGCATTGCTGTTTGAGCAACAAGGGCAATGGATCGCGGTGGCGCCGCTCCGGGGTGTGACGGATCGGCCGCGTCTCGGCGAAGCCGTGGCCGGGTGGCAGACCCCCGGTGTCGGGTACGTGGATCTCAAAGACGAGTCCAATCGTTTGATGACGGCCTATCGCGACCGAACCGTGGCGATCGTCCTCTGGGGCATGCTGGTGATTGCCGCTGTGCTGGCCGTCGGGCTGAAGTCGATCAAGGTGTTATGGCCGGTTCTGCTGCCCATGCTGAGCGCGCTGGTGGTGGTCGCGGCCCTTATGAACGCAGCGGGTGAATCGCTCTCGCTCTTTCACGTCGCGACCTTCCTGCTGGTCATCGGGCTGGGACTCGACTATGCGCTCTTTTTCAACCGGCCGGACGGTGCGGGCGATGAACGCGCGCGAACGCTGTATGGCTTGCTGGTTTGTAGCACGACGACGATCCTTGTTTTCGGAGTCCTGGCCTGTTCGGCGATTCCCGTGTTGCACGCCATCGGGATGACGGCCGCAGCCGGTTCGTTCTGCTGCTTGCTGTTTGCCGGCATGATGGCGGAGAAGGAGCCTGCCGCGGATGCGTAAGCGACCGATGACGCCCCTGACTCTGTCAGCCTATACGCTGGTCACGGCGAATGGGCGCGGTGTCGGCGCCGTGTCTCAGGCTCTGCGCGAGCGCCGGTCCGGACTGAAGCCCTGCGATTTCGAAGATGCGCTGCTCAAAACCTACATCGGTCGCGTTGCGGGGTTGGAAGATTTTTCACTTGGTCATGACCTGGAACGATTCGATTGCCGGAACAATCGACTGGCTTGGCTGGGTCTGCAACAGGACGGATTCATGGTCGCGGTGGCGGAAGCGAAGCAACGCTACGGTGCCGATCGGATCGCGGTGGTCATGGGCACCAGCACCTCCGGCATTCTGGAGACGGAACAGGCCTATCGGAATCGCGATCCTCAGACGGGTGCGCTGCCAGAGTGGTACACCGCACGGTATCGATACACGCACAACATGTTTTCGCTGGGTCATTTCGTGCGGGCCTGCCTGGGCCTGCAGGGGCCGTCAATGGTCATTTCGACAGCCTGTTCGTCGAGCGCCAAAGTGTTTGCGGCGGCTGCGCGCTTGCTGCAGGCGGGTCTTTGCGATGCGGCCATTGTCGGGGGAGTGGATAGCCTCTGCCATACCACGTTGCACGGCTTTTCTGCGCTGCAATTATTGTCCGCCAGTCCCTGCCGGCCGAGCGATGAAGATCGTGACGGACTCTCGCTCGGTGAAGCGGCGGGCTATGCATTGCTGGAATCGAGCGAGCGGGTCGGCCGAAAGGGGGCCGTCGCGCTGCTGGGCTATGGTGAAAGCACCGATGGCTACCATATGTCGCATCCTCATCCGGAAGGCGCCGGCGCGATTCGCGCCATTCGCCAGTCGCTGGATCGGGCCGGCTTGCAACCATCCGACATCGACTACATCAATCTGCATGGCACCGCGACCAGGGCCAACGATTCAGTGGAGGACAAAGCGGTCTATTCAATTTTTGGTGATGGGCCGGCCTGTAGTTCGACGAAAGGCTGGACGGGACACACGTTAGGGGCGGCGGGGATTACGGAAGCGTTGATCGCCACTCTGTGTTTGAAGCAGGGATTCATTCCCGGCACGCTCAATTGCGAACGGGTCGATCCCGCGTTGCGCAGCCGCATTCTTCGCGAGAACGAGGAGCGGCCGATCGAGCGCGTGGTGAGCAATATCTTCGGGTTCGGTGGCAATAACTGCAGTCTCGTGTTGGGAGTGTTGTGATGCGGGTGGGGATTCTCGGCGTCGGACTGCTCGCGGCCGGCCTCGACGGCTGGCCGGCCGGGCGTGACGTATTGGCTGGCACCAGGCCGTTCGATCCTTCGACCGTGCCGGATCCGGATGCGGCGCTCCTGCCGGCGAATGAGCGGCGAAGAAGCAGCGATTGTGTCCGGTGGGCTGTGCAGGTGGCGCAGGAAGCCATCGCCCAATCCGGTCTCGACCCGCGTGATGTTGCAACGGTCTTTGCGTCATCCGGCGGTGAAATGGATGTCCTCGATAAGCTCTGTCGGGCGCTGGCGACTGCTGAGCGGGTGGTGTCGCCGACGCTGTTTCATCAGTCGGTGCACAATACGGCAGCGGGCTACTGGGGGATTGCGACGAGTTGCCAACAGTCCTCGACCGCGCTGTCCTGTTACGACGACTCCTGCGCGGCAGGTCTGTTGGAAGCGGTGACCTATGCCTGTGTTGAAGAGTGTCCGGTCCTCTTTGTCGCCTATGACCTGCCGGCTCCGGCGCCGCTCAATGGTGCCAGGCCGATCGCATCGGCCTTTGCCGCAGCCTTGGTGGTAACCCCTTCGATCGAGGGGGCGCTCGCGACTGCCGACGTGACGTTGACGGCCGCTGCCGGTCGTGAGGTGAGCCGTCTATCCGACGGAGATGTTGAACGGCTCAGGCTTGATAATCCGGCTGCCCGGCTGTTGCCGCTGCTTCATGCGCTGGCCACGGGCCGCCGCCACACGATCAATCTGAACCTGTTGGACGATCAACGGTTGGTCGTAGAGGTTGCGCCCTGCCTGCGCTGATGAAAGACGAGATCGACCGGCTGCTTCCGCATGGAGGGGCTATGCGCCTGCTCGATGCGGTGGAGGCTTGGGATGACACGACGATCCGCTGCCGGACGGCGACGCATCGGGATCCGGCCCATCCGCTCCGCTACCGTGGCCGCCTCTCCGTGTCGGTCGGGCTGGAGTATGCCGCCCAAGCGATGGGCGTGCATGTGGGCTTGCTCGATCGCGATTGTCGGACGGCAGGACGGATCGGTTACGTGGGCAGCGTACGAGATGTTATTTTCGCCGTCGAGCGGCTCGATGACACGGAAGCCGATCTCATCGTGGAAGCCACACGGCTGGCAGAAGGGGATCAGAGCTATATGTATCGTTTCATCGTTTCACTCGACCGTCGAGTCGTCATTGAGGGGCGCGCGTCGATCTTTATCAAGGCGGCATCGTGATGGCGAAGAAACGCGCATTGGTCACGGGAGGCAGCGGCGAAATCGGCGCCGCGATCTGCGAGCGGCTGGCTGCGGACGGCTATGCAGTCATCGTGCATGCCCACCGGCATGCCGAATCAGCCGGGCAGATTGCGGGCAAGATTACGGCCGGCGGCGGAACGGCCACGGTGGCGACATTCGATATCGCCGACGGGGTTGCCACGGGTCAGGCCCTGCAAGGCCTGCTCGCTGACGGGCCGATTCAAGTGGTCGTCAACAATGCAGGGATCCATGACGATGCGCCGATGGCCGGGATGACCGCCGCGCAGTGGATGACGGTCGTCGATCTGTCGCTGAACGGATTTTTCCACGTCACCCAGCCGTTATTGCTGCCGATGATCGGCACCAGATGGGGAAGGATCGTCTCGATTTCGTCGCTGGCCGGCGTGACAGGGAATCGCGGGCAGACGAACTATGCGGCGGCGAAGGCCGGCCTGCACGGAGCCAGCAAGTCGCTGGCGATTGAACTCGCGTCGCGCGGCATCACGGTCAACGTTGTTGCGCCCGGCTTGATCGAGTCGTCATCGACGCGACAGTCATTCAAGCCGGAGCAGGTCGAGGCGATGGTTCCAATGAAGCGAGTTGGTACGCCGGAAGAAGTCGCGGCGCTCGTCTCGTTCCTCATTTCCGATCAAGCGGGATACATCACCGGTCAGGTCATTGGCATCAACGGGGGCATGGCGTGACCCCTCTTCACCCCTCCTTTGTAAGGAGGGGAAGGGGAGGTAGAAGCCATCGATGTCACATAGGCGGGAGTGGCCTGCAAGCGTACTGCGTGGGTACGAGCCTCTACCCCTTCTAGCCTCCCCTTACAAAGGGGAGGAAGTGAGAAATGGCGATGGGTAGCAGGTCATGGGTTGAGGGGATACTGCATGGAGGTTCAAGCGCCGATCACGACAGACGATAACGCCCAATCCTACTGGGTTGTGATCCCGGCCTACAACGAAGCCCATACAATTCGTGATGTGGCCATGCGTGCCAGGCAACAATGCCCTCACGTCATCGTGGTGGATGATGGATCGACGGACGACACTGCCGGGGTGCTGGCCGGTCTCGATGTAACCCTGCTCAGAAACGAGAAGAATCTCGGGAAAGCGGGAAGTCTGTGCCGGGGGTTTGAATCGGCGTTGGCGGGAGGCGCGACCGGCGTGATTACGCTGGATGCCGACGGGCAGCACGCCCCGGAAGAAATTCCCTTGTTCATCAGACAGTCGCCTGATGACCCGACGGTCTTTCTCATCGGCGCGCGCCGCCGCGATCAGCGGAAGACGTCATTCTGGCGCTATGCGGCCAACCGCATCGCTGATTTCTGGATCGGCTGGGCGGCGGGCGCGCCGATTGAAGACAGTCAGTCCGGATTTCGCCTGTATCCGGCCACATTGCTTCGGGCGATCGACGTTCCTCATCAGCGGTCGAGAAGCTTTGTGTTCGAAAGCGAGATTTTGATCGAGGCTGCCAGACGGGCCATGGCTATCCGGAATATCTCAATTACAGTTGCGCCGCGATCCGGCCCCTGCCCCAGCCATTTCCGTCCTGTGTTGGATATCGTCAGAATCACCAGGATGGTGGCGTGGAAGATCCTCTCAAGGGGACTGTCTCTGAGCGGGCTGTGGTGCGTGTTTCGCGGGGCTGTTTCAGTCTAAACGAACACACAAAAGGTATCGCCAATCGGGTCGGGAACAATAGGGGCCGGGGAAAAAAGAAGCGGATGAAGGAAAATCGAGGCCCGGGTTGAGCCCGGACCTCATCGGTTCAGAAACAGAACTATTGGGATCCGGCCGCCATCAACCGACCCTTGATGGCATTATCGAGGTTGGTGATCCAGCCTTGGTAGGCCTGATGGATAGTCTGCTTATCCGCGTTGTAGTTGAGATTGACGCTGTCCTTGTAGGTAATGCTGTAGGATTTGGTCGTGTAGGCGATGTCTACCACGGCCGTATGACTGCGGGCGTTCTGCGTGCCGAGGATGTGCCCCGGCTTGTCGGGAGCCATGATCCACTTGAGACCCAGCCCGGCTTCAACGATGGCCTTTTGGACCTGGTCCATCGTGAGTTCTTTTCCCGTCGCGGTGGCCACGGGCGCTTCTTTGATGTTGTAGATCTGGCCAGCCCCTCGACAACCGGCAACCATGACGATCATGAGGCATGCCACGGCGAACGCGGATAGGATTCGATTCATCGTTGTCCCTCCTCTCGATAGATAGGATCAGATTGAAGCCCTCTTGCTCTTAATATGACCGGCGGCATCAAGTCAAGCTGCCGCGTCGCGGTATCGGTCATTCGGGTTGTGACGTAGCCCACCTCGTCAATATGAGTGAGTAAGTCATCGACCAGCGTCAGATTGTCCGGGCTCATTCCCTTCTGATTCCACTTTGACATGGACTGCGGGAATTCCTGATGAGCGGCCAGCACGAACTCGCTCGGATGGCAGTAGAAGACGAGATGGCGCGAGCGCTGTCCGATCCATTGGATCATGCGCTGAAATTTGTTGAGGCCGACCGTGCGCAGAGTAGCCAGGTTAATCGGGAACAAGCAGGATGACGGAGGGACCTCTACAATGCTGCTTTCGCCTGGGTGATTCAGATTGCTCCGTGATGGGCGGTAGGGGTCTCGCGGAGCCCCGAAGTATTTGACGTAGTGGACGCGGCCGATTCCCATGTCGAAGCGCCGGGCCGGAACGGAAGAGTCATAGTGGTAGCCTTCTTCCTCGAGGACCCGCAGCGTCGTTTCGCTGATCCAGAGATTGGGCGCCCGGAACACGACCGGCCGGACGCCGGACGCCTTCTCCACGGCATCCGTTGCCCGCCGGATCCATTGCCGCTGTTGCTCGTAGGGCGCAACTCGGAAGTCTTCATCCTCTTCCAGCCCCCCGTGCGCCCAGCCGTGGGTGCCGAGCTGGTGTCCGCGGTGCAGGCACTCGCGGACGAGATCCGGATAGGCTTCGGCAAATCTGCCGGCAAAGAAGATCGTCGCTTTGATGCGGAAGCGATCGCAACGCTCCAGCAGCGAGGCCAATCCGACATGCGAACCGGGCACCCAGTCGCAATCGATCGTGAAGTAAAACTGTTTGCCTGATTTTACGGGCCGTCCCAGCTCGTGTCCGTTGAGCGGCAGGGCGGGTTGCCGGGATCGTTCAGTCCAGCCCATTACAGACCCTTCCGGGATGCGACGAGTGTTCGGGAGTCATGCTGTGAAGCGTGGTATGGACGCATGGGCGTTGGTCAGTCGGTTGTGACCACTCCCTCGATTTCAACCAGCAACTCCTTCCTGCAGAGATCGCCCTGGAGATAGACGATCTGGCTTGAGGCAAACAGAGGAATGTCGAGGGCCTGCTGGATCGCCGCAAGATGCTCCGGCTGTCGGACGTAGACTTTGTACCGGCCGCGTGACGGCTGTGGATGGCGCGCGGTTCCCGGCAAGTCATTCGCATGATCGATCAGGGCGCGCAGATTGTTGACGGTTTCCAGCGTCTGAGTGTCAGGGAGGCCGGTATGGCGGCTCTCGTGCCCCACCACGCTGGCGGTTCCGGAGATGAAGAGCTGCGCGTGGCCATCCGATTGAAGCCGCGTGGCGCGGGCAAACGACGGGCTGCAGGGGCCGTAGTGTTCCGGGTACTCATACGCATGGATCTGGCGGGGGTTTCCCAGGTGGGTGGCTGGATGGGCGCCTGCGAGCACATAGAGCTGGAGCGGACCTGATCGGGTCCCGACGGCCGTTCCGGCGGGCAGTGAGCCGGGGAAGCCTTGCAGCGTGCCGGCCAGTGCCTGATAGCGTCCGACGCAAAACTGGCGATAGCGCTCCAGGCCGTGCTCGTCATCGTTGATGCCGGGGAAAAAATTCCAGACGCGCCAGAGATAGGGGTAGCCTAACTCCTGGATGTGCTGGAGGAGACGCCGGTACGCCCGCTCCGTCATCCCCTGTAATTCTGTGCCCGGTTCCTCTTCTAGTTGCAGCGTGCCGGCAAGGATCTCGCCGCTCGTGGCGGCGGAGAATTCATGCGCACGGTGCATGGTCGCCGGTCGGTCGCTGGTCCATACCTCCAGATATGAACGACCGTCCAATTGCGGAAGGTCCAGCGTGATGACCGGACAGGAGACCGAGGAGGAAACCGGTGCGCCAAACGAGACGATGGCGAGGGGGTGGTCAGCGCAGGCCGCCAGCCAAGAAGAGAGCGCGGCGGCTTCGACGTAGTCCACCCGCAGATGGCCGGCAGCTTCGAGCACCGGCGGGTTCGATCGATGTATTGGCAGGGCGTGGCGCTGTCTCATGTCGGTGTCCCGATGGCTAATTCGGCGCGTTAGCCTGGTTCACGGCGTAATCGTTGATTTCGGTCACGGTCGTTCTCGTACCCTGCTTGCGGCGGCGGGCCACGGCCCAATTTTCTTTCCAATTCAATACGAAAACGATGTAGTAGACAACTTTAAACAGGAAAAGCGGGAGGCGCGCTTGCGATTGAGCGAACACGTCTCCGGCCAGCAAGGAGAGCACTGCCCGCTCCATTTTGGGAGGGCGATTGGTGGAGACGAAGAGTTCCTGAAACGCCGGCT
Source organism: Nitrospira sp. (assembly GCA_040081095.1). Lineage (GTDB taxonomy): Bacteria > Nitrospirota > Nitrospiria > Nitrospirales > Nitrospiraceae > Nitrospira_D. The sequence goes on from JBEBHO010000054.1 coordinate 16,636, forward strand.
GATTGAAGCGGTGGATAAACCAGGAAAAGGTCTTGATGCCTTGGCGGACCATCTGCTCGAATTCCTGGAGTTGCACCCCATATTCCGGAGACTTGCGAAGGTAGGCATCGACGACTTTGGCGCCCCGCGTGCCGCTGTTCAGGGCCAAATGGACGCCGCTGGAGAAGACCGGGTCGATGAAAGCGAATGCATCACCGATCATCAGATAACCGTCGCCCGACATGGTATCGCGCCGGTAGGAAAAGTTTGCGGCGGCATAGGTTTGGGTCAGGGGTTTGGCCCGTTCCATCCGCGCGGCGATCGGCGGCGATTGGCGCAGGGTATCCAGCAGAAATTGATCGAGCGGGACGGTCCTCGATTTGATGTAGTCCGGATGGCAGACGACGCCGACGCTCGTGGTCCCGTCCTTGAACGGAATCAGCCAGCACCAGCCGTCGTTCAACCAGCCCGCGGTAATGTTGCCTTCATCTTTGCCGGGGAGACGGCCAACTCCTTCGAAATGGCCGAAGATCGCCGCACTGCTATGTTGCTGGCTTCGGCGTTTGCCGCCGAGCTGGTTCGAGAGAAAGGTGTCCCGGCCGCTGGCATCGACGACAAACTTCGCGTCCCAGGTTCGTGGCCGGCCTTCGCGATTCTCTGTGTGAACCAGCGAATGCTGGCCGGGGCGAAATTCGACTCGCTGGGCTTTGACCCCTTCGTGGACCGTGACGCCTTTGGCGATCGCGTTCTTCAAGAGAATGGCATCGAACTCGGACCGTTTCACTTCGAACGCATAGGGTTGGGATTCGTCGAAGGCTTTGGCGAAATAGAACATCTGTGACCGGCCATAGCGATGGGAAATCATCTCGGCGCCGTACTTGATAATGCCGATCTTTTCGACCTCCTCAAGCACTCCCAATCGCTTCAGCACGGGGAGAGATTGGGGCAACAGCGACTCGCCGATGTGAAACCGCGGGTGGGGGTCTTTCTCCAGAATGTGCACATTCCAGCCCTGTTCTGCCAGCAGGGCGGAGATGGTGGAGCCGGCCGGCCCGCCTCCGACCACCAGCACATCGCAGGTGAGCAGAGCTGGCGCAGTTTCAACGGCAATTGAGTGGCCCAAGAGAGAACTCCTTCGGTTACTGAGACGTCGGCGCGGAGTATACCCAAGAGGCTTGACGTTGGCTAGTTCTGAAGGGCAGTGAAGGGAATGCGTTTGAGAAAGACCGGCTGTGCGACTCCTGGATCATTGCTCCTTCTTTCCCGCCGTGTTAGCATCCCGCCCGCACAACAGTATTCCTAGTGGTTTGTAGAGCGAAGTCACTATTCACAAGGAGGCATCCATGAGAGTTGGTTCCATGGTACTGGGCGCGCTGCTTCTTTTTTCTGCCACCGCCTGCGTGTCATCTCAGGTCAAGCTTCCTACTGCTGCGGTAGGAGGAAGCGAGAAAGCGTTGGGCCACACGGAGGGATCGGCGGTGGGAATCATGCTCTTTGGGTATATCCCCATCATGCAAAACGGCCGTTTTGAGAATGCCTACCTGGAAGCAGTGCAAAATGGTGGCGGAAATAGACTGACGGATGTCGTCATTTCCGAGCAATGGTTTTGGGCGGGGGTTCTGAACGGATTTATATTCAAAGTTGAAGGAACAGCCGTCGCAAACAAATAGCAACTTGCAAGTTTTTTGCTCAACGAGGAGGCTTCTATGAAACGAGGGTTCTTTCTGCTTGGCATGCTTCTCGTGCTGACCAATGCAGCGTGCCATTCCACGCAACTACGGATGCCGTCCGAGCCAATTGGCGCCAATGAGAGGTCAACGGGGATATCTGAAGGCCACAGCGGCGGGTTTATGCTGTTCGGGTTTATTCCAATCAATCAGAATGACCGGTTCCAATCGGCACTCAATACGGCCCTGGCAAAATCTGGCGGCACGCGTCTTACCGATGTCTCGATTTCCGAACGGTGGTTCTGGACTCCGGTCGGCGACGGGTTTGTCTTCAAAGTGCAGGGGACGGGAGTCGCTCCGAAGTAATCGCAAGAATGCGGGAGCGGCGTCGGCATTGATGGTGCTCCCGCATTCTTTACTCGCCATGATAGGTATAGCCTGCGGTGGCGGTCTTTTCGCCGATTCAACAAATCCGATCGGTATTTGAAGGTGAGTATTTCCCAGCCCATCGATCTCAATATCATCGGTTGGAGGTATAACCCATGATGAATCTGGTGTTCCAGGGGCTCATGCTCGTGCTTCTTGTTACGTTGGGTGTGGATGTCGCGTACGCTGAAGAGCCTGGTGATCCGCCTCTTCAGAAGCGGCCCGAGAAGAAGGTCGATCTCTACTTGAGCGGTCATGTGATGGGGTTTATTCCGCGGGATAAGGATCTGACGGTCGGGGGGGTGAGTATCTCGCAGACGGATATCCGTGGCACGTTCGGGGCCGGCATCAAATTCGAGGCCTATCCGTGGTTCACAAACAAGATTCTCGGCGGAGAAGTTGAAGCCTTCGGTCTTGGGGGCAGCGTCCGGGCTCCGCGCATCGCGTCCGGCTCCGGGACCACCCAGGCTCAGGGCAGTTTGATTGCCGTGAATACGATGTACAATTTCATGCTGCGCTATCCAGGCGAGACGATTCAGCCCTATATCGGGATTGGCGGAGGCACGTCGATGGGATTTCTCTACAATACGTCGATTCAGAGCGGGAACGTGGCGCTCTCGGGAAGTTCGGGCGATGTGTCTTTCGCCTATCAGTTCTTGGGCGGCGTCAAAACGTTCGTGACGAAGCGTTTGTTTCTGTTCGGCGAGTACAAGTATTTTGGAACCAAGTACAGTTGGGACAGCGAAGGCGCCGGCAATTCGAAAGTGAAGCTCGATTTCCAGACGCACATCATTTCCGGTGGACTCGGGTGGTCGTTCTAGTCAACGGCTGAGCCCGTCCTTTCGAGGCCGGTATGAGCATCCTCGATCAGTTTTTCGTCTATCATCCTGAGCCCTGGCAAGACCGCGACTGGAAGGCCGCCAGCGGCCTTCCGCTGGAAGAGGTGTGGTTCCAGTCCGGGGACGGAACTAAACTTTTCGGCTGGTACCTGGAAGCGCGGGCCGATGCCGGCGTCCTGCTCTGGTGTCACGGCAACGCCGGGACGATCATCAATCGCTTAGAGAATCTGCGCGAGTTGTATCGGCTGGGGCTGTCCGTATTTATTTTCGATTATCGAGGCTATGGCCGAAGCCAGGGGACGCCGTCGGAAGACGGCCTCTATCAAGACGCGATCGGCGCCTACGACTATCTCACTCGTGTTCGGCAGATTCGAGCGGAACGGATGGTCCTATTTGGGCGGTCGTTAGGCGCGGCCGTAGCCACGGATCTGGCCTCGATCAAGCCGGCGGCAGGATTGATTCTGGAGTCGCCGTTCCCGTCGATCTCCGCGGTCGCGAAACATCACTATGGCGGCATGCCGGTGCATTGGCTCCTGGGAGCGGAATTCAAGCTCATCGACCGCCTTCCGCAGCTGTCCCTGCCCAAGCTCGTGATCCACGGCGATCGGGACGACATCATTCCGATTGAGTTCGGCCGCCAGGTGTTTGATGCGGCCAAGCCGCCGAAATGGTGGTATGCGATTGCCGGCGCAGACCACAACAACACCTATCAAGTCGGTGGACGAGTCTACTTTCGGCAGTTCGGCGACTTTATTCGAAACGCCATCACCGCCTAGCTGAATAGCGCAACTTTCTCGAAATAACTATTTGGTGATTGCCCTCCACATTTGGTACAGTGCGCCGGGCATTGGACGCCAGGCAAGGCGGAGTCGGCAAAGCTGAATCAAGGCATGGTGGAATGACGATCAAGATAGACGGTCGAACAACCGATCAGAGATCTATGCGATGTGGTTTTCTCACCGTCATGGCCTTGCTGTGGCTTTCGGGCTGCGCCGGCCACACCGGCTCAGCAACCGGGCCGGCAGCGATGCTTGAATCTCCCGCTTCGCCGGTCCTGCTCGCGGATGCCTCGGCGAATCCAAATCAGTCCTCTGATGCGACCGAGAAGTCAGCGGATGATCCCTTCGATCCATTCGCGAAGTCCGGCGAAGACGGCATCGAGGAATACGATCCGTGGGAACCGGTGAATACCAAAGTGTTTGAGTTTAACCGGCAGGTGGACCGGTGGGTGCTCAAGCCGGTGGCGCAGGGCTACAATTATGTGATGCCGAATCCGGTCCAGATCGGCATCAGCAATTTTTTCTACAACCTCCGGTTTCCGCCGAGATTTTTCAACAATATGTTTCAGGGGAAGGCCAAGGGCGCAGGGATCGAAGTCGGCCGGTTTCTCGTCAACTCTACGGTGGGTGTCGCCGGATTATTCGATGTGGCGCAGCACCTCGACCTGAAGACGCCCGAAGAGGATATGGGCCAAACGCTCGGATTCTACGGTGTGAAGCCTGGGCCCTATCTCGTGCTTCCGCTGCTGCCGCCCTTCTCGGTGCGCGACTTCGCCGGGTTTCTCGGAGATATCGCATTGAACCCGATCAACTGGCTCGTGGCGCCGATTATCGAAGTCAGGCATGTTCCGTCGGTCATTGCTCATAAGAATCGCATGACCAGTTCAACGATTCAGCTGGGCGGCCGAGTATTTGAAATCGTGAATGACCGCTCGTTGAATCTCGAAAAGTACCAGGGGGTCGAAGAGGCCACCTTGGATCTGTACGCGGCTGTCCGTAATGCCTATCTTCAGAAGCGCGTCCGCGCGATCCGCGAGTAACCGCCAAGAACCACGTTGAACAGCTCGGCTCTCCGCTTCTGTCTGATTCGACAGGCCGGCGCAATCGGCTGCGCGCTTCAGTTCTGCTCCGGATAGCCGACAAGGAGATGCAGATCTTGTGACTCACGAGGCAAGGCGGCATCTTTATCATGAATACCCCCGCATTCAGCCAGAGCCCAGGTTTCCCCGCCGCCGTTCATACGGCACCGCCGGAGGTGTCGGTCTACGACGCCGCGCGGATCATGCATTGGCGGAAAGTCGGGGTGGTGGTCATCGTACAGCGCCACCGCCCGGTGGGGATCGTCACGGATCGGGATTTGACCACGCGGGTCGTGGCCAACGGGCTGGATCCCCGGTCCACTACGCTGGGGCGGATTATGACGGCGCCGTTGGTGACCGCGGCTGCTGACGCGTCCGATGAACAGGTGCTCCAATTGCTGGCGCAGCGTCGAGTGCGACAGCTTCCCCTTGTCGATGGCGAAGGGAATGTGTCCGGAATGGCCGCCTGGATTCTCACGGAGACCGGGGACGGATCGCGCGCGTTCGGCGCCACGCTGGTTCGGTCGACGGCGCTGGTGCCGATGGTGAAACGCCGGAAGTTCAGACGATGGCTGTATGGTGCCCAACAAGAAGTGCTCCAGCACGCTCGGTGGATCGGGGCGACCGTCGCGCTGGCGGTGGTTGGCGCGGTGATTTCGCTGGTTGCGGCGGGACACTGGAATCCATGGAGCGCAGCCCCTGTCGTGTCACTGCACGCATCTGAATCGGGCCGGTCGAGCAAGCCTGCGACGGGAACGGTTCAGTCCTCCCATGCCGATCCAAAATCGGCACCCTCTTCGACTACACCTGCCCGATAATTCCCAGTTCCCGACCGACTTTTGCGAAGGCGGTGATGGCCTGCTCCAATTGCGTTCTCGTATGCGCGGCGGACATCTGCACGCGGATGCGCGCCTGGCCTTTCGGCACGACGGGAAAACTGAATCCCACGACGTAAATGCCTTCCTGCAGAAGTCGTTCAGCCATGCGTGAGGCGAGTGTGGCGTCGCCCAGCATGACGGGAATAATCGGATGAGTGCCGGGGACGAGCTGATATCCGAGCGCGGTTAACTGTGCACGGAAGAATACGGCGTTGTCCTGCAGCTGCACGCGCAACGCATCGCCCTGGGCGACCAGCTTCACGGCCTGGAGCGCGGCTGAGGCGATGACCGGAGGCAAGGCGTTGGAGAACAGATAGGGCCGTGAACGCTGGCGCAGGAGTTCGATAATTTCGGCGCGGCCAGAAGTGAATCCGCCCGCCGCGCCACCGAGGCTTTTCCCGAGCGTGCCCGTCACGATGTCCACTCGATCCACCACCCCGAAATGTGCCGGCGTTCCGCGCCCGTTCGGACCCAGCACCCCGGTGGCGTGGCTGTCATCGACCATGACGATGGCGTCGTAGCGATCGGCCAACTCGACGATCTGATCGAGTTTGGCGAGATCTCCATCCATCGAGAAGACACCGTCGGTGGCGATCATGCGCAGCCGACTCCCGCGCGATTCCTGCAACCGGGCTTCCAGGTCGGCCATGTCCGCGTGGGCGTAGCGGAGGCGTGTGGCCTTGCAGAGACGAATGCCGTCGATCACGCTGGCGTGATTCAGCGCGTCGCTGATGACGGCATCCCGTTCATCGAGCAGCACCTCAAACAGGCCGCCGTTGGCGTCGAAGCAAGAGCTATAGAGAATGGTGCTCTCAGTGCCGAGGAAGGTGCTGAGCGCCTGTTCCAACCGTACGTGGAGGTCTTGGGTACCGCAGATGAATCGCACGGAGGCCATGCCGTATCCGTGTTCGGTCAATCCGTCGCTGGCGGCGTGCAGGATGTCCGGATGATTGGCGAGGCCCAGATAGTTGTTGGCGCAGAGGTTCAGCACCGCGCCTTGCGCCACGCGAATGCCGGTGCCTTGCGGACTCAGGATCTGCCGCTCGTGTTTGTAGAGGCCTGCCGCGCGGATGTCGGCGAGTTGTTGATCGAGGATCTTCTTGAGGGAGGAGTAGGCCATTTTTCTTGGGCGAGGGGTGTGAGGCTAGGGGCTAGAGGATGGGAGGACAACGATGGGTGTGAGATTCCCGCGCATTATCTCAAGCTCCCTAGCCTCTCGCCCCTTGCCTCTGGCCAATCTTTATGGAAACAGCACCACTTTGCCGCACTGGCCGGAATTGATCAACTCAAACCCCTTGGCATAGTCACTCATTGGAAAGGTATGCGTGACGATCGGCTTGATGTTGAGTCCCGCTTTGAAGAGGCCGGCCAGGCGATACCACGTACTGAAGAGGCGCCGGCCCGTGATGCCGTGCACGCGAATGCCTTTGAAAATAATTTCGTTGGCGAGATCGAACGAGATCGGACCGGTCGGAATGCCGAAGAGCGTCACTCGCCCGCCGTTTTTCACCGCGCCGAATGCCTGGTGCAGGGCGCCGGGATGGCCGGACATTTCCAGCGAGGCATCCACGCCCTCTCCGGCGGTAATCTCACGAATCGCTGCCGCGATTTGCTCGGGCGTCTGAGTCTTGGCGTTTAAGACGTAGTCCGCGCCGACCTGTTTGGCAAGGTTGAGACGGTAGTCGCTGACGTCGGTGGCGATGATCGTCGCGGCCCCCGCAGTTCTGGCGACGGCGACTGAAAAGAGTCC
>JBEBHO010000017.1:0-6703 GCA_040081095.1 Nitrospira sp.
GCCATTGGCATCCCGGCGGATCATCTCCAACCAGGGTGCGCCGACGTGGTTCGGCGAGAACATCACGCGCCGACCGAAGTGCGGCGTGAGATGCGGCCAGGCCACCTTCCCGGTCAACGGCTCGAACATGATCGGATGCCGCTTGCCCGGATGCGTGGACTTGTACTTAGGATTGTCGACTTCACTCTCGCGCTCGCTCATCGCCACGTTGCCGTTCCACGACCAATCGAGGACGGTGGCATCGTACGACTGAGTCTGGCCCTTTTCGTCATCCTTGTGGCCAGGCTTGCCCATCGTGGGCATCTGCATGGCGACCCAATCCTTAATGTTGATGACGGCGGGGTTGCCCTTCCAGTTGCTCTTACCCTTGTCGGTAATCGTGAACTGCTTGCCGAACCAGTCCACGGTCTGACCGATCAGCTTGTCGGACGCGATCGGAGTCTTGATGCGGCCCTTGCGATCCGGCAACTCACGGAGATCCGGCATCACGTCGTTCCGCAGATCACCCTGCTGAATCGTGTTGTAGACGCGCCAGTAACCCCACATGCCTGCGACATAGTGGTGCGCCACGTGGCAATGGAAGAGGAAGTCGCCCGCCAGCTGCTGGCAGAGACCGGAACCGCACTCGGTTTCCAGATCGAGGGCTTCTGACGGCCCGATGACTTCCACGTCGACACGGTCGGTCTTGGCACGAATGACCGGATACTTGACCGGACCGTTGGTGCTGGTTGCCCAGAGGTTCATGTCATCGATCGCCCGCGGGCTGCGCGGCCATCGGATCGTGCCTCCGTGCGGATGGTGGCTGTGGAACACTTCCGATCCACCGTGGACCAGGCGGAACTTCGCCGGGTCGCCGATGTAGGAGCGGGGAATCGTCGGCGACGGATCGCCGAACGTGTACGAGCTGTAGCCCATCGACTCGTCTTCAAAGCCGAAGTACTCGTGCTGCACATGCATGTTGTTGATGCCGAACGGCTCGCTGCGATAGTTGATCGCGCGGCCACCCGGACGATAGGCATCGGTCAGCGGGTCGCGTTGCGGAAGGAAGTCGCCCTTCTTGTTCAACGGACGGAACGCTTCGTCGCCGACTTCATGGTAATAGAGCACGAACTCGCGGAAGTCCGGGCCCGTGCCGTTCTTGATCATGACCTGCCAGCCGCTGGCGGCCGGGGTCGCATCGCCGCTGCCGAGCGCTTCCCAATAGGAAGAGCCGCGGGGTTCGACGACGAAGGATCCGAACATACCCATCACAGTCAACTCGCGGTCGTTGCTGAACGTATGGAACTGACGGACGCCTTCCTGGGTGTTCGGGTGGATGTACCACTCGTACTCACCGCTCTTGTCCTTGGCAACGATCGTATCCGAGTTGGTGGTGGTGGCGGCGGCACCCGTCGCACTCACGACCATCGAGGATCCGTGAATGTGCAAGCTGACTTCTTCGCCGCCTTCCAGCTTGTTGCTCAGCTTGATCTTGACGCAATCGCCCTGGTTGGCGCGGATGGTCAACGGTTGAATCCACTGCGCTTGCACGCCGGGGATAATGGCTCCGGGATCGAAGCCTTCCTTGTCGCGCGCTTCCTTGTTCTTCGTTTCTTCGGCGCGGACCTTGTCGAGGTTCTCGTCCAGCACGTACATGTAGCCGGGATAGAAGTCGAGCCACTGGTTGAGCGTGATCTCGACGTTGATCGCGGACACGTTGTACTGCTTCACCGGCGCGGTCGCCGGGCACTTGCCGCCGCCCACCATGGCCACCGGCTCAACCCGGGGATCGGACACCAACAACATGTCCTGCCCACCCGCACCGTATTGGTGCATCATCGATTGGGTGTTGTACATACCGGTGTTGACGCCCTGGACCTGCGGATCATGGCTCATGTGCTCCATGATGCGCTGGTGCTGCTGCTCAACCATCGCAGAACGCTCGCCCCTTCCGGACATCGCGTCTTCGACGATTGTCTGACCTTTGAGTTGCTCCGCCCAGGCGGGGAGCTGATGGTTCATCGCCACAGGGGACGATGGACTCTCAGCGGATGCGAGCGGAGCCCAGAGTAGAGCGACCGCCGCCATCGCGCCGAGCATGCGTGTGGGCACACAAACCCGTGAAGTGTGAAAAAACATGGACCGGCCTCCTTGGTATGATGAACGACACAAACCCAAAAACATGAAACGAACTGCAATGACGCTGTGTATATAGTCCCTTCGTGCCTTGGAACGACACGAAGATATCGGGTCCTTCCAAAAGAGGCAGAACGATACTGAACTCCCGATTCTCTGTCAACCCCCTTGGACAGTTCAGCGCTCAAAGTGGGGCCGATTGCCTCACCTGCTCGCCAGTTCCACCGCTCTCTCCGATCGACCTACCTCAAACCCACTTGCTGCGCCGCCCGTCACCCTCGCATAATGCGTTGCAATCCACAGACGTCCGCACCCCCTCACCCCGGTAGGACCGACAGGATGTCATGACACCTCAGCCGCAACTGCTTTACATTCTTATCGTTGGGGTTAGCCTTACGCTCTTAGGTCTCGATCTCTTACTGCCATTGGGAGTCGCGAACGCCGTGCTCTATGCAGGCGTGGTATTTCTCGCCGCACTCAGCCCATCATCCCGACTTCCCGTCGTGACCGCCGCGGGATGCTCTGCCCTCACCATCGTCGGAGCCTGGCTGAGTCCGTCTATTCCTGGCGTTCCACTCTGGGTGGCCTTGTCGAACCGGGCCTTCAGCCTCATCGCCATCTGGGTGCCAGTTCTCTTTCTCGCCCAGCGCCGACAGACAGAAACCCAACTGCGGCAATTGAATGAATCGCTCGAAGCGCGGGTGCACACTCGCACGGCTGAAATCGCGGCGAAAGAACTGGCGCTGCGCCGGACTCAGGAGGAATTGCGCGCCCTCACCAGCCGCCTGCTGACCGTGCAAGATGAAGAACGGCGCCGCATCGCGCACGACTTGCATGATGACGTCAATCAACGCTTAGCCATGCTGGCCCTCGGTCTTCGTACCTTGGAGCAGCCCGAACAGGCCCTCCCCGAACCCACGCGCGCCACGTTGAATCAGCACCAGCAAGACATCGCCCTCCTCTCGGAGGATGTCCGCCGCATGGCCTACCGTTTTCACCCATCGATCTTGGACGACCTTGGGCTGGATGCTGCTCTTAAACGTCTCCTTGACGATTTTACCCATCGAACCACGATCAAGACCGTCCTGGTCATGGCGCCACTCGCCACCGCACCATCAAAAAACATCGCCACCGCCGTCTATCGGATCGTGCAGGAGTGCCTGTCGAATATCACCCGTCACGCCAAGGCCACGCGGGTAGAGGTGGAGCTCTTCGCCGGCGCCGCCGAGCTGGACCTCACGGTCCGGGACAATGGCGTCGGATTCGAGACCACGACCAAAAGCCCCGCTCGACAGGGCCTCGGCCTCTTCAACTTGCGCGAGCGGGCACTGGCATTTCACGGGACCTCTCGCGTACAGTCCCAACCGGGACAGGGCACTGAAATCCACGTGCAACTCCCGTTGTGCGAGTCACCGGCTCCATGAAAAAACCCACCGTCATCCTGGCAGACGACCATACCCTCGTGCTCGAAGGTTTTCGCCGCCTTCTTGAAACTCACTGCGAGCTCCTGGCGACCGTCGGCGACGGACAAGCGCTGCTGAAGGCCGTGGCACAACACCGCCCCGACATCGTCATCCTGGACATATCCATGCCGGTCATGAATGGCATCGAGGCAGCTCGCGCCCTGCACGCTCAATTTCCCTCGACCAAACTGGTGTTTGTCACGATGCACGCCGATCCCGCCTACATCCGGGCCGCCTTTCAAGCCGGGGCCTCCGGCTATATTCTCAAGCAGTCGCTCGGAGAGGAATTGACCCAGGCCCTCCACACCGTGCTGCGCGGACAGACCTACGTGACTCCGCTGATTGCCAAGGACGTGGTCGATGACATGCTAAGCACCGACCAGCAGCCGCTGCCTGAGCTCACGGCCCGCCAGCAGGAAGTGCTGCAACTCATCGTCGACGGACTGTCCGCCAAGGACATCGCCGGAAAATTGAACATTTCCCATCGAACCGTCGAGTTTCATAAGGCCCAGCTGATGCAGCAGCTCAATCTCCACAGTACCGTCGAGCTGATCAAATTTGCGCTGACAAACGGACTAGCGAACCTCCAGTAGCCGCCCGCCCCCACACCATCTGACATTTTTTCGCTCCTCACCTCGTAGTCTTACGCGTGCCTCGGCACTTGAAGTCCTCTATAGTCTGCCCCCTGGCTCAGGTGGGAACAGAGGGCATCGCGATCATGGCACCGACATCTCGCCCCTCCGTCATTCTCGGCGACTCATCTCGCGCCATGCTGGCGCTCACGGAAGCGATGGTCGATAGCGACTTTGATGTCGTGGCCAGCGTGATGGATAGCGAATCGCTGGTGCTGGCCGCGCAGCAATTCCATCCGGCTCTGACGCTGCTGGATTTTGCGCCTACGTTCGGAGACGCCCTGGCTACCACCAAGCAACTCGCACAATTGCTCCCGGAAACCAAAATCGTCTTCTTTTCCACCCATGACGATACGGCCTATGCCGCAGCAGCCTTCGAAGCAGGAGCATCGGGATTTCTCGTCAAACAACGGACCAGCGATCTGGCAACCCTACTGACACGGATTCTCCGAGGCGAACGCATTCAACATCCGGAAACACTCCCAACCCTGTTACGCCCGCAAGGGCCGAGACCCTAGCGAGAGATGCCCCCAATGCCTGACACCACACCGCGAATTATTCCCATGTGCGAACTCTGCCGGCGCGTGTATGACCACCGCACACACGCCGGTGAAACGAGCACCTGGACCCAGCTCCAGACCTATGTGACATGGCACCAGCTTCAGCCGAGGCAGGTCACATTCTCTCACTCCTATTGTGACGACTGCCGAAACGGCTACGCGCTCGCGGCAGCCTACGGCCGGCCGTAGGCCTCAATCTCGGCCCCCAGCCGGACCCTTCCTCGTCTTTTCCTTCCTTCCGTCGGTTGTGCGATAATGCCGGCATGCTCCTGAAACGTTGGCTCGTCGGCGATCCCCTCAAGACCGCCCAAGCAGCACATGAACGGCTCTCCAAAACACTGGCACTGGCCATTTTCTCCTCAAATGCCATTTCATCGGTGGCCTACGCCACGGAGGAGATTCTCCTCGTCCTGATTCTGGCCGGCTCCGCTGCCGTCTCCTGGTCGATTCCCGTCAGTATCGCCATTCTGATTCTGACCCTGATCCTGACGATCTCCTATCGCCAGATCATCTATGAATACCCTGCAGGGGGTGGCGCCTATATCGTCGCCCGGTCCAATCTCGGCGAGCTCCCGGCCCTGATCGCTGCCGGCGCGCTGATGATCGACTATATTCTGACGGTCGCCGTCAGCGTGGCCGCCGGCATTGCCGCCCTCACGTCGGCCCTCCCCGCCCTGTTTCCCCATCGCGAAGCCCTCGGGCTACTCGCTATTATTTTCATCATCCTCATGAATCTCCGTGGAGTGCGCGAATCAGGAAAGTTTTTCGCCGTCCCGACCTATTTTGCGATCGGGGCACTCGGCATCATGGTTATTCTTGGGACGATCCAATCTCTGGTCGGACCAGGGGCCGTGCCCGTGGCCCCTCTTACGACGGCTGGCCAAGATAGCCTGGACGGGATAACGCTGTTTCTGATCCTGCGCGCCTTTGCCGCGGGCTGTTCGGCTGTGACCGGCATGGAAGTGATCTCGAACGGGGTACAAGCTTTCCGCCAGCCGGAGTCCAAAAACGCCGCCACCACCATGATCTGGATGTCGGCCATTCTCGCCGGGCTATTCATGGGCATCAGCTGGATGGCCTACCACTACGGCATTCTCGCCAAGGCAGATGAAACGGTCGTCTCGCAATTGGCGCGGCTGACGTTCGGCTCCGGCGCCATCTACTACGCGGTCCAGATCAGCACCATGCTCCTCCTCATCCTGGCCGCTAACAGCGCCTTCGCCGGATTTCCTCACCTGTCGTCCATCCTGGCCAGGGACGGGTATATGCCGCATCAGATGGCCAGCTTCGGCGATCGACTGGTCTTCTCCAACGGTATTTTTATCCTCGGATTTTTTGCCTGTTTGCTCCTCGTTATCTTCCATGGCGACACGCACGCCTTGATCCCGCTGTATGCCATCGGCGTCTTCGTCTCCTTCACCCTGTCCCAAGCCGGCATGGTGAAACGCTGGCTGGTCAAGCGGGGTCTGCACTGGCGCAAGAAACTCGTGGTCAACGGGATCGGCGCGATCACCACCGGCGTGGCAACTGTCATCATTGCCACCACAAAGTTTGTGCAGGGCGCGTGGATCGTCTTCGTCCTCGTCGCGATTCTCATCATGATGTTCCGCGGCATTCGATCACACTACAAAGCCGTCGCAGAGCAAGTGTCGCTCACCCGGGACACACGCCCGCCGCGGCCCCGCCGCAATCTCGTGATTATGCCGATCGGAGGAGTCAATCGCTCGGTGGTCCGCGCCGTAGACTACGCCCGCAGCCGGGGCGGCGAGATTCGCGCCATCCTGGTTGATGTCGACAAAGAAGAGACGGCGCTCGTTGAAATTAAGTGGGCCCAGTGGGGCTGCGGTGTGCCGCTCGTCGTCCTGCCGTCTCCCTACCGCTCCATTCTCGGGTCGATCCTCGACTACATTGAGGACCTCCAGCAGAAGGATCC
>JBEBHO010000233.1:0-6700 GCA_040081095.1 Nitrospira sp.
GAGGCGGATGGCGAGAAATTTCACGAGGCCGACCGGGTAAGCCTTCTGCCAGGGGTAATCCCGCTCTTCCGCGCGCCACTTGATGAAGCCGGCCCAGCCCGGCAGCGCGGTCAATTGCAGCGACAAGTAATCCTGGCGCAGCTCCGAGGGAATGCCGAGCGTGTCCAGACTCTGCAGCAACGCGTCCTCTGGATAGTCGGGTAGGCGGGAGATTTTTCTTCTGCTGTCGGGGATCCCGACGGGAGACCATTCCTGTGACGCCAGATCTTTCCAGGCATGATACAGCCCTTTCTCCCGTCCCGGCATCGGCCAGGTGGCATGACCTTCGTCCAGGAAGGCCTCGCACCACTTAATGAGTTCGTGGTTGATCTGCTGGACGATCTGCGTCCCGAAGGTGTCGTCGCACCAATGCGACAGCGTGAGCCACCGGCCCAGTGCCGCCTGGTCGCCTTCCACGATGAGGTGAATCCGTTTGCGGAGATCGGGGAATGCCCACTCCGAGGACAGACTCGCTGCGACGACGTCGATCACGGCTTGCGCGGGATCGTGGAGTTGATCATCCAGCGGCTCTGTTGCAGGCGCGCAGAGTCCGTCTGTGAGACAGGCTCGCAGCACGTCGCCGTGCGCGATCCGGCGCGAGCCGATCGTGACCGACTGGTCCAGGATGAGCGGCTTCAAGGGGGCGTCGAGATGGGCGGCCTCGATCCGGCCCGTCTTCAGATACTCGCGATAGAGCGTGCCGGGGAGATAACTATGCCCTCCCATGAATTGCTTGCCGCGCCGGGCCGTCTCTTCAAACGGGAGATATTCGAGGCTATGGAGCGGATTGTGGTGGACGAAGGTCCGCATCGGCCAGTACTGCGCAATCACTTCGCCGGCGAGTTGGACCACGCCGCGCAGCTCCATCCGTTTGGATTCGATGTCGATCGACGGGTTTATCGGTTCCATACGAGCGATCCTGAGTTGACGCTGGCCGGAGGGATTGTCCGGTCCGGTCCGAAGAGGCTGATCGGCATCACGCCCAGCGCGAGCAGGGTCAAGACGAGAATGATCAGGGACACCAATTCTGTTTGGAGTAAATCGGCATGCCGTAAATCTGTCCGCCGTGCCCCGAACAGCAGCCCCTGCACGAGGGCTAGGATGTACCAGGATGACGCGAGCCAGGCACAGACGAGGACCACGATGCCGGCGGAGAACGCCGCCGTCGATGACAGCAGCAATCCCATGAAGCCCGCGAAGACGCCGAACGGCGGCAGGCCCATGGCGGCCAGGGCCAGGAGCGACAACAGTACGGCATACTGCGGCATGGTGGAGGCCAAGCCGCTGATGGCCTGCGGATCCACGTCGTCTCCGTAGCGCGTGCGGATGATCTGCCAGGCTACCAGGAGCCCGCACATCACGATGCCGACGGCGCCGACGAAGAGCGCGGCGCGTGGCGTGGCTGAGCGTGAGGTCACCACACACCACCAGAGCATTGAAAAGAACGAGAGACTGCTGTAGGCCAGCAGGAGTCGTACGCGTGACTGTGCCAGGGCTTTGATCGCGCCATAGATGGTACCGGCGAGGGCCAGGAAGCTCATCATCCAGACGACAGGCTCCGGTAAGGTCGCCGTGAGCGGGGCCAGACTATGCAGGCCGAGCGCCGGAAAGAGCAGGACCATGAACGAGGGCAAATTGCCTGGCAGACGGGTCAGCGCGGTGAGATGCCCATCGTGAAACGGCACGACAGGCAGGAGAATCGTACAAGCCAGCAACGCCGCCATCGACGACAGCGGCGGGGCGGCGACCAGTGTCAGCAACAAACAGAAGGCGCCGAGGGTGTAGGCACCGAGGCCCCACCAGGAGATGGGCCAGAGCGGCGTGTGATGGCGATACAGCAACACGATGACGAAACCGTGGATCGCCATCAGGAACACTTTGCCGACCATAGGCTGACTCGTGAGCGCGCCGAGTCCCAGGCTCAGAAATATCAGGGTTAAGACCCAGGATGCACGATGGTCCCGGTGATGCGGTTGGCCCAGGAGCGACATCCCGGCGGCGAGCGGAAGCAGAAAGCACAGCAGAAGGCCTTCCGGCGGAGGCGTCAGATAGCCGGCGAATCCGCAGCCTGCCACGGCAGCCAGACTCACTGCACAGACCGCGACCGACCAGGTCATGAGCCGGTGGGGGTGTGCCCAGAAAGCCGGGCTCAAGGCCGCACCCAGCAGGGGAACACCCGCGAGGATCCAGGGAATGAGGGTCGCGTCGATCATCGGGACCACCCGCGTTCGCGTTTATCGAAGCGATGGACGATGCGCATGACCGTCCGTCCCAGCAGTTGATAGAGCTCATCGGCGTACAAGCGGTTCATGAACAGCACATACAATCCGTTTCGTCCACCCTCGATCCAGCGTGCAACCCACTTCGGCATCCAGATCGTCCGGCCGTGGGCCTGCATGTAGAGATAGCACCAACTGAGGACGGTCATGACCGTCGCCAGGAGGACGAGGCTCTCAAAGAGCCACTGGGGCAGATGGGCGGCCTGGAAGTAGGACGCGACTTCCGCCGGATTCGGATAGAGGAACGCCGTGAACGACTCGACGGCGAACAAATAGACGAAGACCACGAAGAGCAGCGTCACGAGCATCGCAGAGGACACTTTCCAGGACGCGATCGCGCGCAGCCGGGTGAGCGTCAAAATGGCTTGTGACGAGGTCAGCCAGATAAAGAACAGGAAGATGACCGTTCCTTGCGATTCGAGCAACGGGATGCGCAGGACTCCGTGGGTGACTAGTAAGATCACCAGAGGGATCACGAGGGTGGTGACGAATCCGGTCGACCAGGTGAGCGGGGAGAAGTTTTCTTTCTCCTCCTGCTGGTCTATGCGGGGGATGTCGGGTTCCTGCCGGGCTTTATGAATGACGTTGCCGCAATTCAGGAAGACGGTGCCTTTGAAGAGTCCGTGGGCGATCAGGTGGAACACCGCCAGCGAAAAGGCACCCAGGCCGCACTCCATAATCATGTAGCCCATCTGGCCGATGGTCGAGAAGCCGAGCGTTTTCTTGATGTCGTTCTGCGCCAGCATCATGGTGGCGCCCAGCACCGCGGTCAGGGTGCCCACGACGAAGGCCACGTGCAGGGTCGTCGAGCTGAGCCCGAACAGGGGCGCCAGCCGGTTGATCAGGAAGCCGCCCGCATTGATGATCCCGGCGTGGAGCAAGGCATGCACGGGCGTCGGCGCATAGAGCGACCGGGGCAGCCAGAAATGGAGCGGAAACTGCGCGGATTTTCCCATGGCTCCGACGAAGATGAGCAGGGTGACGGCCGTCGCGGCACTGATGTCTATCCCGGGCCAGAGCGAGAGCGCGACCGGCCTCTCAGCGGCCCGCGCGAAGAGTTCTTGAAATTCCAGTGTGCCGTAGACGCGATACGCGAGAACGATTCCGGCCAGAAAGGCGGCATCGGCGACGCGCAACAGGGTAAAGGTGTTGAAGGCTCCCTTGAGCGTGGCCGTATGCTCATGATTGTGTGCGAGGAGATAGAGCAGATAGCTCAAGATTTGCCAGAAGAGAAACAGCATCATCAGATTGGCGCTGGAAACCATGCAAATCAGCACAAAATCCGTAAAGCAGATCAGGGCCAGATACCGGCGCATGTGGCGATCCTGATACATGTAGCCGGTCGAGTAGACAAAGATCAGGGTGCTCACGCCCGCGATCAACGTCATCATAATGGCGCTCAGCCGATCGATGTAGAAGCCGATCGGGAAGATGAGCGCGGCAACCGATCCGGGATCGTAGAATCGAATGGAAATGGGCCCCTGCACGGCGACGACATACAGTGTCCCGATGGCGCCGCAGCAGGCCGCTCCGATCGGATAGGCGGCGATCTTCGCACGAAGGTCGCGCGTGTCGTCCGGACCGATCAACACGATCAGCGCCGCCGCGAGCAATAACAATGGGATGAGAAGCACGAACGACACGGGCACTCCATGACACCGGAACGTGATGATCTCTCTGCTATCTTCGCGCTGACCTGGCATCAGGCGGTCACAGACCGCCTCAGGGGGCCCTCGCGGAGTCCATCATTAGTACGTTGTCTAGACCATCGTCAAGCACTGAGTCGGCCCGAATCCTCCTCGGCGGACCTGGCGTTGTTCGAGCGCGTTCTTCCCACGGCGCCCCCGGGGAATCGACGGCCTTATCGTTCGGTGCGGTGGTCGAGGCGACTGGCGGTCTGCGTGATGGCTTGGCCGAATCGATCGTAGAGCCCGTCCACGTACAACCGGTTCATGAACAGGACGTAGAGTCGGATCCGCAGACCTTCGATCCAGGCCGGCATCCAGACGGTCCGGCCATGAGCGCGGAGATAGAGATAGCACCAGCTCAGGACGGTCATGACCGTGGCTATGAGGACGATGCTGTCGAAGAGCCAGTTCGGGAGATCCGCAGCTTGAAAGTAAGACGCGACGTCCGCGGGATTCGGATACAGGAAGGCCGTGAACGATTCGACGGCGAACAAATAGACGAAGACGACGAAGAGCAGCGTGACGAGCATGGCGGCCGATACTTCCCAGGAGGGCACCGCGCGCAGGCGGGTGAGCGTCAAGATGGCTTGCGAGGAGGTGATCCAAATAAAGAAGAGGAAGATGACCGTGCCTTGGGATTCCAGCAGGGGAATGTGCAGGACCCCGTGGGTGACCAGCAAAATGACCAGGGGAATCATCAGCGTGGTCAGGAATCCGGTCGACCAGGTGAGGGGAGAAAACGCCTGTTCCTCTTCCTGCCGGTCGGCATGCGGGAAATGCGCTTCCTGTCTGGCCTTGTGGATCACGTTGCCGCTGTTCAGGAACATCGTGGCCTTGAACAGGCCGTGGGCGATCAGGTGAAAGACGGCGAGTGAAAAGGCTCCGAGGCCGCACTCCATGATCATGTAGCCCATCTGACCGACCGTCGAGAAGCCGAGGGTCTTCTTGATGTCGTTTTGCGCCAGCATCATCGTGGCGCCTACGATCGCCGTCAGCGTCCCCACCACGAAGGCCACATGCAGCGTCGTCGAACTCAGCCCGAACAGCGGGGCCAGGCGGTTGATCAGAAACCCTCCGGCATTGATGATGCCGGCATGGAGCAACGCCGTCGCGGGCGTCGGGGCATAGAGATAGTGGGGGAGCCAGATGTGGAACGGAAACTGCGCCGACTTGCTCATCCCGCCGATGAACAGAAGCAGCGTCACGGCCGTGGCGCCGCTGATCTCCCATCCCGGCAGGGGCGACAGCGTCACGGATGATTCGGCCGCCTTGGCAAACAACGCCGGAAACTCCAGGGTTCCGTAGAGGGCGTGGGCCAGGACGATTCCCGCCAGAAACGCGATGTCTCCGACCCGCAACAGCGTGAACGTCTTGAAGGCTCCTTCAAGCGTGCCCGCATGGGTATGGTTATGGGCCAGGAGATACAGGAGATAGCTCAGGAGTTGCCAGAAGAGAAACAGCATCATGAGGTTCGCACTGGAGACCAGGCAGAGCAGGACGAAGAGCGCCAGGCCGATGAGAGCCAAGTACCGCGGCTCGTGGGGGTCCTGGTACATGTAGTCGATGGAATAGGCATAGATGACCGTGCCGACGCCGGAGATGAGCACCATCATGACGGCGCTGAGCCGGTCGATATAGAAACCGATCGGAAAGGTGAGTGAGGTGACCGACGCAGGGTCGTAGAATCGAATGCTGATCGGCCCCTGAGTCGCCACGAGGTAGAGGGTGGCGACTGCGCCACAAAACGCCGCGCCGATCGGCAAGATGGCAAGCCGTGTCCGTGCACGACGCGACGCGTCATCACCCACGGCGACGATCAGCGCCGTGAGGAGCGGAAGCAGCGGGATCAACAAGGCATACACATGGACCTCACGGGCTCAGAGAACACAAAAGCCAACCGCGCACCTCGACGAACTGTCGACGCCGCACGGTTGGCTTGTACTGTGTCCGGCCCGAAACGTGCCGGTCACCCTACCGCCTCTGCTTTTTCAACGCGATGGTCCCGCCTATCCCAGGTTAACGCGGTCGACAGGAAACACCATCGGGGGCACTCATGCCCCTTTATCCGGTATCTGTCCCTGGGTAGTCAAGGCATCGGGTACATTGTCCACCAGAGCCTGGGCCTTCGGGCCCACGCAGCATGCCGTTCGGCCCAACGAGGGGCGGCTTTATCCTTGTGGCCGCCTCAGCAGCCCCTCTATAATCGACCTCTACCATCTGGCTGGAAGGGCTGTGTGATGAACAAAGGACTGACCAAAGGCGAGATCGAAGCGGCGATCCGTAATGCCATCATCAAGTTCGAACAGGAATTTATGGGGCGCGGTCCGGAAGATGTGCGGGCCTATATCGTGCGGGATCTCGTCGTGGTTCGCCTGAAGGGCGTCTTGACGCCGGCGGAGCGGCAACTGGCCAAGAGCGCCGAAGGCGTCGACATGGTCAAACGCATCCGGCAAACCCTCATCGCCCAAGGCCGCGAGCGGCTCTTCGAGCAGGTGAACGACATTACCGGAGCCAAGGCGCTGGCGCTCTTCACCGATATCAATGCCCAGATCGGCGAGAAGGTTCTGGTCTTTACGGTGGATCGTGATCTGGAAGGTCTTGGTCGGTAATGGCTCGCCATGCGTTGGAAACACTGCCATTCGATAACACCTATGCTCGTTTGCCTGAATCATTCCACGCCAAACTGAATCCCAC
>JBEBHO010000235.1:0-1718 GCA_040081095.1 Nitrospira sp.
GAATTGACCGGCCTTCAGCCTGGCGGCTATGCTGACACTATGTTTCGTATAATTGTTCTGCTGCTGCTCGGCGTGATGACGAACATCACGGTCCCTTCCATTGGATTGGCCGGGGAGGTGACTCCCGCCGCGATTCCGCTCGAAGACTACGCGCGCTATGACCAGATCATCACGAGCAAGTTTCTCAGCGCAGAGACGCAGCTCGTGTTGCTTGAGCGCAAGACTGCAATACAGATCTCGCCGGAGCAAGAGGGTGCGCTGACAGCGGCATGGTTTCACAAACAGGAGTATTTCGATGGGACCCTTCCCGCCGAACTGGTTCGCGACTTCGTGGCAGCGAATCAGGAGCCGGTGAGATTGGAAGGACGGTTTCAGTTCGGGACCAGGTATCGCTTTGTTTCCGGCAACGCGGTCGAAGAGCCGGAGGTCTCGCTGGCGCAACCGGTCAGGACAGCCTGGCTCAGATCTATACAGGCCTTGCCGGTCTTGGATCGGCTGGTGTTCTCGCGTGTCGGGTATAACCTCCGTCAAACGCAGGCCTTAGTCTATGTCGGCAATCTGCGCCCCGATGGTTCTGGAGCCGGTTTTCTCGTGTGGCTACGCCGACAGGGAACGGCCTGGTCGATTTGGGATACGGAGGTGATATGGACGGTTCGTGTCGAGCCGGAGTCGGACGGCGGGCCGCTGCTTGCGCCATGAGCCGTCTCAGCGGTAGCATGCGCCCGCCATGGTAAATTTAATCCGCAAGACCTTCTCCGTTCCACCGCTCGGGTGTAATTGTTCCATCATCGGCGACTCGGTGACGAAGCAGGCCATCGTCGTCGATCCCGGCGGCGCGCCGGAGCGGATCCTTCGCGAAGTCGAGCAGTTGGGCTTGACCGTCCGCCACATTCTCCACACCCATGCCCACTTCGATCATTTTCTTGCCTCCGGCGAGATGCGTCGCCTGACCGGTGCAACGTTGTGCCTGCATCAGGATGATCTCGATCTCTGGACGAATCTGGAGGCGCAGTGCCGGATGTTCGGTGTGCCTTATGTGGCTGTGCCGCTGCCGGAGTATTGGATCAAGGACGAAGAGCGCATCATGGTCGGCGGCGTGACCGTCGTGGGCCTCCACACACCGGGGCACACCCCCGGTTCGATGAGCTTTCATATTCCCGATGAGAGTGTGGTGTTGGCCGGAGATACGCTGTTTCGGGGCAGTATCGGCCGGACCGATCTGTGGGGCGGAGATTTCGATGCGATTGAGCGGTCGATCCGTGAACGGCTCTATACACTCGCCGATGAGACGACGGTGGTGACGGGACATGGGCCGGAAACGGAGATCGGAGTCGAAAAGGAATCAAATCAGTTTTTTCGCGTGGGGTGACGGGCGGCTACTCTTTTGCCATCCGCTCTTTCAGGCGGGCGAGGCGCTTCTCGGTGGATTGCTTGATGAAGGCCATGTTTTCAGAAAGATGCTGCTGTGCGTTGATCTTCCCTTCCTCGCGACGCTTTAATTGATCGAGTCCGAACTGGGAGATCGCCGCGCCGTCCTCCTTGTTGAGTTCTTTCCAAATGGCAACACACCGCGTCTGTTTCGCCGCCGGGTAGGCATCGCAAGGGGGATCGATTGTTGGGGCGGCGTTGCTGATGGCCGGCACTGACATCAGTCCAGCGAGCACAATCGTCAAAAGTTTCATGTCCAGCCGGTCCTTCTTATCCATGACCACGAAGCG
>JBEBHO010000163.1:0-23847 GCA_040081095.1 Nitrospira sp.
CGCGTCCTGGAGACGTTGTCGTCGATCTTCAATCAGCGGACGATGGCGGAAAAGGATCAGCATCACTGATATGGCGACATCACGGGCATCGAAGAAGCGGACCGTCGCGTTTGCGAAAGATTTGTTGGATGTGGCGACTATGCCGCGCCCCCAGATCGATGCCCTGCTTCGGCTGGCGACGGAGCTGAAGACGAAGCTGCGGCGGGGAGCTTCGCATTCGTTGTTGGCGGGGAAGACGCTCGGGTTGCTCTTTCAGAAGCCCTCGACGCGAACCCGTGTGTCGTTCGAAGCCGGCATGAATCAGCTGGGAGGCCATGCGATGGTCCTGCCCATGGCGGAGATTCAACTCTCACGGGGCGAGAGCGTGGCGGACACCGCGCGGGTGTTGTCTCGCTATCTCGACGGGATCGTCATTCGCACCTACGATCACGGCATCGTGCAGGAATGGGCGGAAGAAGCCGCTATGCCGGTGATTAACGGATTGACCGACTTGAGCCATCCTTGCCAGGCGCTCTCTGATTTGATGACCATTAAGGAAAAGAAGGGGCGCCTCAAAGGGCTGAAACTCGCCTATATCGGTGACGGAAACAACGTGGCCAATTCGCTGATTGAAGCGGCCGCGAAGGTGGGGATGCACATCGCCTTGGGCTGTCCGGTCGGGTATCAGCCGGATCAGCATGTGGTAGATCGGGCGCGGCAGGAAGCGGCTCATTACGGGTCGGACATCGAAGTGGGAGTCGATCCGCAGATTGCCGTGAAGGACGCCGACGTGCTGTACACCGACGTGTGGATCAGTATGGGGCGCGAACGAGAGCAGGCGCGCCGTTTGAGGACGCTGGCGCCCTATCAGTTGAACGGGCGTTTGCTGCAGAAGGCGAAGCCCGATGCCATCGTCATGCATTGCCTGCCGGCGCATCGCGGAGAAGAAATCACCGCCGACGTGCTCGACGGAAAGCAATCCGTCATTATCGATCAAGCGGAAAACCGATTGCACATGCAGAAAGCGATCTTGGTTCAGTTACTGACTCAGAAGAAAGGCAGGGCGTAAGCGTTCATCATGAAACCAAAACCGATTAAGAAAGTGGTGCTGGCCTATTCCGGCGGACTCGACACGTCGGTCATCCTCAAATGGCTGCAGGAAACCTATCGCGCGGAAATCATCGCCTTCTGCGCCGATCTCGGTCAGGGCGAAGATCTCCAAGCGATCAAGGCCAAAGCGAAGAAACTCGGCGTGAAAAAAGTCTACGTCGAGGATCTGCGCGAGACGTTTGTGAAGGACTATGTGTTTCCGATGTTACGCGGGAATGCGATGTACGAAGGCTGCTATCTCCTGGGTACCTCGATTGCGCGTCCGCTCATCGCGCGCCGCCAGGCCGAAATTGCGGTTCAGGAAGGCGCCGAGGCCGTGTGCCATGGGGCTACCGGAAAAGGGAACGATCAGGTCCGGTTTGAACTGACCTACCAGGCGCTGGCTCCGGATCTCAAGATTATCGCGCCGTGGCGCGAGTGGACCCTGCGATCGCGGCGCGAATGTATCGAATATGCCGACAAGCACGGTATTCCCGTGACGGCTACGAAAGCCAAGCCGTACAGTATGGATCTGAATCTGTTCCATGTGAGCTACGAGGGCGGCATCCTCGAAGATCCCTGGAAGTCGCCGCCGGATGAAATCTTTCAGATGACGGTCTCTCCGGAACAAGCGCCGAACAAGCCGCTCGAAGTGGAAATCGAGTATGAGCAGGGGAACCCGGTTGCCGTCGACGGCAAGAAGATGAGCCCGGCCAAGCTGCTGGCGCATCTCAATAAGCTGGGCGGGGCGCATGGGGTCGGCCGGGTCGATCTGGTCGAGAATCGCTATGTCGGGATGAAGTCTCGCGGTGTGTACGAAACCCCGGGAGGAACAATCCTCCATGTCGCGCATCGCGGACTTGAATCGCTGACGATGGATCGCGAAGTGCTGCATTTCCGTGACAGTCTGATTCCGCGGTTTGCCGATCTGATCTACAACGGCTACTGGTTTAGCCCGGAGCGGGAAATGATTCAGACGGCCATCGACGACGCGCAGAAGGATGTGTCGGGGACCGCGCGCGTGAAGCTCTACAAAGGCAGTTGCACGCTGGCGGGCCGCAAATCCAAGAATTCGTTGTATCGGCTGGATATTGCAACATTTGAAGAGGACGACGTGTACAACCAGAAAGATGCCGAGGGCTTTATCCGGTTGAACGCGCTGCGATTGAAAATCCGGGCACAACGGCGGAAAGCACGTTCCTAATGGCCAGTCGGAAACGTAGTAGTGCCGCCCGCGGAACCTCGTCCAAAGCCTGGGCGGGGCGCTTTCGTGAGCCCACCGACCGGTTGGTGGAAGCCTTCACCCGGTCTATCGCGGTGGATAAGCGGCTGTATGCGCACGATATCCGCGGCAGCATCGCCCATTGCCAGACGCTGGCGAAGGCCGGTGTGCTGACTCGCCGCGACACCTCGACGATCGTTCGGGGGTTGCAGTTGGTGCAGCACGAACTGGAGCGGGAACGATTCAAGTTTCTGCCGGAAGACGAAGATATTCATATGGCGATTGAGCGCCGGCTGACCGAGTTGGTCGGCCCGGTCGGCGGGAAATTGCATACGGGCCGCAGCCGGAACGATCAAGTCGCGCTCGATGTGCGGCTGTATGTGCGCGATCAGCTCACGGTTCTGATCGGGCGGCTCACGGAATTTCAGCGGGTGCTCGTGACGCAGGCCACGGAACATCTGGATGTGCCGATGCCGGGCTACACGCACTTGCAACGTGCGCAACCCGTGCTGCTGGCGCATCATCTGCTCGCCTATGTGGAAATGTTTTTGCGCGATAAGTCGCGTCTCGCGGACGCACGGACCCGTGTCAATGTGATGCCGCTGGGATCCGGGGCGCTGGCGGGATCGAATTACCCGGTCGATCGACTCTATACCGCCTCGTTATTGGACTTCCCCACGGTCACGCACAACAGTCTCGATGCGGTGTCCGACCGCGATTTCATGATCGAAGTGGCGGCGGCGCTGGCGGTCGTCATGATGCATCTATCGCGTATGAGCGAAGAACTCATTCTCTGGGCCACGCAGGAATTTCACTTCGTCGATCTGCCGGACGGATTCTGTACCGGCAGCAGCATGATGCCCCAGAAGAAGAATCCTGACGTGCCCGAACTAGTGCGTGGAAAGACGGGCCGTGTCTATGGCCATCTCATCGGATTGCTGACGACGTTGAAGGCGTTGCCGCTCAGTTACAACCGCGATTTGCAGGAAGATAAACCGGCATTGTTCGACGCGCTCGACACGACGCAGGACTGTGTCGAGGTCATGACGGAGCTGATGCGCCGGCTCAAAGTCGATCGCGCCGCGCTGACCCGTGCGTTGACCGGCGGCGGGATGTTGGCGACGGAGCTGGCTGACTATTTGGTGACCAAGGGTGTACCCTTTCGAGAAGCGCACGCCATCACCGGCAAGATCGTCCGCTGGGCTTTGGATGCCGGGCGTGAGCTTTCCGATCTCACAGTAAAAGAGCTGCAGGCCTTTTCTCCTCGTTTTGAAAAAACGGTGTTGCAGCGACTCACGGTGCAGGGAGCGATTGACCGGAAGTCACAGATCGGCGGCACTGCCAGACTGCAAGTCGTCCGCCGTCTGAAAGAGCTGGCAAAGTTGTTGGCATGAGGCCATTGAGCTACATCAGTGCCGGTGCCGGACTGACATTGTTCACGGCGGTTGCTGCCTGTGGCGTCGTTGGCCCACCCATTCCTCCGGAGGACGTAGGGGTTAATCCGACGATCATCCGGCAGAAGGCTCAGCTGCAGAAGTCTGGGACGGCGCAGCCGGCAGACAACGCCATGGTGCCAGCAGTTCCGGCCGCGCCGGTGGAGCCGAAAGGGCAAGACGAAGAGTTGCCCCCGTTACGGCCGGTTGGGACGAGATAATCGAAAAAGGATGTCTACGATGAACGATTTTGTCTATCACCAGGGCGAATTGTATTGCGAGCAGGTGCCGGTCAGCCGAATTGCCAAAGAGGTTGGGACGCCTTGCTATATCTATAGCCACTCGACGCTTCTTCGCCATTACCGGGCGTACGATAGCGCGTTTCAGAAAGTGCCTCATGTCATTGCGTTCGCGATGAAGTCGAACTCGAATTTGGCCATTCTGCGACTGATGGCGAAGGAAGGCAGCGGCGTCGATATTGTTTCTGGCGGCGAGCTTTTTCGGGCGCTGAAGGCTGGTGTGCCAGCTTCCAAGATCGTGTTCGCCGGGGTTGGAAAAACTGCCGACGAAATCCGCGATGCCCTCAACGCCGATATTTTGATGTTCAATATCGAGTCGTCGGCTGAATTGCAGGCGATCCAGAACGTCGCGGCTGCGGTCGGAAAAAAGGCGCGTGTCGCGCTGCGGATCAATCCGGACATCGATCCGAAAACACATCCGTATATTTCGACGGGCATGAAGAAAAGCAAATTTGGGATCGCCGCTGATCGGGCTGTCGAGGAATTCACCCTGGCGTCATCGATGAGCCACATCGACGTCGCCGGCGTCCATGCGCATATCGGCTCGCAGCTGACGGACGTTGCGCCGTTTATCGCGGCGTTGAAAAAAGTGGTGAAGTTGATCGAGACGCTGAAGGCGCAGGGGATCAACATCCGTTATCTGAATATCGGCGGCGGGTTGGGCATCACCTACTCGGATGAAAAACCACCGTTGCCCCAGGAACTGTCCGATGCCCTCCTGCCTCTCGTCCAAGACTTGGGGCTCACGCTCGTGATGGAGCCGGGGCGTGTGATCGTCGGGAACGCCGGCATCCTGGTGACCAAAGCGTTGTATTTGAAGGAGGGGGAGGCCAAGAGCTTCATCATCGTCGATGCCGCTATGAATGATCTCATTCGCCCCAGCCTCTATGGCGCCTATCACGAAATTAAGCCGGTCAACGAAGAGGCCGGTCATCGGGCCAAGCAGCAGGTGGACATCGTCGGTCCCGTCTGCGAGTCGGGCGATTTTCTGGCCAAGGATCGTTTGTTGGCTGCGGTGAAGCCGGGTGAATTGATGGCGGTGATGAGCGCGGGTGCCTACGGGTTTGTCATGGCATCGAATTACAATTCCCGGCCCCGTGTTCCGGAAGTGTTGGTCAAGGGCGGGGACATTCATGTGATCCGCGAGCGTGAGACCTACGATGATTTGGTCAAGGGCGAGACGATCCCGGCGTTCCTCACGTAACGCCAGGATCGGAGTGCTCACGGAATTCAGTGCGTTGAGAAGGAGCCGTTATGTTGACTGGTTCACATGTCGCGATCGTGACGCCCTTTCGCAAGGGCAAAGTTGACGAGCGGGCGCTGGGGGATCTGATCGAATGGCAGATTGCCAAGGGCACGAACGGTATCGTCCCTTGCGGCACTACCGGAGAGTCCGCCACGTTATCGCACGAGGAGCACAACCGTGTGATCGAACTGACGGTGGAAGTGGTCCGCCGTCGAGTCCCGGTCATGGCGGGGACTGGATCCAACAGTACCGATGAAGCCATCTCGCTGACGAAACATGCCAAGGAAGCCGGGGCCGATGCCGCGCTCCTCATTACGCCCTACTATAACAAGCCGACACAGGAAGGCTTGTATCGCCACTACAAGGCGATCGCAGAAGCCGTCGATCTGCCGCTGGTGCTGTACAACATTCCCGGGCGGACCGGCGTGAATATGCTCCCGACGACAATTGCCAGATTGGCTGCAATTCAAAACATTGTCGGAGTGAAAGAGGGCAGCGGAGTGATTCAGCAAGCGTCGGATATTGTGCAGACATGCGGTGAGCGGGTATCGGTGTTAGCCGGTGACGATGCGATGACCTTGCCCATGATGGCGGTCGGCGGCAAAGGGGTGATTACTGTCACGGCCAATATCGCGCCGACCGAGATGGCGAATATGGTCAAGGCCTTTGCGGCCGGGAATATCGAAGAGGCCCGACGCATCCATTTTCAGCTCTCTCCCTTATTTGCGGCGTTGTTCTTTGAAACCAATCCGATTCCCGTGAAGGAGGCGCTTGGGATGATGGGAAAGATCGATCCCGAGCTTCGCTTGCCCCTCTGTCCAATGGGGAAAGACAATCGAGATAAACTGCTGCAGGTGATGAAAGAAAGCCGATTCATTTAGGGCTGCCGTAGAAGGATGAGACAAGGTCATGATTAAAGTTGTTGTGGCAGGTGCGGCGGGGCGAATGGGCTGCCGATTGGTCGCGCTGGTGCGGGATTCAACCGCGTTGATGTTGGCGGGGGCGATTGAGGGACGCGGGCATCATGCCATTGGCGATGATGCCGGTGAGATCGCCGGATCGGGACGCGCAGGCGTGGCCATCACTGACAATCTAGCCGGCTTGATGGATCGGGGCGAGGTCGTCATCGATTTTTCTGCTCCTGAAGCCACGCTTGAACATTTTCGCATCGTCGCTCAGCACCGCCGGGCCATGGTGATCGGCACCACCGGGCTGACGCCCTCCCAGATCGAGGAAATTAAGGTGCTTGCGAGGCAAGTTCCCTGCGTCCTCTCTCCCAATATGAGCGTGGGTGTGAATTTAATCTATAAAGTCATCGGCGAAATGGCCAAGACATTGGGCGACGACTACGATATTGAAGTGATTGAGGCGCATCATCGCCTTAAGAAAGACGCGCCCAGCGGTACCGCCTTGAAGATTGCCGAAGTGCTTGCGCGCGCCGTCAATCGCGACCTCGACCAAGTCGGCGTCTATGCGAGAAAAGGCATGATTGGGGAACGAAAACAGCAAGAAATCGGCATTCAAACCATCCGGGCCGGCGACATTGTGGGGGATCACACGATTCTCTTCGGCGGGATGGGCGAGCGCATCGAGGTGACGCACCGTGCCAGCAGCCGTGACACATTCGCGCGCGGCGCGCTGCGCGCGGCGCGGTGGGTCGTACGGCAGCCGCCAGGCCTGTATGACATGATGGACGTGCTAAGTTTGAAATGATTCAGATCGATTCGCTGTGGGCGCACTTCTCTCAGGGGCACGTTTGCCCTTGAATCCGGTCACTTCATATCTCTGCGCAGGCTGTCCCGCCCATGCACAATAGCGGTGTGTCTGTACGGACACGAATGAGTGATGCGCGGAATGTCTTGATTAATTCGATGAGGGAGCGGATTGCGGGAAGCTTTGTCCGCAGGCATCACAGGTGACGACCAGCTGGGCTCGTGTGTAGCTGATCATGCGATAGCAGGAAGGGCAGCACAACACCGCCGTCATGGGGACGGCTGCCAATTTAATCACAGCGGGTTTCATCGATGAGACGTCCTCTCTTCGTGAATCGCTGGACCGGCCGACGTACCGATGGTCTCTTTCGAGCGAGACTGGATGGTCGCTGAAAGTCTGACGTAGAGCAGCTGAGCGGCCTCGGTCCATTTTGGATTCGACGGCGCACCCATGAAAGCTGCCTCAGCAGCTTTCTGCTCATCGTACGTGAGTGGTTTTGGTTCTGCCATAGACGGTCAATGTCTTGCCGTGATGGGCCGTGGCTCCTGGTCCGCTGCTTTTCTCCGACCACAGTTTAAGCACGCAAACACTGTGATCGCAAGTCCTGCGTCCAAATCCACCGCCCGCTCTGGCAACATTGAACCGCTGCATTTATCGCATGTCTTCATGAGCGGACTGTAACACTTACAGAAATGGATGCATATCCTTCAGAAGTACTGGATGGAGAGGGCAAGAGCCCCTTTCGGACCTATAATCACTAGGCCATTTGGCCATTTCAGAACGGCGAGTCACGCCTGTCTCTTTTCAGACAACCTTGACAGCCTTGCAGCGGTTACATAGGATTGTGGTCAACTTCGCTGGTACCTACAATGTATAGATTATTTCTTATTTCTGGATTGCTCGTCGTACTATTTCTGCTTTTGAAGGGCGTCTATCGCAATTCAAAGTTGAGCGGGCGGTCCGCAGGACCTCCGCTTGACGGAGATCAGATGGTCCAAGATCCGGTGTGCGGGGTGTTCGTTCCGAGGAAAACGGCAATCGTTCAGCGAACAGGAAACCTGACTAACTATTTTTGCAGTCAGGAATGTGCCGCAAAATTTCAGGAGCAGCGAGTTGGTTAGCAACCGGAATAGCTGTAGTCAGACAATTTTTCCTCTTTGTCGAACTTCAGCAGGATCTGACATTGGTTCGGGGAAAAGTTAAACAGAGGCGGGCCCGATTTTCCACCGGCGATCCGGTAATACGTCCACGTTTCGCCACCGAAGAAACGGGAGGCTTTCCCATCCGGGGTGCCCCAGTTTTTTTCAAACCAGGCTTTGTTTTTTCCTTGGAGTTCGGCCGGTTTGAGTGAGGCTTCAAGGTAGGGATTGCTGGAGCTACAGGCAGTCAGAGCCAAGCAGCTGATCAAGACGATGCCAGAGAGGCGCATGAGTGATTTCCTCCTGAGATGCGAAACACAACGTACGAAGCGTAGCTTGGTTGACGCGCAAATTCTAACCTCCGTTCGGAGAGCTGTCAAACCACGGTGTCGCGTTGCACCGCGCTCGAGTTCCCCCTAAAATGGCCGACACAGATCGTGCACAGATTCTATTTCGGTAATGAAAGGATGCGCCCATGAAATTCTACCTCGATACGGCGAACGTGAAAGAAATCCAAGAAGCGGCCAGTCTGGGCTTGCTCGACGGGGTCACAACCAATCCATCGCTCGTCGCGAAGGAGGGCCGCAGCTTCAAGGAGATGTTGGTTGAGATTTGCAGCATTGTGGATGGGCCCATCAGCGCTGAAGTCGTCAGCGTTGAAGCCGATGCCATGGTGAAAGAAGGAAAAGAGCTGGCGAAGATCCATAAGAACATCGTCGTGAAGGTGCCGCTTATTGCAGAGGGATTGAAGGCGACCAAGCGGCTGGCCGCCGAAGGTATCAAGGTCAATGTGACGTTGTGCTTCTCGCCGACTCAAGCCCTGCTGGCAGCCAAAGCCGGCGCCTGGTGCGTTTCGCCATTCATTGGGCGTCTCGACGATATCAGTTCCAATGGTATGGAACTCATCCGCCAGATCCTCACCATCTACAAGAATTACGACTACAAGACATTCGTCTTAGTGGCCAGCGTCCGCCATCCGCAGCATGTGGTGGAAGCTGCCTTAGCCGGCGGGCATATCTGCACGATGCCGTTCAGTATCTATCAAATGATGATCAAGCATCCGCTGACTGACAGCGGGCTGAAGAAGTTTTTGGCCGACTGGGAGTCCCAATCGAAGAAATAGCGTGGGAGCTAGTTGGCCGCACGTGGGCTGTCGACTTCGCGGCGTGCTTGCGCAAAGACCGAATGGAACATGGGGCGGGTCAGCTTTCCGGTAAACGTATTCTGCTGACTGGGATGATAAGAGCCGAGCAGGAGGTCTCCCCACGGAAGACGATACGTAACGCCATGTCCAAACTTTGGCGTCGGTGAGGGTATAGCGTGTCCATCAGCTCTGTACGCTTTCAGGTAGTGGTCGAAGGCAATCTTCCCGAGTGTGATGACGATGCGCTTTTGTTTCAGGAGGCGCAATTCATCACGCAAGAATCGGCCGCACTGTGCAAATTCATCGGGCGACGGCTTATTCCCCGGAGGTGCACAGCGGACGGTCGCACCGATATAGCAGTTCGTGAGTGCCAATCCGTCGCCCCGATGAGTAGATGATGCTTGGTTGGCGAATCCGAAGTGATGCAAGGCTTCGTAGAGCCAGTCCCCGCTGCGATCACCCGTGAAGATTCGACCGGTTCGATTTCCTCCATGAGCCGCCGGTGCGAGCCCGAGCACGTAGAGTTCCGCCTCCGGGTCGCCGAATCCGGGAATCGGCTTTCCCCAGTAGGTCCACTCAAGATACTGTCGGCGTTTGGTCTGTGCCACAGTCTCCCGGTAGGTCACCAGGCGGGGACAGGCAGTGCAATCGGTGATCGTTTGATTCAGGACGGCGAGGGAGCGCATAGCGATTCACTGTATCATGAATGAGAAGTCATTCGTGCTTGCCGGGTTTTCACCTTGCTGTTAGCATGACCACGATCAACAGTGATTCATTCAAAGATTATAGAGGAGTACCTCGGATGGCAGAGTCTGGCGCGCGAATCGGATATTGGGTCCTGGCAGGCCTCCTGTGCTACGGAGCAAGTCAGGCTTGGGCCGAAACAGTTCCGGACCGCCATGAGGGGAAGGACGCGGCCAAGTCCGAATCGGGCTTCCGTGACCTGATCCTCCCGGAGCCGCTTGACGGTCAGTCCGAACCCGAAGATCGTTTAGTCATCCTTCCGGAGATCAAACGAGAAGGCGAACGATACTTTCTGAGTTCGTTCAAGCTCCCTGACAAAATTACCTTTGGAGGAGTGCCGGTTCCCCTGGATAATTGGCAGGTCCGAGAACGTATCGAATACGAGTTCTATCAATTTCTTGAAGACCAGGGTGAAAGTATCATTTTGGCGAAGCGCACCGGGCGTTGTTTCCCTCCGGCCGAAAAGCAGCTGGCCGATGCAGGACTTCCGGACGATCTGAAATACATGCTCTTGGTCGAGAGCAAGTGCATCGCGGCCGCCTATTCCAAGGCCAAAGCATCCGGTCCGTGGCAATTTATCCCCTCTACGGGGAAGCGCTATCGCCTCAAGAGCGACTCCGTGCTCGACGAACGGCGCAACCTTGAAATGTCGACGGAAGCCGCGGTCAAGTACCTCAAGTATCTGAAAGATTTCCAGCAGAACGACTGGTTTTTGGCAATGGCCTCCTACAATGCCGGCGAAGAACGGGTGCGCAAGCTTCTCAAAGAACAGAAAATTACCGACTATTGGAAGATGCATGGGCCGCGGGAAACCATGCGCTACGTGCCACGGATCATCGCAGCGAAAGAGATTTATTCGCAGCCGGAGAAGTATTTGGGCTTGAGCAAAAAAGATCTCTACGTGCCATTAGAGACCGAAACCGTCACGGTGAACGTGAAGGAGTCACAACGGGCCTTGACCTCGATTGCCGAAGAGTACGGGACCTATTTTCTCGAATTGAAGATGCTCAACCCCGAGTTCAAGAAAGACGTGCTTCCGCAGGGCACCTACCAGATCAGGGTTCCTCGACAAACCTGCCCGAGCCGCTGCTTTAAGCAAGCCAAGACCCCGTAGGCCTTTATGCCGTTGACGCTGCCGGCATCCCCCGCCCGATCGATACTCCGTCGCATGATCGGAGCGGGGTTGCGGGCCGCAGATCCTGCTCACGCTCTGCTCCACCGCATTCATCGAACCGGCCACCGATTACAGGTGGGCCGCCGCACGTATGATTTACGATCATTCGATCGGGTCGTCGTGGTCGGGGCGGGAAAAGCCTCAGCGCGAATGGCTCAAGCCCTTGAGCGGGTCTTAGGTCCGTATCTCGACAGTGGGCTCGTTGTCGTTAAAACCGGTCATCGCCTTCCCGCCAAGCGTATTACTGTAATCGAAGCCGGTCATCCGGTCCCTGATCGAGCCGGACTAAATGCGGCCAAGCAACTGCGCGACCGAGTGGCGGAGTTAGGCGCTCGCGACCTGCTGTTCGTGTTGCTCTCAGGCGGGGCATCCAGTTTGATCCCTGCTCCGGTCGACGGGGTGAGCCTTGCCGATAAACAGAGCCTCACGCAATTGCTCCTGAGAAGCGGTGCGACGATTCAAGAGATCAACGTGGTCAGAAAACACCTCTCGACGATCAAGGGCGGACGCCTCGCCGAAGCCACTCGCGCAAGGATTGTGACGCTGATCCTCTCGGATGTCATCGGTGATCAATTGACGGCCATCGGCTCTGGTCCGACGACTCCCGACCCTTCGACCTATCGTGAGGCAATCGCCATTATGAAGCGGCGACGAATCTGGACGAAGGCGCCTGCTTCAATCCGCCGACATCTCCAGCGTGGAGATCGCGGCGACGTCAGTGAGACGCCGAAGCCGGGGGCCGCCAGATTCCGGAGGGTGCAACACGAGATCATTGGAAACAACGAGCAGGCTCTCGCGGCAGCCGTGCAAGCGGCCACCCATGCGGGATTGAGCACCGTTCTGTTTACAACGCCCATTATCGGGGAAGCTTCCAGAGCCGGAACCGCCCTCGCGTCCCTTGCGGAATGTGTATCGAAGGGGAAAGGAATAGTGCCACGGCCCTACTGTGTCGTGGCCGGCGGAGAAACAACCGTCACAGTTACCGGGCGCGGCAAGGGCGGACGGGCTCAGGAGTTCGCGGCGGCGGCGGCCTGCGAAATCGCCGGTCTGTCAAAAGTCTGGGTGGCTGCAATAGGGACCGATGGAACTGACGGCCCAACGGACGTGGCCGGTGCTGTAGTGTCCGGAGCGACCCTGGATCAGGCCAAGCGGAAGGGCGTCAATCTGCGTCGTGCACTCACGCAGCACGATACCTATCCTGCCCTGCACGCGCTCAAGAGCCATATTGTGACCGGGCCCACCGGGACCAATGTCAACGATCTTTACCTTCTCCTCGCACTCTAGTTAGTATCCGTGTCATGTCTTCCCCACTGATACGTCCTCTCGATGCATGCACCGATCGCTTTCTGACCGGAGGGAAAGCGGCAGGCTTAGCGCGTCTGATTGCCGAAGGGTTTCCCGTTCCTCCAGGGCTCTGTCTCACCGTCGAAGCCTACCGGCAGTTCCTGCGCGAGCAAGGGATGGATCCTGAGTCGCTCTGGAACCAAGTGCGGAATGCCAAGGGGGCAGCCCGTGCGTCGGTCCTCGAAGACTGCCGGAAGCGTATTCAGCAGGGCCAGCTGTCTAACGAGTGTACGTCCGAGGTCATGCGGCATCTCGACACCTTGCGGCGGCCGGTCGATCAGCGCTGGGCCGTGCGATCCTCTGCTACCAATGAAGACGATACCCGCGCGAGCTTTGCCGGCCTGTACCGCACAGCGCTGGGAGTGGCCGGAAATCAGCTGGCGACGAACATACAAATGGTCTGGGCCTCGCTGTGGGGTGAGCGAGTGGCGAGCTATTATGAGCGGGCCGGGTGGAGCGATCGCCCGTCGGCGATGGCGGTGGTGATTCAGCCGGTGCTCGACGCCCGCGCCGCCGGCGTGCTCTATACGATTCATCCGGTTACGGGGCGTGACGATCAGGTGGTGGTGAACGTGGTGCCGGGTCTTGCGGCTGGACTGGTTGACGGTACGATGACGCCGGATCAGTTCACGGTGCAGTGGGATGCCTCGACCTCACGCGCTTGCGTACGGGAACGAGTCATTGCGCAAAAGGATCGCGCGATGCGATTGGGTGGCGCCGGCGTACTTGAGCAAGAGCTTGCTCCAGCCGAGCGTGAGCGGCCCTCGGTTACGGACGATGAGCTTGAGGCCTTGGTACAGCTGGGGAAACGAGTTGAGGCGGCGTTGCATTACCCCGTCGACATTGAATGGGCGATAGACCCGCAGGGATTCTGGCTCCTGCAGGCTCGTCCGATCACGGTGGCCCCGATACAGGCGCCACCGGTTCAGGTTGTCTGCGAATGGTCGCGCACCAATTTCAAGGAGACCATGCCGGATGTGCCCAGCCCGCTGGGGATCTCGTTTCTCGAACAGTTCATGGATCTCTTTCTGATGGGGCCCTACCGGCGGCTGGGGTGTCAGATTCCTCCCGGGATGTCGTCGGTCCGAATCTATCGCGGCCGTCCTTATCTCAATGTGAGTTTGATGTATGCCTTGATCGAACAACTACGCGGCAACCCGTCGACGCTGGCGGAGCATATGGGCGGGCATACGATTTCCCGGCCACTCCCGATCAAGCCGCTCGGTCTGGGCGCACTTCTATGGGCGGGGTTGTTGGTCGCCTGGTGGATCCGTCAAGCGTCCAGCCAGTCGGCCCGCTGGTTTGCCGACATGAAACGGATGGGGCTGGAGAATGATCGCGAGGCGGCGCAGGCGCTGACGCTCGTTCAGGCCGGTGAACGGATACGGGCATTGAATGAGGAATTCCTCCGCCGGGAAATGACGTTCGGCATCGCCGGCGGTGTGACGCAATGCCTGCAGGCCTTAGGCTATCTGTTGCCGCGATGGCTGGGGGAGGATTGGCGCGGGCTGCTCAACGCGGCTCTTCAAGGCCAAGCGCAAGCCATCAGTGCGCAGCAGATCATGAGGCTGGCCGAATTGGTCGATGTGGCGCGCCATGATGAAACGGTTCGACGTGTGTTTGCGCGCGCGGACTGGGACGGGCGGACGGCCGATCGGACGCTCCGCGGGACGCAGTTCCTCCGCCGGTTCGAGGCGTATCTGCTCGACTACGGGCACCGGGGGCTCGGCGAGTCCGATATCATGTCCCCACGGTTTGCCGATCAGCCAGAGGTTGTACTGGACGTACTGCGCCACCAGATCAATGCGCAGACGGCTCAGTCGCCTGCTGAGATCATTGCGCGGCAACAGAGAGTGCGTGAGCAGGCCTGCGCAGACATTCGGGCTCGTTGTGGCTGGTTTCGATGGGCGGTCTTTTCCTGGTGGTACCGGCGGCTCTGCCGGTTCTACGCCCTCCGGGAAGCCAATCGACATCATCTCATGTACTACGCCGGTGCGACGCGCCGGTTGCTGCTGCGCGCCGGCGCGTTGCTGGCAGAGCGTGGTCTCTTGGATCAGTCGGAGGATGTGTTTTTCATCCGCGTGGAAGAACAACTGGCATTACTCGGTTTGGAGCGTCGTGATTGGCGCGCATTGGTGCAATCACGCAGGCAGGCGCGGGCTCGCGATGTCCAGACGGTTGCGCCGGATCAGTTGATCGACGGAGCGGAAGAGGCCTCGGCGGAACTATCGCCGGATGCCGGAAGATGGCGGGGAGTCCCGATCAGTGCCGGTCTGGCGACGGGCCCGGCGCGAATCATCCGGACGCTGGAGGACTGGAAGAAGGTGGTGCCGGGCGATATCCTCGTGGCGCCCGTGATCGATCCAGGAATGGCGCCGTTGTTTGGGATTGCCGCTGGTCTCGTCGTTGAGATGGGGGGGACCCTGTCGCACGGCGCGATCATCGCCCGAGAATATGGATTGCCGGCGGTGGCCAACATCCCGGGGATGACGACTGCGCTGTGTGACGGGGACATCGTCGAGCTGGATGCGGCCTCCGGCGATGTGCGACGACGGGATATTCTTCACGGCGGACATCGTAGGTGACAGCAGTAGGGCCGAACGACATTAGGACTTTTCAGTGCTTGACCTTTGTTGACGCATTTCGTACCCTCCGCTCAGTTTTCTTCCTAACAGCTTCACAATTATAGATTCTCTGTCCGTGTAGATGCCGTTCGTCCAAAGACGGAGGGGATAGCGCGATGGATGCGACCGCAGTATTACTGGGAATTCTGATCGGTCTCGTTCTAGGCACGCTTGGCGGCTGGTTTCTAGGCGCCGGTCGAGGTTCCCGCCAACTTCAGCAGCACACAGTCGAGCTGAGTGCCAGGGCTGAGCGGGCGGAGTCGCTTGAAGCAGAGTTGCGCCGGCAGCGTGAGCAGGATCGCCTGGAAGGGGTGCAGCTGCGGGCGGATCTGGCGACCGCGCAACAAGCACGGGCCTCCGCCGAAGTGCGGACCGAAGAAGCGCTGAAGCACGTCGCCGAACAAAAGCAGTTGGTCGATCAATCCCGCCAGCAGCTCCTCGAATCGTTCCAGGCGCTCTCGAACGATGCGCTCACCAAAAACAATCAGGCCTTCTTGAATCTGGCCCGTGTCTCGTTTGAAACGCTGCAGGCGAAGGCCGAAGGCGAACTGTCGCAACGGCAGCAGGCGATCGACGGGCTCGTGAAGCCGCTGCATGACTCGCTACAACGCTATGACGAGCAGATGCGGCTGCTGGAGCAATCGCGCCAATCGGCCTACGGCGGACTGGATCAGCATTTGAAATCGCTGGCGGAATCCCATCAGCGTCTCCAGCAGGAGACCGGCAATCTGGTCAAGGCTCTCCGCGCGCCGACGGTCCGCGGGCAGTGGGGTGAAATTACGCTGAAGCGGGTGGCTGAGTTGGCGGGGATGGTCGATCATTGCGATTTCTTCGAACAGGAAAGCGTGACGGGGGAAGACCGGCGGTCCAGGCCAGACATGGTGGTGCGGCTGCCGGGTGGCCGGCAGATCATCGTCGATGCGAAGACGGTTCTGGCGGCCTATCTCGATGCCCATGAAGCCCCGGACGATCAGCGTCGGATCGAAGCCTTGCGCCGGCATGCCGCGCAGGTCCGCAGCCGGATGGACGAGTTGTCGCTGAAGGCCTACTGGACGCAGTTCGAGCGGGCCCCTGAGTTTGTGGTGCTGTTTCTTCCAGGCGAGCAATTCCTCGGCGCGGCGCTGGATCACGATCCGCGTCTCATCGAAGAAGGGTTTACGCGCGGAGTGGTGCTTGCGACACCCACCACGTTGATCGCGCTCCTGCGCGCCGTGGGCTATGGCTGGCGGCAGGAACAGATGAACGCCCATGCGGAAGAGGCCGGACGGTTGGGCAAGGATCTGTACGAGCGCATGGCCGTGCTGGCTGAACATGTCAACGATGTCGGGCAGGCGTTGGGCAAAAGTGTGTCGGCGTATAATCGGGCGGTCGGTTCACTGGAAACCAGAATTCTCCCGGCGGCGCGCCGCTTCAAGGAACTTGGGGTCGCATCGGAAAAAGAAATTCCGCAGCTGGAGCCGGCTGAATTGCTCCCACGGCGGACATTGCCCTTTGACGGCGAATAAGGAGTCAGGATGACGGACGAACAGTCGATGGTCGAAGAGTTTCACCGGAAGTTCGATATTCTTGTGCAGGCGAGCCCGACCGAAGCCAGCGAGGACACGAAACGTCTCCGCATTCGTCTCATCCAAGAAGAGTTCGATGAACTGAAAGAGTCGATGGGACAAGGGAACTTGGCCGCACTCGCCAAAGAAATGGCCGACTTGTTGTACGTGGTGTACGGTACGGCCGTCTCCTATGGCATCGATATGGAACCGGTGTTTCGTGAAGTCCACCGGTCGAATCTCAGCAAGGTTGGCGGATACAAACGCGAGGACGGCAAGTGGGTGAAGCCTCCGACCTATTCGCCGGCGAGCATCGAACCGATCATTGATGCCCAGGTCGACGGGGGAGCTGTTGACGCGCTGCCGTCGTGCCAGGGCGTCGGAGAGACGCGCGCCCGTTCATGAAAGATCTCCACTGCCCCAACTGCGGAACGCCGTTCGTCAGGGTCAAGTATCAACCCGGCACGGTCGAACGGGTCTTGAACCGCTTCAAGGTATTCCCCTTCCGCTGCCAGCTCTGCACGACACAGTTCAGAGCCTTCTGGCCCAGTTCTTCTGACGCGAGCCGGGAATTCGATCGGCGGGAGTTCAAGCGACTACCCGCCTCGTTTCAGGCGAAAGTGCTGACCGAACAGACCGCGAAGTCAGAGCACCATCTGACCGATATCTCTATGGGCGGCTGTACGCTTGAGACGGTATCGGCGCTTCCCAAAGGGGCATTTCTTGAGTTACTGATTAAACCCGCGTCCGATGAGGATGCGATCAAGGTGGAAACGGCGATGGTGTGCTCGGTGCGGCCTGCGTCAGTCGGCGTGCAGTTCTTGGAATTCAAAGGGGACGACCAGCAGCGTCTCAGTCAGGTGGTGCTCAGCCTCTGGGTAGGGCAGAGCGTCCGCCCCAGTCCCTACTCCTGAATCGTTCCCGTCAGCGTTGCCTGCGAACCGCCTGCTTGGGGACTGTCACGACCAGATTGTCGATGAGCCGTACGGATCCGAGGCGAATCGCTCCGAGCAGGACAGCGCGTGATGCCGCTCCGTCCCATGGTTCCAAGGTTTCCGGGTCACAGACCACGAGGTAGTAGACGCTCGCATTCGTCTGTCGCGCGACGGTCTCGCGCATGGTCGATGCAATCTGCTCTCCGCTCTTGACCCCGTTGCGAATCGCCTGCGCCCCGGCCTGAAGACTCGTGTGAAGAATTGGCGCCAGCGCGCGCTCCGTCTGAGACAAGTACACGTTCCGTGAACTCATCGCCAGTCCATCCTGCTCGCGTATGGTCGGGTGGACGATCAGCTCGACTCCCAGGCTGAGGTCTGAGATCACGCGTTGCACCAGGGCCGCCTGCTGAAAATCTTTCTGCCCGAAGACGGCGACATCCGGCCGGATCATCCCGAAGAGCGTAGTGACCACCGTGGCCACGCCCGCAAAGTGGTGGGGGCGAATCTCGCCTTCCCAGCGCCGCGCGATACCCGGAACCGTGACGACCGTGTCAAATCCCTTGGGGTACATCGCGGTGACAGCGG
Organism: Nitrospira sp.; assembly: GCA_040081095.1. Classification (GTDB taxonomy): domain Bacteria; phylum Nitrospirota; class Nitrospiria; order Nitrospirales; family Nitrospiraceae; genus Nitrospira_D. The sequence continues at coordinate 18,215 of JBEBHO010000163.1, forward strand.
GCTCGAAGCAGACGTCGACGCCCTCGGCCCGACAGAGGGCGCGGTCTTTGGCGATCGGCCTGGGATACTTCGCGAGATCTTCCGTGGGCGCGAATTGGGTCGGATTTACGAAAATGCTGACCACGAGCGCATCGCACTTCAGGCGCGCCGCGCGGATGAGGGCGCGATGGCCGTCATGCAGCGCTCCCATCGTCGGGACGAATCCGATCGTGACCCCTTCGCGGTGGAGTTGCCGGCTCCAGGCGGCCATGGCCTTAGGCGTCCGGATGATCTTCATAAATCCTGACGGGGGCTGCAAGCAGGACGCGAGCCGTAGCGCGTCGACGGTTGAGGAAAGAGCAGGCGGACTTCAGACTGGTCCTTGACGGTCGCAAGTAGTTGGGTGGCCGTGTGCTGGAGTGAGGGATGGACCAGGAGCGGATCGAGTTCGTTCAACGGCATCAGGACGAACCGCCGGTCGTGCAACCGGGGATGCGGCACGACGAGATCCGCGTCATTGATGATCCGGTCGCCATAAAAGAGAATGTCGAGATCGATCGTGCGGGGACCGGAGCGATGGTCCTCATCACGCCCCAGTGAACGCTCGATCTCACGCAAGATCGTGAGGAGGCTGCGGGGCGTGATGTCGGTTTCAAGCTGCACGACGCCATTCAGAAACCAGCCATCGCCCGGCTGCGCATGGTCGTTCACCGGCTCCGTTTCGTACAGCAGGGAAATACCGGTGACCTGCGAATGCGGAAGCAGGCTCAAGAGCGTCACCGCTCGATCGCAGAAATCTAAGCGATCGCCGACGTTTGATCCATAGCCGATGTAGACCGTTTCTCTCATAGTGATGGATGATCAGGGATCAGTGATGGGTGAGGAAGGAATGAGCGCTCTTTGATGCGCATCACCCTTCACTCATCACACATCACGGTTTCTCAGAAGCCCACTTTCTTAATCCGCTCCACGGCTTCCGCCAATCGTTCCTTGGTCGTGCAGACCGTCATGCGAATATAGCCTTTGTCTGATGGTTCCGAATCCGATGGAGACTGTTGCGCGCAAGTCCATCCAACTCAGAATCCAACCTTCTTAATCCGCTCCACGGCTTCTGCCAATCGTTCCTTGGTCGTGCAGACCGTCATGCGAATATAGCCTTCGCCCGGCGCGCCGAATCCGTTGCCCGGCGTCGTGACGATTCCGGCCTTTTCCAGCAAATGGGCGGTGAAGGAGGCAGAGGAATAGCCTTTCGGCACCGTCACCCAGATGTAGAAGGCGGCGGGCGGCGCATCCACTTCCAAGCCCAGTTTCTTGAGCCCGGGAATAAGCGTATCGCGGCGCTCCTGGTAGATCTTCCGGATATTGTCGGTGACGGATTCGTCCAAGCCCAGCGCCGTAATGCCGGCGGCCTGCACCGCTTCAAACACGCCCGAGTCCAGCTGGCTCTTCACCTTGCCCAGCGCGGCCAGGACGTCCTTGTTGCCGACCACGAACCCGATGCGCCAGCCTGTCATGTTGTAGGTTTTCGACAGCGAGTGGAATTCCACGCCCACGTCCTTGGCCCCGTCGAGCTCCATGAAACTGGCCGGGCGCTTCCCGTCGTAGTAAATCTCCGAATAGGCTGCGTCATGGCAGATGATGATTTGATTCTCCTGCGCGAACTCGATGGCCCGCTTGAAGTAGTCCTTCGTCATGATGACCGAAGTCGGGTTGTTCGGCGAGTTGAGCCACATCAGCTTGGCCTTCTTCGCCACGTCCTTCGGGATCGCATTCAGATCGGGCAGGAAGCCGTTGGCTTTGGTGAGCGGCATGATGTGCGAGACGCCGCCACAGAAGCTCGTGCCGACCGGATAGACCGGATAGCCGGGGCTCGGGACCAGCACGACATCGCCCGGGTCGATGAACGCCAGGTGGATGTGGCCGATGCCTTCCTTTGAACCGATGAGCGTCAGGACCTCGTTCGCCGGATCGAGTGTGACGTTAAACCGCCGCTTGTACCAATCGGCCACGGCCTTGCGGAATGCCAGCATGCCTTCATAGGAGGGATATTGATGGTGCTTCGGGTTCTTGGCGGCTTGCGCCAGGCTCTCGATGATCGGGGCCGGCGTGGGCAAATCGGGATCGCCGATGCCGAGGTTGATGATATCGACACCGCGCGCGATCGCTTCCTGCTTCATCTTGTCGATCGCGGCAAAGAGATACGGGGGAAGGGTCTTAATCCGGGTTGCCACCTCAATCGGGAAACCAGCCATGTCCAACGCACTCCTTTTTGCGGGATGGTGAAAACAACCGCCAGCGTCGTTCTCGCATCGCTCAGACCCTCAACGTACCCCAGAGGGTACGCCTCGGCCCTTCGCTCGCTGCGGCCTCGCCGGACGGTCGTTTTGACCATCCCGCGAGTAGAGACCCAAGACTACAGCAGGACTATGACGGCAATCAACGTGTAGGGGCGAGAAGATGACCAATCAGCCGGCTGGCAAATTGATGGAGTGTGGGAAGGTGCGGAATCGCAGCGGCTTTCACCTCCTGCGCAGTCAGGTTAGCCTTGGCAAGATCGGGCGCACATTCCCGGCAGAGCGCATCGATCCCAGCCTGTTCCATCTCCAGATGAAACAATAGCCCGTAAGCCCGAGTGCCATAGCGGAAGGCTTGCAACGGAGCAATGGCAGAGCTTGCCAACGGCACGCAGCCTTGAGGGAGGTCGAAGATCTCACCATGCCATTCGAAGACGTCGAACGAATCAGGGAGTGGCTTGAAGACCGGATCCTGTTTGGACTCAGGTGTGAGGCGCACCGGCGTTATGCCAATCTCCAGTGCTTTCCCCGGTCTCACGGTCGCACCCAGTGCCTTCGCCATGAACTGGCTGCCGAGGCAGACGCCGATGACAGGCGTCCCAGCGAGGAGGGCGGAGCGGATAAAGGCCGTCTCTTCTGCGATCCATCCATCTGTGTCGTTCACCGACATCGGCCCGCCCATCACAATCAGCAGATCGCCCGGGTCTTTCGGCAGACCATCTTGCGGAACCAGATAGTGGTCGAGCGTGACGCCACGATCAGTCAACGCCGTGGCAAAGGCGCCAGGCCCTTCAAAGGGGACATGTTTCAGGCAAACGGCACGCATATCTAAAGTCCTCTCATATCAACGAAAGGTCCGTCAAACAACAGTGGGAAGGTTGCAAGAGGCTCTTAACCCAAGAACTCACATTTTCTTGAGTAAGTGTTCAGTATAGTGGTTAGATATGCGAATAAGTATAGGGAGGGGAGTCATGAAGCGTATTGCCATGGGTGTGTTTTGGTTCTTTCTGCTCAACTTTGTGATTTTGGGGGTTGGTGGGGCTATCGTCGGAATGTCGGCAGGAGGAGGGAAGAATTTTCAGGAAGGCTATCAAGCTGGACATGCAGTGGGCGAAGAGTTCGGCAAAAAGTATGGGACATTGATATTGCTCTTTTCTCTCGGGGCGGCGGTAATTGGCACGGCAACCGGGTCATTGCCAGGAACAAAATCGAAGAGCCAGTAGCCAGGATTAGCACTATTTCTTGCTTCATTTTTCATAATCGAACGAGGTGCGCTACTCCCTGGCACCGCTGTGTAATTTCGTAATGAGCGATGTAGCTATATAATCCTTTTGGCTTTGCGGAGGGACCAATGAAACGAAGCATCATTAGTGTCTTTGCCTGTTTGTTGGGTTTATTTTGGTTGGCTGGCACCCATGGTTCAGTTGAAGCTCAGGAAACTGAGAAATCAGCGCCAACCTATGCGTGGCAGAAGGGCCCGCTTGACGCTAAATTAGGAGAGCAAGCAACGCTGAAGCTGACAGAAGACTATGTCTTTCTAGGTCCACAAGAGACCCAGCGTATCTTGAAGGATATGGGGAACTTCCCTTCCGGAGAAGAGCTCGGCCTTGTCGCTGGGGGCTCTGGTGATGAGGATTGGTTTATGGTCATTCGATTTATCGACGCCGGCTATGTTCCCGATGATGATGCTGCGAATTGGAACGCAGAGGAAATGCTGGCGTCCCTTAAGGAAGGTACGGAAGCGTCTAATGCAAAGCGGCGTGAGATGGGTATCGATACCCTGACGGTTCGTGGATGGGAGGAAAAACCTCACTACGATAAGGCTAGCAACAAGGTTGTATGGGCCATTTCTGCGGACGGCAGCCACGGCACGAGCGTCAATTATAATACGCTCGCTCTTGGTCGCCATGGATACATGAGTATGAATCTTGTCTCAGGCCTTGAACAACTCTCTGGACTGAAACCACATACTGCGGCCCTATTAGCGAATCTCAACTTTGTCGAGGGAAAGCGGTACGCAGATTTCAATAGCGCGACCGACAAAGTCGCTGCTGTTGGCCTTGCCGCACTGGTCGCTGGAGCGGCGTTCAAGTCTGGCCTGCTCGCCAAATTGCTCGTGCTCATCATTGCATTCAAGAAAGCCATACTGATTGGTGCCGCTGGAATCGGTACGTGGGCATGGAAAGTTTTCAAAGGGCGCTCATCGGCGAACCCATCAGCGTAATGACGCGGTATTCTGAGCATGAAAACACTGATTGCACTATTCGCCGGGTTAAAGTTTGGAAAGGTGTTATTGACTTCTGGAACGATGATCTTGTCGGTCATCACCTATAGTTTTGTCTATGGATGGCCGTATGCGATTGGATTGGTCGGGCTCATCTTTTTCCATGAAATGGGACATTTTGCGGCGGCCCGTCAGCGTGGCCTCGACGTTGGAGCCCCGACATTCATCCCTTTTGTGGGGGCATGGATTCAACTCAAAGAGCAGCCAATGGACGTTGAGACGGAAGCATATGTGGCTATGGCCGGGCCAGTCGTCGGCACGTTGGCAGCCGTGGGCTGCTACTACGCCGCCAGCTCTTCTCATAGCCCCTTATTGCGAGCCCTGGCCTATGCAGGGTTTATGCTCAATCTCTTCAATCTGATACCGCTATCGCCGTTGGATGGGGGGCGAATCACTTCCATTATTTCTCCAAAAACATGGTGGGTCGGCGCACCACTGATTGTTGCTCTCTTCCTTTGGAATCATAGTCCGATGCTTCTATTGCTTGCCGTGATGGCCGTCCCCCATTTGCTTTCGACTTTCCGGCAAGGTCCGTCGTTAATACCTGAACGGTACTACGAGGTCTCTCCGTTCGTCCGGTGGAGTTATGCCGGATACTACTTACTCTTGGCTGCATTTCTTGGCGTGATGACATATGAGACGCATCGAGCAGCGGGCTTGTGAGACGAACAAGAAAGCAGTACCAGGAACCGGTTTTCTATCTATCTTCCACAGCTGCCACCTTAGGATACCGTGTGCAGGCTAAATCTCTCCTCCCCCTTCAGCTTTCCCCCAAAGCCTCCGAAAAGTAGTACATGATTGCTGAAGTCGATTGCCCGGTGCAGGCCGATGAGCTGCCGTTAACGGTCGACGCCATACCCACACCGCGCTATTCACTCATTCAGCGAATCCGGTCCGGCTATCACGCCTTCTGGTACTGGCTGGGTGAAGAGCTGGCCTGGTCGCGCGGGCTGTATCGCGAGCAGCCGGTGGGGCAACTGACTCATCTCAGCGGGAGTCAACAGGCGCGGGTCGCGTCGTTGCGCCGCCAATTTGATGTCAGGTTTGAACAGCACGCTGCCGCGCTCACGACGCTG
>JBEBHO010000252.1:0-6643 GCA_040081095.1 Nitrospira sp.
GAGACGATTCACGATCAGGTCGTCAGCGAAGCGGCTCAGCGGTGGGCTCGGGCGTTTCAATGCAAGGTCACCATCAAGACGACCTCGGATCATAGCCCGTGGGCCGGCCCAGGCCAGCAGTCGGACATTGCCGGATGGTCCTTCAGTCCCGGCGGGAACAACATGCAGTGGATGGCCGAGGTTGAGACAGAGGACTCCCTCCAGAACCCGGATACCCAGCGCAAGTGGAAGCGTACCGCAGTACCTGGTGTGCCGATGTATTTGCTGATCCCGCGAGGAAATCGGGCGCAAGCGGAAAAGATCGCGGCTTCTGCGGATCTCCACTTCAGCAGCATCTACGAGTACGGTTTTGTGAATGGAGTGGTGCAAATTCTCTAACGAGGTATTCGAACAGTTATGAGTTTTCTCGATCTACTTCCACAGATCAGCATCCCGCCGATGAATACCACTGGGGTGGACGATTCGAAGCTTGCGCAGCGCTTTGCGGATCGTCTGAAGTCGCGGCTTGAGGATATGGAAAAGGAGCTGGCTGATGATGAACAGTTGGAAGTCGTGGCGTTTCTGCCGTCGGGAAAGGCGGTGGTCATTGAGGCGATCGGCTACGAAAATCCGGCGCTCATTACGTTACGAGGACAGGAGCAGGATTCAGGGAAAGAGTGTACATTGCTCGTGCATCAAGCATCTCTCCAGGTCTTGGTCTCCATTGAAAGACTCGCGCTTGGACGAGCACGAAAACTGATCGCGTTTGAATCGCTAGAGGCCAACTGAATCGTCCGCACGTGTGATATCGACCGCCACCCAGGAGTACCCCATGCCGACAACAACGCAGTTAGTCATCAGCGGACAGAGCAAGCCCGGCGTGATTGCTCAGGTGGCGTCTGTTTTGGGAGAAGCCGGGGTCAACATCAAGGCGTTCTCCGCGCCGGAAGTGACGGGAACCGGAAAGCTTCGGTTGCTTGTGGCGGATCTCGATGGAGCCCGGGCGGCATTGAAGGCCGCGAAGATCAAGTTCAAAGAGGAAACCGCGCTCTTGCTCAGCTTGAAAAATCAGCCCGGTGCGCTCATGGACGTGGCGCAGTTATTGACGAAGAATCGCATTAACATCAAGTGCGGTTACTGCACGCCCTCGCGTGAGGGAAAGCGCGCCATCGTCGTCTTGACCGTCTCCAAGACCGACAAGGCCCTGGCGTTACTTCAAGACCAATCGCTTGACGAGTTCTAGGCCATGAGGGGCTCAATGCCCGTCTCACTACGTTCTGTTTTCACTCTCGTCGGTACGCTCGTCTTCTGTACGCTACTCAGTTCCTGTCAAACCACGCCTCCCCCCATTCATCGATTTCCAGGATATCCCGTCGGATATCAGGAACGAGGGGTGGCGTCGTGGTATGGCCCTGGATTTCATGGCAATAAAACAGCGAACGGCGAACGGTACGATATGCATAAATTGACGGCGGCCCATCGGACCCTGCCATTGGGCTCAATCGCCGTCGTGCGATCGGTCACCACCGGGCGGCACGTGACGGTTCGCATCAACGACCGCGGCCCCTTTGCCAAGGGACGGGTATTGGATCTGTCGCTGGCCGGAGCCGAAGCGATTGGGATGACCGGGAATGGGACCGATCAGATTGAGCTGCACGTTGTCGGCTACCAAGCGCGCCCAGAAGGAATGGGAGTCTTGCGTGTCCAAGTAGGGGCCTTTGCCGATCCTCTGAATGCACGCAGCTTATTTGAGCAGGTCGCGGCTCAGTATCCCGGCGGTCGTGTGGTGCAGGTGGATTTGCCAGAGGGGCGCAGGTATCGCGTTCAGGTTGGGCAGTTTTTGACGGAAGCCGATGCCCAGACAGCCTCCTCTCGTATGGATGCGCAGTATCATGTTCAGTCGTTTGTGGTGAGGGACGATGGGTAGCACATACGTAGTGGCGCGTAGCTCATTGCTATAGGTTTTCCATCCAATCTATACAGATGCTCCATTGGAACTGCTTGATATTCCTGCCAGTTTCTTTGAATCGCTTGCCCGCCATCAGAGGGTGTGATACATCTATCATCCGATGATCATCGTGACTCCTACATGGTCTGTTCAATCAGTTCAGCCGGGGGAAGGCATGATCGCTCTCTGCCACGGGGTCCTTACTGTCCGTCCATTCAGGCTGGCCTTCGTGGCTAGCCGTCCCTAATCAAGAGCCCTCATGGACATCCTGATCCTACTAGCGTTGATAGGGTTATCTGCCGTTATTTCAACGGCCGAGATCGGCTTTTTCTCGGTGAACGATACCCGCTTGCGTGCCCTGGCCAACAATGGGGATAAGCGCGCAGCGAAGGCCCTGTCGCTCAGAAGTGACCCCCAACGGCTCCTCTCGACCATTCTTGTCGGGGACCGCCTGGTCGGGACGGCGATTCCGATGTATGCCACGTTTATTACTTTGAATGTCTATGGGGGGAAGACGACATTCGATGAAGCCATCGCCGTGATGGTGGGTGTTTTGACCTTTGTGCTGCTCGTGTCGGTCGACGTGATTCCGAAGACCTTGGCGGCCAAGTTTGCGGTTCCGGTTACCCTGAACATGGCCTATCCGGTCTACGGCGTTCAGTTGTTGCTTAAGCCGCTCCTATTTCTCATGGTGCCGCTCATTCAGAAGCTGACTGGAGGGAAGGGATTGACCCTGCCTCTGGTGACTGAGGAAGAGCTCAAGATCATGCTGGATGAGGGACGGAAGGCCGGCGAGCTGGAATCCGAAGAAGTGAAGATGATTAAGAATGTCTTTCAGTTGAAAGACATTACGGCAGAAGACGCCATGACGCCGCGTATCTATGTCTTCTCGCTGGATGGGAATTTGCGGCTGAAAGAAGCCCAGGAGCTGCTCTATAACTCGAAGTATTCTCGCATTCCCGTCTATGACGGGACGTTAGACAACATTACCGGCGTGCTCTATAAGACCAAAGCGTTGACCGAATTGGCCAAGGGGCGGTCGGATGTCCGGCTCAGGGATATTGCCCATCCCGCGCTCTTTGTGCCGGCCGGGAAAACCGCTGATGATTTGATGAAGCAGTTCCAGCAGGAAAAGCGCCACATGGGGATCGTCGTCAACGAGTATGGCGGCGTCATGGGGTTGGTCACGCTGGAAGATCTCCTGGAGGAAGTCGTCGGTGAAATCGTCGATGAGACCGACATTACCGAAGAGCTGATCAAGCGAATCGCTAAGAATCAAATTCTAGTCCACGGCAGGACTGAAGTCCGGAAGGTCAACGATTTCTTGAAGGTCGATCTGGGCGATGAGGCGTTGACCATCGGCGGATTGATCCAAGGCGAACTCGGCCGCATTCCCAAAGCCGGGGAAGAACTGCATATCGCCCATTGCCGCCTGGTTGTGCACGAAGCCGATCCGCGATCGATCCGCAGCGTGAACATCTATAAGGAAGAAAAAACGCCTGCCTCTGTGGAACCTGCTTCGCTCAACCCTGTCAGCTAGACGTCTCTCCTTCGACCAGATCGGAGAAGGCCTGTTCGTTCAACACCGCGATACCCAACTTCTGTGCTTGATCAAACTTGGATCCCGGATCGTGACCTGCGACCACAAACGACGTTCGTTTGCTCACACTTGAAGCCACGCTTCCTCCCAGGCGCTCGACGAGCGCTTGGGCTGCATCACGGCTGAAGTGGTCGAGTCCGCCGGTGAAGACGAAGGTCTTCCCGGCAAGAGGGAGCGATTCGGGCTGGGCCGTCCGAGCTTGTTCGGCAATCGTCACACCCAGTTCGCGAAGTTGCGCGATCACGTGGCGATTGGATTCTTCGCGGAAATAAGATACCAGGCTGGAGGAGATCTCGGGACCGATTTCGTTGACCGCCAAGAAACGGGCTTCATCCGCTTCCATGATGGCGTCCAGCGTTCCGAACTCCCTGGCCAGTACTTTGGCGATATGCTGGCCGACCTGGCGGATGCCCAGCCCCATCAGAAAACGGTCCAACGACACCGTGGCACTGTTTCGAATGGCGGTCAGCAACAGCGACGCCGACCGTTCGGCAAACCCTTCCAGCGTGAGGAGTTGTTCCTGCGTGAGACGGTAGAGGTCTGCGAGGTTGCGCACCATGCCCTGATCGACGAGCTGAGCGACCGTCTTCTTCCCGAGCCCTTCAATGTTCACGGCATGCTTGGAGGCAAAGTGTTCGATGGCGCCTTTCAGCTGGGCGACACAGGCCGCCTGTCCGGTGCAGTAGTAATAGGCGCCTTCGCGAGCGACAGCCGAATTGCAGACCGGGCAATGCGCTGGCATGGCGAAGGGGTCTGACCGGGATTCGCCTGGAACGGGAATCCGTTCGGCGATGGCTGGAATCACGTCACCGGCTCGCTCAACCTTGACCGTATCCCCGACACGAATATCCTTTCGCGCGACTTCGTCGGCATTGTGCAGCGTCGCGCGGCTGATGGTGACGCCACCGACTTCGACCGGTCGCAGCAGCGCCACCGGTGTGAGCGTGCCGGTTCTCCCGACCGAGACGACAATGTCTTGCACCACGGTGATCTCTTTGCGTGGCGGAAACTTGAACGCGATCGCCCAGCGGGGACTGCGGGATTTGTATCCGAGACGTTCCTGCCAGTCGCGCCGGTCCACTTTGACGACAATCCCGTCGATTTCGTAAGCCAGATCGTCACGGATCTGTTCGGTGTAGCGATGGAACGTCATCACCTCATCGATCGTGCCGCATTGCTGGCGGTGTCCGGGAATCGGGAGCCCCCAGCTGGCCAAGGCTTCCAGCTCCTCCCCATGTGAACCTGGGGCAGGATCCGAGAGGGCCATGATTTCATAACAGGTCACCACGAGCGGACGAGCGGCGGTGATGGACGAGTCGAGCTGTCGAAGCGAACCGGCGGCGGCGTTGCGCGGATTGGCGAAGGCTTCTTCGCCACGTTCCGTGATGCGGCGGTTCAGCGCGTGAAAATCCTCCAGCCGCATATAGACCTCGCCTCGCACGGCCAGGTGAGCGGGAAACCGGGAGTCGCGCTGGAGATGCAGGGGGAGCGAGCGAATCGTCCGGAGATTGGTCGTGACATCTTCGCCGGTCGTGCCGTCTCCTCTGGTGGCGCCACGGACAAACCGGCCCTGCTCATACACCAGTTCAATGGAGAGCCCGTCGAATTTCGGTTCCACGGTGTAGCCGACCTGCTCCAATTCCAATTCCCTCTTCATCCGCTGATCGAAGGCGAGCACATCGCTGTGCTCGACAATGGAGTCGAGGCTGAGCATCGGGCGCTCATGTCGGACTTTCCCGAGTTCAGCGAGCGGCGGCGCGCCGACTCGCTGGGTCGGAGAATCGTCCGTTACCAGATCCGGGTGGGCGGTTTCAAGATCGTGCAGGTCTTTGAACAGCCGGTCGTAATCGCCGTCTGAAATTTCCGGCCGGTCTTTGACATAGTACAGATAATCATGCCGTCGGATCTCCTGGCGGAGCCAGTCGAGCCGTTCCGAGACCGGCGCGGAGGCAGTGGGTCGCCGGGAGGGCGAGAGGTTATCGAATAAATCTGGCGGCATAGCTTCTGATCTCATGGCCGTTGAGCACGTGAAAGCGGCGGAGCCGGTCGAGTGTCTGGCTTGAAAATTTGGAGAGCGGAATCGGCACGAGCGTCCGTCCGAATTGCTTGGCGATCCTCCGCCAGCTGGCGCGGGGCGGCACTGGCGTCACGAGCGCGATGTGGGTCTCCCGGGTGTGGATAGCCGCCGCCGCAATCAGTCGCTCTTCCAGCGTCGTCGCAAAAGCCAGCAGGGGATCGCTCCAGATGTCGGGAATAGGCCTCGGCGGGAACAGAAAGAAGGCGCCGCCATAACGCGACTGGGCAATGCCTAGTCCCACCATGTCGTCAGCGAACGGCGTGGCGTAAAAACACAGGGTGGATTCTTCCTGGTGCTCGGCAAACCAGGTGGCCTGCCAGGAATAGGTCAGGGGGTCCGCGGGAGTATCGAATAGGAAGATCACCACTTCCACATTCCCGCGTGCGGGCGGGATCTCCCGCACATAGAGGTCCATGCGCGGCAGGGCGCTCAAAGCATTGCCGGTTGATGAGCCGATCGGTCGTTTCCCGCCCAGCCACCGGCGCAGGCTTTCGCGCAGATCTAACCCGTCTTTCATCGACGTCGTAAACTTTTCCGTCTTGGCCAGGTCGGCTCCGATGAGCGCGGACGCCTGGGCGCGCACGTGGGTGGTGAAACTTTCAATCTTCTGATCCTCGGGAGGCCAGGAACATTGCCGTTGCGGGTTCCAGAGATGGGACCAGCGCCGGCTGGTTTTCCTGTCCGGCTTGGGCTTCAGTGACAGCTCGCGCCAGACGAGCGGCGGCCCCTGCAGACGGTTGGTAGCGGCGGCGATGGTTCCATCCGGCAACTCCACGTCACCGAGCCCTACAGTGACTGTATCGAGACGCGACTGATTGCGCTCTTCCTGATAGCCATAGCTCTTGGCAGTCTTGAGGAGCATCACGGCAAAGTCATCGCCGGCCGTTTGCTTGGCGGCGACGATGAGGGAATAGAGCGACGGCGTCAGGCGTCGTTCGAGCAAGGTGAGATTCCGCACATACTGCAAGAGTGCCTGAAGGATCTGCGGCGTCACCCAGTCGGGAATGGAGGCCCCTTCAGCCCGGTGATGCTCAATCCA
>JBEBHO010000274.1:0-6604 GCA_040081095.1 Nitrospira sp.
CGAGACGCTCTCAGTTACGACGCTGGGTTTATTGACGGCGGGAACGCCCGTGAATCTCGAACGAGCCATGAAGCTGAGCGAGCGCATCGGCGGGCATCTCGTGGCCGGGCATGTTGACGGCGTCGGCACGATCCGCAGCCGACAGCAGGATGGGAATGCCGTGATCTTCACCATCGAAGCGCCGCAGGAGATTCTCAAGTACTGCGTCGTAAAGGGCTCAATCACCGTCGATGGCATCAGTCTCACGATTAACGATGTGACGAGTCATGGATTCTCCATCGCGATCATTCCGCACACAGCGAAAGTCACCACCCTCGGCCTCAAACAGGTCAACGATCTCGTCAATCTCGAATCCGACCTCATCGGCAAATACGTCGAACGCCTCCTCCTGGAGCGAGGGCTGGTCGCGCCCAAGCCGACTCCAGTTATCGATAAAGATTATCTGCAAAAGCGGGGATTGATCTGACTTGGAACGAAGGGGAGGCGGCGGGTATTTTGAGTTTGCTGGGCGGGATGTGAACCCATTCAATGAGAGGATGTTATGCGGGTCCGCATAAGAACCCGTCATAAATCGGCGATAAGGCGCAACTCATTGAAGTGGCAACAATCATGTCGTTATTTTTTGGAATTCAGATGGCGTGTTATGCGGACAGAAATTGGCAGATCTAGCTCTTATGCGGATCCGCCTAAACATTGTTGGACGACAAGAACAGAATGAGCACTGACCGCCCCAAGCTGCTCGGGGATGCCACTGCGGTCGCGGTGCGTATGAAGGAGCTGCGCGCTCCCCATATAGCGCCGCTGACTTCATTCGTTGAAGACCTTCGCGCAGAAGCTGGACCAGGGGCGGAGGTCCCCTACTTCGATCCTTGGGACGGCGGTGTTGAGGCAACCACACTGTTTCTGCTTGAAGCGCCGGGTGCGAAGGCAGTCCACTCAGGTTTCGTGTCACGCAACAATCCAGACGAAACGGCGAAGAACTTCTTTGAACTGAACGTCGAGGCCGGTATCAACCGAAAGAGAACGGTCATCTGGAACGCAGTTCCGTGGTACATCGGCAACGGACGGAAAATACGAGCAGCTACTCCAAAGGACCTTACAGACGGATTGAAGCCGTTGCCCCGCCTATTGGCGCTACTGCCCAATCTCCGAGAAATCGTGCTGGTCGGGCGCAAAGCAGAGAAGGCTGCCGCGCAGCTTGATCGCAGTAGCTACGCCGTGTTCACCTGTCCACATCCGAGCCCAATGTTCGTAAACCACGCACCGGGAAATCGAGGGAAGATTCTTGCCGTACTTAGACAACTTGTCGTCCAACAACGCGTTCCAGCCGACGGACTCGCCTCGCCTCGCCTCGCTTCGCTCGGCTCGCCGCGGCTGAGCGCTGCCGTTAGGCATCATTGAATGGCAGTAGCAGTATGAAATACTGGATCGCAAAGGCCCGCCCCGCTGGCGCTGGCGTAGATTTCCTCAACCAAGGAACCTCAGCGAACTGGCGAACGGCCAAAATGCCGGCCGACTTCCAAGCCGGCGATCGGATATTCTTTTGGAGCGGAGCGCCGTACTTAGAGGTTATCGGTCTCGGAACGGTCGAAGAACCTGTTGTGCGGGAGAAGCAAGGGAATCTGAGTAAGTTTGTGGTTCAATTCTTGACAGACAAATTTCAAGTTCCCCTTTCAATCGCAGAATTGCGAAGCAATCCCTTTCTAGTGTCCGCCTCGTTTCTGAAAGCGGGCCCATCCGGCCTACTGTTTCCTCTATCTCAAGAACAGGCCGAACTTCTGTATTCCCTTATCGAAAAGGTAAACACTCTTCCGAGCCGTATCGACTGGTTCGCAGACGAGCCAAATGCGTACGCATACTCGTCGCCATCTAGTATGGAAGGGGCACCGAAGCTTGTTCAGCACATGATCCGAGAACGAGACCGCCAGCTGGCGGCATACAAAAAAGCAAGCGTTGCCGCGGGCGGGCTACGGCTAGCATGCGAAGCTTGCGGCGTAGCGTTCGTGGACTTAGACGTAGACTACGGAATAGCCGCGTGCGAGGTCCATCATGCAATACCAATCTCCGATCGCGCCGCGCCGACCAAAACGCTTCTCGAAGACCTGCATATTCTTTGCGCCAATTGTCACCGAATGATTCATCGATCAGACCCGATGCTATCCGTCAAAATAATGCGCGTACGCCTGGAAAATGTGAGAAAAGCAGATGATGCCCAATCAACGGCGCGTTAGGCGGAGTGACAGAGGCAAGCCGACAGTCAGGGTGAAGCTAATGGGACGGGCGCCGAAGCTAGCAACGCGACCTGAAGTTGCCTTCCGTGACGGGCAGCAGGCTCGCGAATCGCTCCCTCTGCCGGTGGTCTCGTACCCAGGACACTACGGGACCTTTTTTGCATTCTCGTCGGACGATCAACCTGGGCGCTTCTACCTGTGCAGCTGTTGTCAACTTGCCGTCGCCAACTACCTTCGTCTTCGCCCGGAAAGGCCAGCCAATGCTTACGCTCACCGACAGGCACCTCTCGACTCGCACGACTTCCCGATGGCTCTCGCGCTGCACTCCGCCAATGCAAGCGACCCTCGGGAGGTTCTGAGCTTCGCCAACGGCATCTGCCATCGCTGCAATCTCGTGAGGCCGTCGATGGACTACTGTCATCCGATGTACGGCGGCCAGTTCATGCGCGCCTACGGGTGGTATGTTCATCAAGCCTTCTACCGTTTCGGCGTCGAACCTCGATCGAGGTGGAGTGGCACATCAGACTCCCCCCAGTACCTTGGGCATGAGACGCTCGAGGAGGTCTGTCCGCCGAAGTTGCGCGAGTTGATCGCAAGGGACCGTGAGTGTGCTTCCGAGTACCGTGGGGAGTCGGATCGCATCATGGAAAGCGTGTCCGGTCCGCCTCGTCGGGACATCACGCCGGACGAAGTGACCTACTATCGCAATGTCAGAGTTGAGGAGGCCCAAGACTACATTCGGCTTCGTCGCGCGGCGGCTCAATCCGGCAGAGCCGTGACCACCTATGTTGAGAACGTCGTTCGACAGGAGTTCGGGTTCCGCAAGGTGGGCGAGGGCTGGGTCAGTGAAACGCTTCTCGCCGGACTCGTCAGGCGACTGCTGCCGTCGCATGAGGTGATCACACACACCCGACCGGCATGGCTTGAAGGACTCGAGCTGGACATGTACGTGCCGGGTCTCCTCCTCGGCCTCGAGTACCAGGGGCAACAGCATTTCCATGCTGTTGAAGCCTGGGGCGGGGAAGCCAGTCTGGCTGAGTTGCAGGAGCGTGACGCAAGGAAGCTGATGCTGTGCAAGGCCGCTGGGGTGAGACTCCTCCACATCGACTACACCGAACCGCTAACGGAAGATCACATACGGTCCGTCTTGGCGGACTACGTGAGTGATGGACCCGCCTAACAACCGGTTGCAGCAGACGGCGCTCCCCGACGCTGCTGGGAGAGAATAAAAAGGGGTCGGGAGTCATTGTTGTAGTCGCGTACTCACAGCGAAGATAGCCGCTCTAACCCGTCGCTGCAACCGATCGTGCTGAGGCGCGGCAAGATTTCGAACGGGTAGACATTGCCCCATTTCCGCCTCCCTTGGGAAGGATGCGCGGTGAGGTCAGTGCTATAACGTCAGGAGTCTTCACTGACCGTTACTCCTGTTCACCGAGTCTCTGTAGGATGTCTTCGTACACCGTTTTGCGGTGCCTGATTCCTAAAATCCATACTTCATTCTTCTCAATCTTGTAGACCACACGGTAATCCCCAACACGCAACTTCCAGTAGCTCTTCAGGGTCTTTCGAAGAGGCGCTCCGTACTGGTGCGGGGCTTGAGTCAGCCGTGCTTCGATTGCGGTTGCGATTCTTCGATGGAGATTCTGTGGAATGCCGGGGATGTCTTCGCCGGCGATGGCGGGATGATAGCGAATTTCGAAGGGCACTTATTTCCTCGATCGTTTGAGGTGCGGCCAAACCTGGGAATGCGACAGGGCTTTCTTACGATCGAACGTCTGCTCTCGATCTTGGGCCAGTCCGGCAAGGGCTTGGTCTTCTTCCGTTTCCAGCGCCTCTTTGACGAGATCCCGTACTTTGAGCGAGAGGGAGACTCCGTCTCGTTTGGCCCAGCGGCGGAGCCCTTCATAGACCGGTCCTTCCAGGACGACGTTGACGCGTGGATTGGTTGTGGGCATGACTTCTTCCTCGGGGTTTTTCGTATGAAAGGAAGTGTAGCATAAGTGATGGACCTCGGCAAGATCCGGAATGGCATGTCGAACAAGGCATTCAGGAGAATCTGGTCGCTGAGGCTGGCTCTTCGCCGGCGGCTGGTAGGTGAGCTAGAGCGCGATACCTGCGATGACTGACGTGATGAGTCCCACCGCGAAAGGCAAAACGGGGACATTCTGAGTAAGCCGGGTGTGTGCCTGCGACCTCCCATCTGAGTCTCTTCGATTTGAACATTTGATCGACTTGAGAAAGAGGTTGAATGAAAGCGGCTGCAGCCAGTACCTTCACGATGTTTCTAACTTCACTCTCTATTCCTCCTGTACTTGCTTCGACTACTGAACTGTCCAGTGGCGTGACCGTACGAATCAAGATTTCAGAACTTGATGAGGTCTGGCAGGTAGGGACGGTGGATTTTACCGATGAAGGTTGTGCTGTGGTGTGGATTCCGGATGCGAAGGCGTCTGGAAGTCGGTGTGGGTATGGGTTGTTGTTCCTCGACAAGCTGGAGCGTCAAGAGGGCGAGGTATGGATTGATATACCTCTTGAGCCGCTGATCGCAACGGAACCCAAGCCTTGCCAAGAGGGTGCGGACTAAGACCTCCCCTGTGTGCCCCGTCCTCAGTCTTGTGTCAGACTGAGAACGGGGCTTCTTCATTGATCGGTTATTTCATCAAAAAAGTTTTTGAGCCTTCGCCCGATGCGGTCGTGACGGTCAGCATCGCCAGGCCTTTGCGCCCGCCGCTGGGAACGGTCGTGGAAATCTTGCTGTCGCTCTCGACTTTGAACGTGGCGGCGTGGCCTGGTCCAAAAGAAATGCTGCGCAGGCAGTCGCTGTTTCCGAAATTCGCGCCCGTGATGGTCACTTTGTCGCCGGCCTTGCCTTCATCCGGGCTGATCTTTTCAATGCTCGGGGCCATGCCGAAACAGGCCGTGGCTTTTCCCGCAGTCTCGGCAGTTTGATATTTCGGCGCGGTAGATTTGGCTTTAGGGGCAACTGATTTTGCCGTTGCCTTTGGTTTAGCCGGTGACTTTTCAGGCTCTGCTGCGAGACTCGGTCCGCTGGCTGCGATCAGCAGGCCAAGGGCGACGAATAGACAGACTCCTCCTGTGAGATTTCGATACGGCATGACGGCCTCCTTGTGTGCGAGCTCACCGGTGGTGAGTCTTCGGTGTGGGGATGGACTGCGGCCGCGCTTGTGGCGGCAGGGTCGGGACTATTACGGCGCTAACAGCTTCAATTGCGATTCGATGCGGGTTCGCGTGTCGGCCTGATCGCCGGTGTGGGGCAACAAGTTCAGGGCTTCCTGATACGCTTTCGCCGCGTCAGCCTTTTGTCCGGTTGAACGGAGCGCGTCGGCGTACTCGAGAAGGAGCGTCGAGTCTGTGGATTGTGTCTTCAGCACTTCCCGATATTCGTTCAGCGCCTGCGGCAGATCGCCGGTCTGTGCTAACGCCACGGCCAGGTTGCGGCGGGCCCGGATAAAGCCCGGGTCGCTGGCGAGGGCGGCGCGATACTCATCGATCGCTTGCCGGAATTCGCTTTTGTCGTACGCGATATTGCCCAGGCCCGTGTGTGCGCCGGCATGACGGGGATCTTGCTTCAGCACGAGCTCGAACTGCCGTTTGGCCCATTCGTTGTCGCCGGTCTTGCGAAAGGCCAGGCCGATGTTGAACCGGGCGGCGAGATGGTTCTGTTCCTTGCGAAGGACCGAGCTGAAAGCGCGAATGGCGGCATTGTAGTCGCCGCGTTGGCCGTAGAGCAGGCCCAGGCGGAAGTGGCTGTCGAGATGGCCTGAGGCCGATTCAATGATGGTTTCGTATTCTTGGATGGCGCCGTCCAGATCGGCGGCTTCCTCAAGGGCTGTGGCCAAGAGGTAGCGGGCTTCCACGAGTTTTGGCTGAAGGGCAATCGCTTTTCTGGCCGTTTCGATTGCCCCGCGCAGATCGCCGCTGGCCTTCAGCGCACTGGCCTGTTGTAGCCAGGTAGCGGCGGTCTCGGGCGATGGGGTGAGCGGATTGGTTGGGGAAATCTGCTGCGCAACCATGAGCCGTTTGGCTTCTGTGTCCTTCACGGGCATACCGAAGCACGAGACCAGCGTTACGATGGCCATAAGGAGGCCTCTACGCAGGGACTGTATCTCAGCGCAGCACGTGTGACCGACCTGCATTGGGGTTGCCGGCGGTGTGGCGGTCGGCCTCAACAACAGGTCATTCCTCAATGGTGGAGATGTCTCCGGGGTCTTGTCCGAGTTCTTTGGCTTTTAGGACTCGGCGCATGATTTTCCCTGAGCGGGTTTTGGGGAGCGACTGGACGATATCGATTTCTGACGGCACGCCGATCTTTCCCAGCTCTTTCATCACTTGATCTTTAATCGACTGAATCA
>JBEBHO010000263.1:0-1697 GCA_040081095.1 Nitrospira sp.
TCACCCCTGCAATCGTCGTCGAGAGATCGGTCATGCTACCCCCGTTAAAGCCGTCGATGGTGTGCGCGAGACGAGCCGCCCGTCCTGCATCGTCCAGATATAGTCGGCACATTGCGCGGCAGTCTGGCTATGCGTCACCAGCAAGACCGTGACGTCGCCTGCTTTCGTCAGCGATCGAATCAACGCCATGATCTCTGCCCCCTGATGGGAGTCGAGATTGCCGGTCGGTTCGTCAGCCAGAAGCAATTTCGGCCGATGCGCGAGCGCCCGGGCGATCGCGATCCGTTGTTGCTCGCCGCCCGACAATTCTCCGGGACGATGATGCTTCCGATGGCCCATACGGACCAGCTCCAGCACTTCCTCTACCCGCTGTGCGACTGACCGGCCGCCGTCTCCGCGCAACATCAATGGCAGCGCGACATTCTCCAAAGCCGTCAGCCCTGGAACCAGGTGAAACGCTTGGAACACGATGCCGATCAATTCCCGCCGCGCCACCGTCCAATCGTGACTGGTAAATGTGGTAGTCGCCCGCCCGTCGAGATAGAGCTCTCCGGACGAAGGCCGATCGAGCCCGCCTGCCAGATTCAGCAACGTACTCTTCCCGCAACCGCTGGGCCCGACGAACGCGCAGAACTCGCCGCGTCCGACATTGAGACTCACCTCATGCAGCGCCGCCACCGCAGCCTCGCCACGCTCATAGGTCTTGGATAACCGGGCCAGCTTCACCATGCCTGCGAGACCCCTCAGATTCTGCAATGCCATATAGAACGATCGTCCTCGTATAACACAACCATTTAGAACCCCACAACCTTGACAGGCGCCCGTTCCTATCCTACAACCAGCCGCATCTCTCCCTGTCTGAGAGTGGCGCAAGATGGAATCGTGGCCCCAGAAACTGCCTGGCCTGATACGGCACGCCGTCAGATTTATTCTGCCGGCTGACTGTGCCGCCTGTGGAGTGCCGCTCACGACCGACCCCGTCCCGCTGTTTTGCACGAGCTGCTGGGACACCGTCGCTCCGCTCAGACTGGCTCGCTGCTCGCAATGCGATCGTCCGCTCCCCTCGCCCGTCGCACTCACCTACAGCCCCACCCATCGCTGCCACCACTGCACGGTTCGCCCACCCGCCTATGTGAAAGCCTGGACTCTGTATCCCTATCTGCCGCCCCTGCAAGACGCTATTTGCCTGTTCAAATACAGAGGGAAAGTCTCTCTGGCCAAGCCGCTGGGACGCTTAATGATCGCAGCCATCCCTGCCTCGTTGGATGCAGACCTCGTCATCCCGGTCCCGTTGCATCCCACCCGTTTGAGAGAGCGTGAATTCAATCAATCGCTGCTGCTTGCCGATCAGGTGGCCACACACCTGCATCTCCCTCTTTCGTTCACCAATCTCGTTCGAATCGTTCCATCAGAACCCCAAAGCACGTTGTCGCGAAAAGAACGGATGAAGAATCTTCGCCGGGCCTTTGCGGTCCGCCGACCAGAGTCGATTGCTCAGAAACGTATCCTGCTGATCGATGACGTCTTTACGACTGGCACGACGACAAACGAATGTGCCAAGGTACTTCGATCAGCCGGAGCAGAAGCCGTCTTCGTCCTCACCCTGGCACGAACGATCGAGTCGAGTGTCGTGCCTGACCGAATCCTGGCCCAACGTGCTACCGGCCTCCTAGGAGTCTTGAGGGGATAGCCATGCC
>JBEBHO010000324.1:0-23673 GCA_040081095.1 Nitrospira sp.
CCATCAAATTCCAGCAGGGGTTGCGGCGGGGGCGATGGGCCTGACTGAAATGCAGGTGGAGCGAGTCTATCGTGACATCGATGCCAAGCGCGCGGTTGCACGGTACTTGCACATGGAGCCTTTGTTGATTGAACCGGTTGGGGATGCCTGCAAGATAGCGTAACCTCCGCATGCCATCGGCGGGTGAGCCTGCACCTGCTGCCCAATGCAGGTCACCAAACGTGCTCCCAGGTAGTGCGTCTGCTAGTCGTTTAGCCTGGGGGCGGCAGCGTTCTCGTCACGTTGATTGATTGCTGCCATGTCTGAGTTTCTGTAGATGTGGCGGATCAGTAGTGGGGATATTCCGTTAACGCTGGTGTTTTCTACCTTCCTGTCATCGGGGTCGATCTGAGGTGGATTCGGCGAGACCTGGCGAGTCCGGCCATGCTTCTCTGTCTGCGGTAGGCGATGGCTTGGTTTGGGACAGGTGTGTAGAGGGCAGTGATTCTAGATATTAAATTCATCTGTTTGAGTCAGCGGATCGGACTTCCTGGCGAATGAGGTCGGCTGAGCCAAGCATTGTAGGGTCTACTTCGATCATGATCGGCCCTTGGGATGAACTGGCGCGGAAACGGGTGTGTTTCGGCCATCAATCGGTGGGCGCAGGCATTATAGAAGCGATCTCGACGCTCAGTGAGCGACGTCTTCGCATTGTGGAATCCAGTGACCCAGTGGTCTTTGATCATCCTGCGTTCGCCCATTTTCAGGTGGGACAAAACCGCGATCCGCTTTCAAAGTGCCAGGATTTTTCCCGAGTGATCAACGGCGGGATGGGAGACCGGGTCGATATCGCCTTCTTTAAGTTTTGCTACGTCGATATCACGGCCCACACTGATATCGATGAATTGTTCAGGGGGTATCAAGGGGTCATGGAATCCCTGAGTCTGCGCTATCCCCAGGTTGTTTTTCTCCACACGACTGTACCGCTCAAGGGGATTAGCCGTGGTGTATGGGCTTGGCTGAGTCAAAAAGTCGGGCTCAACCGGGAGCGGGATGACCAAGTCAGCCGTCACAGGTTTAACCAGTTGCTTCGTAGCGCCTATGGAGGATCTGGTCGGCTATTTGATTTGGCTGAATTGGAAGCGACATACCCGGATGGGAGGCGGTCATCCTTTTCTTACCAGGGTGAGATGGTGCCCAATCTCGTGCCTGAGTATACGCATGATGGCGGGCATCTGAAGCAGCAAGCGGCTAAGCACATAGCCAAGGGACTGTTGTCCTGCCTAGACGGCGTAGATGATCGAGTGGATTTGAGCCGAGTACACAAAGCAATGCGGAAGGACCTGAATGATGCAAATAATCCGGTGTGATGATAGTCATGCGAAGGCTTGGGATGATTATGTGTCTCGCCAGGAACAGGCCTCTTTCTACCACTTGTTTGGCTGGAAGTCGGTGAATGAAGCCTCTTTTGGGCATCAGTCATTTTATCTGGCGGCGGTTGATGAGCGGGGGATCCGAGGTGTGTTTCCGCTCGTGTATCTTCAAAGCAGACTGTTTGGCAAGCTGCTGTGCTCACTGCCCTTTGTCAACTATGGCGGGCCGTGCGCTGACGAGCCGGCGATTGAGCAGTTGCTTCTCGATGAAGCCAGAAGGATCGTGGATCAACATCAGGTCGAGTATCTTGAGGTTCGTAGTATGCGCAAGCTGGGTGGCGATCTGCCGACATCGGAGCACAAGGTCAGTATTACGCTGACGCTCGATGCCAATCCCGATACGCTCTGGAATGCCTTTAAGACCGGCCATCGCAACAATATTCGGCGGGCATACAAGCGAGGCCTCAGTGTGCGGAGCGGCGGGCTGGAACTGCTTGATACCTTTTACGACATCCTGAGCGAGAGTTGGCGGAACCTGGGTACCCCTCTCTATCAGAAGAGTTATTTCGAGCGCATTATGAAAACTTTTCCGCAAGAGACGAAGATTTTCGTACTCGACCATGAAGGCGTTCCAGTGTCTTCCGCTTTCAATGGACACTTTCGCGGCGTCGTCGAGGGGATGTGGCTAGGGGCCTTGCCGAAGGCTCGCGAGGTGGAGGCGAGTTATGTGCTCTATTGGGAGATGATGAAGGATGCCTGCGAGCGCGGGTATCAGTTGTATCACCTTGGACGGTCGACGGTGGATTCGGGTGGCGAGGGGTTCAAGAAAAAGTGGAATACCTATCCGACGCAACTCTATTGGCAATACATTATGCGGGAGGGGCGCCCCATGCCCCAGCTGAATGTCAGTAATCCCAAGCTCCAATTAGCCATTAGCGTGTGGCAGAAGCTTCCGTTACCGGTCACCCGTCTGTTGGGGCCGCTGGTGGCGAAGGGGATTCCATGAGGCGGGCTTGCAGCGCTCATGGTCGGTGGTTCGGTATCCAGTCGGAGGAGCCAGCCGTATGATGGACGCATTCCGATTCGTTCCGCCGGCCGGTACGCCAATAAGCATTGCTGATGTGCTAGGCAGCATAGGGTCTGCATTGATCCGCGCCGACACGCTAGCGCAATTCAAAGAAGATGTTCGTGTGCGCGCCGGGGTGCGGTATTGCGATTTCGTTTCTACGGGCCGTGCTGCGTTGACGCTGGCGCTACTTGCGCTGAAGGCGCTGGATGGAGGGAAGCGCGATGAAGTGGTCATTCCTGCCTACACGTGTTTCTCAGTGCCGTCTTCGGTCGTCAAGGCCGGATTGAATGTTCGGCTCGCCGACGTTGATCCAATGACGCTCGATTTTGCCCCTGGTGCGCTAGACCAGCTTGACGGGTCGCGGGTGCTCGCGGTGATTGCCACCAATCTGTACGGATTGCCGAACGATCTTCCATCGATTGTACGGGTGGCGCGTGATCGTGGAGTGTATGTGGTAGACGATGCGGCGCAGTGTCTTGGAGGATCAATCGGCGGTCGACCGTCCGGCACTTGGGGGGACATCGGCATCTATAGTTTCGATAAAGGGAAGAATGTGACGTCGATCGATGGCGGCGTGCTCGTGACGAACTCCGAGCCCATTGCAGGGGCGATCGCGCAGCAGGTTCGTATTTTGCCGGCATGCGCAATAGGGGCCTCCGTAACCCATCTGGCCAAGTTAGTGGTCTATGCCGCGTTGTTGCACCCGCGGGGGTATTGGTTGCCCAACTCGCTTCCGTTTCTCGGACTGGGTACCACCGCGTATCGAACCGATTATCCATTGGCTCGGTACGATTCATGGATGGCGCCGTTGGGACATCGCCTCTTCGCTCGTCTGGGTGCCATTACGGCGGAGCGTCGTACGAATGCCAATCGATTGAAGAATATGTTGCCATGGGGGCCGAGGCTTGAGCCTGTGATGCTCAGGCAGGGGGCGGAGCCTGCGTATCTTCGTTTCCCGGTCCTGGTTCACCCTGACTACCGGGATTCGGTGCTGGCGGCACTCCGGGCAAAGGGAATAGGGGCGACGGCCTCATATCCCACCGCCATCAGCGATGTGCCAGAATTGCGGGGGAAGATTCTAGTCGGTGAAGGAGCGGCGAGAGGGGGAGAGGTGGTGGCCCGTCGCATTGTGACTCTGCCCACGCATGGCTATGTCACCGCACGGGATCAGGAACGGATGGCGGAAGTGGTTACGGGCGTGCTTGCCACTGAAAGCCGCGATTGATGTCTACAGAGATACAGACAAATTGGTTTCCATCAATTGTCGGATTGGGGCTTGATCCAGAGGCGTGGAACGCCTTGGCGGCATGGAGTGAGACCAACAGTATATTCCAGACGTATCAGTGGATGTCGAGTTGGGAAAGGGTGTTCGGTGGTGAATACGACCCATGGTTTCTCTCTGTTGCGGATCCATCTGGGGTTATCGGGGTCGCCCCCCTCATGGTGAAGCAAGGACTCATGGGCGAGCGGTTGGTTCGGTTTCTGGGAGATGGAAACGCCGACTATTGCGACTTCCTGGCGAACGGGGAGAAGCAGAGGGTGCTGGAGGCGATCTGTCATGCCCTATTTGTCGCGCGTGAACGGTGGGATGTCATCGAGCTGAATAATATTCCGGCCGAATCCTCAACCGTGGAGCTGGTGCAGTCGATCTGTCGCCGCTCGGGCGTTCGTGTGTTACAGCGGGACCTCTATCCGAGTCCTACCTTGCTGATCAGCGGGCATGAGGAAGAAGCCCGGGCGGTTTTCAATAAGGCTGGGTTGCGTCGGAGGCAGAATTATTTTCAGCGGAATGGGCAGCTCGTGTTTAAGCATCTGGCCGGCATGGCGGTCCTGCCGTTCCTCGAGGAGTTTTTCGCTCAGCACATTGCTCGATGGACTGATAGTGCGAGCCCCAGTCTCTTTCTGAACGAGCGCAACCGAGCTTTTTATCGGGAGCTTGCCGTGGCTATGGCGGGAAAGGGATGGCTGCTGCTTTCCATCATCGAGTTGAATGGACAGCCGCTGGCCATTCATTATGGCTTCGACTACAACGGGAAGCTTCTGTGGTACAAACCTTCCTTCGACAAGACTCATGCGAAACATTCGCCAGGTCTTGTTCTGCTTCGGTGTTTAATTGGGTATGCCCTTGAGCACAAACGGGGGGAATTTGATTTTACAATCGGGGATGAGCCGTTCAAGAGTCGTTTTACCAATTGCGTCAGAAAAACGGTTAGTCTTCAGATGTTTCAAGATCCTGCTCGCTATTACCTGGCCTTGTCGAAGCAGAAGTTGAGCGAGGCCAAGAGGAGGCTTTTGTGAGTGTGAGTCAGGGCGTGAGAAAGTGCGGCCCGGTTGATGTTAGCGTGATCGTCCCGACGTATAACCGCGCGCACTTGGTGGTCGAGTCGATCGAGAGCGCGCTTCGCCAGACCACCCCTCCGCGAGAAATTATTGTCATTGATGATGGATCGACCGACGACACCCCTCGTGCGTTAGCGTCGTTTGGCGACCGGATTATCTGTGTCCGGCAAGAGAATCAAGGAGTGGGGGCTGCCAGAAATCGTGGGATGGCAATTGCGCGGGGCCGGTACATAGCTTTCTTGGATTCAGACGATATCTGGCTTGATTCCAAGCTTGCATTGCAAGTTGCTGTGATGGAAGGGAATCCCGATCTCGGATTGCTGTCTTCTGATTTTCTGATCATGCGAGAGACTGGGGAGTTGGTGCCGCATGGACTTCACACTTGGTACCACCACTCCAAGCTGTGGGAGGAGATTTTCGAGCGAGTGACCGTGTCAACCGTGAGCGTTTCCTCAATCGATGTCCCCGTTCGCCTGTATTGCGGCCAGCTCTATCGAGCGTTACTGGAAGAGTTCTATGTTCTGACCAGTTGTGCCATGGTTCGGGCTGATCGACTGACGCCGGATGCTCGTTTTACTGAGAGGGTGGAGATTTATGAGGACTGGGAATTCTTCGCCCGACTTGCTCGAACGAGCGCCGTCGGATTTCTGGAAATTGATACGACCATCAACCGGGGTGGAAATGATCGGCCACGGGTCACCGATGCCAGTATTGCCAGCAAGGCAGAAAGCCGTTTGCGGATGATTGGAGTGGTATGGAAAAGCGATCAGAAATTCCTGGCCATCCATGGAGCCGAAGTTACAGCGGTGGAGGCAGAGCAGTGTCTCACGCTGGCTCGGGCGCGGCTCTTAGAGGGTAATTCCTGCGCCTCGCGCGCCGCGCTGTGGCGCTTTCTCCATCTGGGCGATCTTGCCGGGTGGCGAACGGCGCTTCTGCTTACGGTGTGCGCGTTCCTTCCAGGCGCGGGGATTGTCCTGCGCCGCACCCGTGAACTGATCGGGAGGCTTCATGCGGTGAAATCAGCGCCACCTGTCTCTAAGCGGTCAGGGGCAACCAAGAGCTAATGGGTTATGGAGTGATGAAGCCCTGTAGCGCCAGTTGGCGCTGAAAAGCCGTTTCCTGTAGCCGATATGTGAAATGGATACGTCAGATTATAAAGTAGCTGTGCTGACGCGGGTTGCCGAAATGCGGGCCGTGGCATCCGGCTGGGATGCGCTCGCGGCGAGGTTCGGGAGTCCGCTGCTCGGGGCGGATTGGTTTGCAGCCTGCGCTGAGACGCTCTGCGTCGAGTCCAATCTTCGCGTTGTGGTTGTGCAATTGGATGGGAGATTGTGCGGTGTGGCGCCGCTTGTTGTTGTAAGGCGGGAGGGAGTAGAGTGGCTGGAAGTGCTGGGCGCTTCGGTGCTTTATGAACCCACCGGGTTTCTATTTGATGGGGATGAGGCGCTTCAGCATCTTGTGACCAGGGTGGTCGGTCTTCGAATGCCGATGATACTTGCCAGGATCCTCTCAGAATCGCCGCTTGAAGCTACATTCAGAAGACGGACCCGCTACAAAGGAATTATGCTAGGTAAAACTACTGCGAGTGCTGCTTATGTAGCCTCCAGAGGAGAGTGGGAAGAATATTTCCGATCCATATCCGGGCAGCGTCGTTATGATTATCAGAGAAAACGGAAGCGACTGGAGCAGACCGGCCGGGTGGCGGTCAGCATTGAGCGGCCTGAATCGCTCACAGCCCTTCCTTGCATACTGGAGGAAGTCTTTCGAATCGAAGGGACGGGCTGGAAAGGCCGGTCGGGATCCGCGCTGATTTCCAATGAACGTGTAAGGAAGTTCATCACGCGCTATAGCCAATTGGCCTGTGAACGGGGCACGCTTCGTGTCTGTTTCCTTGAGGTGGACGGGGTTCGGATAGCCACGATTCTCGGCATTGAACAAGACC
The DNA here is from genome assembly GCA_040081095.1 of Nitrospira sp. GTDB lineage: Bacteria > Nitrospirota > Nitrospiria > Nitrospirales > Nitrospiraceae > Nitrospira_D. Next base: position 6,704 of record JBEBHO010000324.1, read on the forward strand.
TGCGATTTTGGGTTCTTAAAATTGGGTACGACGAGCGATGGGCCCGATGCTCCCCCGGGATTCAGCTTACGATGGAGACAATCCGTTATGCTTTCGACAGCGGGCTCGATGCCTACGAATTCCTTGGCTCTGAGGAGCCGTGGCAGGGGATGTGGCCACGCAACCAGCACAACCTTGCCACGCTAGTTCTTTACCCGATATCCCTCAGTGGATTGCAGGCTTTCTGCAGAGATTGTCTAAGGGTGTTTTTCAGTCGAATCGCTTGAACTATTGCACCACTGAGCATACTGCTGGGTCTTATTGGAACTTATCTCAAAGTACACTTGCGAAAACTGAGCGGCTTCGCAAGGCAGACCTGAGTTATGGACTAGTAGCAGTTTTCTTGGGAATATCGAGGTTGCGGCGCTGGGCTTTGCGACCTTTATGTCCAATCCAGTGGCCCGTATCAATAATTGTGAGGTAGGTGCGTGCTCCTTGCAGGATCCATGGAGATAGGGCCGTGGATATCTTCAGCCGCGAACTACGTATACGCGGTGTCTCCAAAGTCGTCAGGCTGTCTCTGCTGACTCGGAAAGGTCGCTATGGATACCGGATTCCCAATTCCTCTTATTTCTGCCTTCCGTTGCATCGATGACGGCTCGGCTCTTAGGTTGGACCGTCACTCGCAGCTTTGTGAAAACCAACGGCTGGTTCTAGAGGGGGCCTTGCTGTGCGACGCTTGTTGCAGAGCATTTCCCATCGATAATGGCATTCTGAATTTGCTGGACGCCGATGTCATGGACGAGGAAAGCCAACGAGAACTAACAATTCGGAACGAGCGCGCCAGTAAGACGGCAAGGGCAAAAGGGCCAGCTTGGTATGATAATGACTACGGCCGCGCCGAGTTAATCCCCACACTTGAGGCCTTGTCGGCTGGTCTAGGCAAGATGGTCCTCGAGCTTGGATGTGGCGATGGTCGATATACTCTCATACTTGCTGAAGAATGTAGCTGGGTCGTCGCGGTCGACTTTTCACTGGAGTCGTTGCGAACTTTACGGCAACGACTGCAAAACCATCAGAACATCGCTCTTGTCCTGAGTGACATTACTGCCTTGAAGGTGAGGTCGGCGACCTTCGACCGCGTATTTTCGACGCTCGTGTCCAATCTTCCCTCACGAGCACACAGAGACGCAATGTATCATCTTGCTGCTGTCGCTCTTAAACCAGAAGGGCGCTTTGTCTTCAGTACGCACTATCACGGACTTTGGCAAAGGCTCAGCGGGGAATCACAGTCGGGGAGATACAAGGAGTCTGGCATCTATCGGTACTATTTTACTTTGCGTGAGTGCCAAACAGAGGCAAAAAGTTTTTTCGCATTGGTAACTGCAAGAACAATTCAGTTTCATCTTCCGTTCGCAGGCCGATTAGGGCTTCCACTAGTCAAAATTTCTCGTATGCTCGAATCTTTCCCTCTGTTTAACAAGCTGGGGCATTTGATTCTTTGTATCGCTGAGCAGCCGACCAAAGACGGAGCTAGTTATAAACCAGACCTTTTGTAGTTTCTTGGTTTATCTAGGCGGTTAGAACCTATCTCGAAATAGCTGGTTAATGAGATAAGCCTTACTGTAGAAGCATGAGCCATAAACATATTGCAGGATCCTTGGAAATATGGCGGTGGGAATCGTGAGCCTTATATAACGTATGCCCATTTGAATGTCAGTTTTCAATTCCGAGGTGGCTTCAAGGCGGATATATTAGGGTATGGTCAGTCCAGCGAACGGGGGGCCTGTGTTGGTAGCAGGGATAATATAAATGGCAAACGCATGAGGCTAATTGCAACCCATTTCGAAAGGGGCATTCCTTGGTGGATAGGCCTCTTTCTGTTGGCGCTACTATTGGTCTTGCCAAACATTCTGGCAGTCAGGCTCTCGAAGGTCTGGCTGCAGTTTCCCGGGCTGGATAAGCCGACCCATTTTATTGCGTTTATAGTGGTATTCCTGATTGTCTATGGCGTGGTGCGTAGTCGTTGGTGGCCCCCTCGAGAGCGAGAGAAGCTTGGTCTAGCGGTGTGTATCTCACTAGGTATCTCGCTTGTGGACGAGGCTCAGCAGGCTATGCTCGGGATGGGGAGGACGGCTGAATATGGTGACCTTGTAGCGGATGCAGCCGGTATTCTAGTCGGATTAACTGGGACTCAAGCAGGACAGCTCGGATTGAGACGTGCCGCTGTCATCATCGCGCTTCTTTTTATCCCGGTTGCAGCAGCGACTGCCCGCACATACCAAGATCTTAAACACTTCAATCGGGGAATGGTGTATGAGCGCGAGCATGACTATCAGCGAGCCAGGGCCGAATATAAGCTGGCTTTGGATAGTGGTTTTCAGTCCGCAGAACTATACAACGCCATTGCATGGCTGGACATTGAGTTCTTAGGTGCGGATCCTGTCGAAACAGAACAGTATACAGCGAAAGCGTTCGCGCTCAACTCTAACAATCCTGATATTTTGGACACCCATGGGTGGGTCTTAGTCCGGGAGGGGCGCACTCGCGAGGGGCTGGTATTTCTGGAGCGGGCCAAAACGGTGAACCCAAATATTTATTGTATCGATCTCCATCTCGGGGTGGCTTACCTGGAGTTGGGGAAGCGGAGTCTCGCTATCGAGTATCTGACTCGCCAGGTCGAGCGGAACCCGGAGGATCGCTTCGGCCGATCGGCCAGCAAAGTGTTGACTGAAATGGAATGACTGGCCAGGTGAGAGCGAGAGGCGCGCCTGGCTCTTGATGTGTGGATCGTCTGTCTTGAGGAGCGCAGGCCTCCAGATTCCAATTGTAAAGATGAGTGACGTCAACAGGTCTCAGGCAGCGCGGGGCTGTTGCAATCTGTATGAATCACCGGATCGTTCACAAGAGGCACAACTAGCATGAGGAATTACTCCAGAAAACGTGTGCTCGTGACGGGAGGCGCCGGCTTTCTCGGGTCTCACCTATGCGAGCGTCTACTCGCGCAGGAAAACGATGTCCTCTGCGCCGACAATTTCTTTACGGGCACGAAGGACAATGTCCGCCATTTGCTTTCCAATGGAAAATTCGAACTGATCAGGCACGATGTGACGTTCCCCCTTTATGTGGAAGTCGACGAGATCTATAACCTTGCTTGCCCGGCGTCTCCGATTCATTATCAACATGATCCGGTCCAAACCACAAAAACAAGCGTGCACGGGGCCATCAATATGCTGGGTCTGGCGAAACGCGTCGGTGCCAAGATCATGCAGTCTTCTACTTCAGAAGTGTACGGCGATCCGGCTGTGCACCCCCAGACCGAAGATTATTGGGGCAACGTGAATCCGATTGGAATCCGGTCCTGCTATGACGAAGGGAAACGCTGTGCGGAGACCTTGTTCTTTGACTACTATCGACAACATGCCGTGAGGATCAAGGTCGCACGGATCTTCAATACCTATGGCCCTCGCATGCACCCAAACGACGGTCGGGTGGTTTCGAATTTCATTATTCAGGCACTGCAGGGTTCGCCGATCACCATCTATGGCGACGGTACTCAAACCAGATCGTTTTGCTATGTCGACGATATGGTGGAAGCGTTCTTGTCACTCATGGCAACAGGGGATGAGGTGGTTGGTCCGATTAATCTCGGCAATCCCGGTGAGTTTACGATGTTGCAACTGGCCGAAACCGTCATCGATATCTGCAATTCGAAGTCGTCTATCGTGTTTAGGCCTCTGCCGGCTGATGACCCCAAGCAGCGTCGTCCGGACATTTCGAAGGCTGAGAAGATGTTGAACTGGAAGCCAAGGGTGTCTCTTCGTGAAGGACTAACCCTGACGGTTTCGTATTTCGATCGCTTGATACATGGGGTGCGCTAATAGGAATGTCTGTAGGCTGAAGCACACCTGGGTGCGTGGTGGAGATCCCGACGTATCCAGAGGTGTCTTGACGCAAGACCGTGCTTTAGCCCAGGTCACTGAAAGATAAGCTGAATGACATCTGGAGAGAGAGCCAAATACGCCGTCAAGACCGTCGTGTCGCATGTGCTATACGCACTAGGCGTGCTGCAGCTCTGGCAGTTCTTCGCGTTGCGGAGGAAAGCGGTCGTTCTGATGTATCACCGGGTATTAACCTGCGAAGAGAGAATTCTGACGGGCTCTCATCCTGGTATCGTGGTCGACCGGGAGACTTTTGCGAAGCAGATGGCTGTGCTCAAGCGGCGGTTTAGGGTTCTTTCGGTCGAGGAGTTTGCCGAACGGATGGAGCGGAAGGTTCCGTTTGAGGATGCCTCCTGTCTCATTACGTTCGATGATGGATGGCGGGATAACTTTACGCACGCGCTGCCCATCCTTCAGCGCCATCGCCTGCCAGCGCTCATATTTCTTCCCGTGAATTTTATCAGCCGTCGAAGGCTTTTCTGGCAGGAGCATTTCACGCATCTCGCATGTCAGGCCGTCATGCAGGTGAAACGTGAGCCGCAGCGCCGCGAACGATTCCGCGAAATTCTCAGGCCGGTGCATCTCGACTTCGTGCTGGATCTTCCCGATCATGACCTACGGCCCGCCGTCAGGGAGGCCGTGTGCCGGCAAAAGGGCGTAGCCCTGTCCCTCGTTGAGGACACGCTCTCAATCCTGACCCGTGAGCTGGGTGGAAAGGGCGACGAGTTCGAAGAGCTGGATGGCTTCCTGGATTGGGAGCAAGTAAAAAGCATGGCACAGCAGGGAATTTCGTTTGGAGGTCACGGGGCAGAGCATCGGTTGCTGACCCTGGTGTCGCCCAGCGAGGCTCGAGATGAGATTTGCGCAGCCAGGGGTGTGATTGACAGTCGGCTTCAGGAACGAGTTCCGACCTTCAGCTATCCCAACGGGAATTGGTCCCCGGGTGTGGTCAGTCTGGTCAGGGAGTCCGGATACCGCATGGCTTTCACCACGCAGCCGGGATTCGTGAAATGTGATGATGACCGCTTCACGATCAGACGAATCAACGTTCACGAAAGCATGACGAATAGTACGCCGATGTTTCTGGCTAGAATTGTGGGACTATTTTGATGGCACGTCCTTTAAGAGTTTTGGTGACTGACGGTGAGAGCCGGCCGGCGCTGGCAATTACACGGTCGCTGGGGAGCAAGGGCCATCGGATGATCGTTGGGGCGATGGGACAATCATCGTTGGCCCAGGCGTCGCGGTATTGCAGTGAGAGTTTCACCTATCCTGACCCGGTGCAGGACAGTGCAGGGTTTGTTCAGGCACTCATTCGAACGGTTCGAGAGCGACGTATCGATGTGGTGTTGCCGGTCACGGAGATTACGACGGCGCTAGTTGTTGAGAATAGGAGCGAGGTTGAACGGTTTAGCCGAATTCCATTCCCTGGAGTTGCGACGTTCAATCGGGCGGCCAATAAGGTGGAGGTGTTGGCACTTGCGGAGAAGTTGTCCATACCTATCCCAACGGGCATCGTGCTGACACGGCCTGGCGAACGGCCTTCGTGGCCCGATGGGCTAGGCTTCCCAGTTGTGGTTAAGCCGTATCGGTCCCGCATTGCCGGCAACGGGACCTGGCGATCTACGTCCGTGACGTACGCTGAGAGTGAGACCGAACTCGATGCGATTCTTGCGAAGAAAGATCCGAGTGAATATCCAATTCTGCTTCAGCAGCGGATCGTCGGTCCTGGTGTCGGGGTATTTATGTGCTATCAGCGTGGCAAGCTGGTGGCCCAGTTCAGTCACCGGCGAATCCGTGAAAAGCCTCCATCCGGAGGTGTGAGCGTGCTTTGTGAAAGTGCCCCGGTTTCCCCCCAAGCCAAGCGGTATGCCCAAGCGCTGCTTGATGCTTTAGGATGGGAAGGGGTGGCGATGGTCGAGTTTAAGATGGACCAGGCTGATCAGAGTCTGAAGTTGATGGAAATCAACGGGCGTTTCTGGGGGTCGTTGCAGTTGGCAATTGATGCCGGCGTGGATTTTCCCGCCCTCCTGGTTCAGACCTTGGCTGATGAGCCGATGACGCCGCTCGATACTTATCGAATCGGAGTGCGAAGCCGGTGGTTCCTGGGTGATGTCGATGCGTTGTTGCTGCGGTTATTCAAACGGGACGATGAGCTCCACCTTCCTCCAGGATCTGCAGGAAAGCTGTCTTCTATTTTCCGTTTTCTGAAAGTGTGGCAAAAGGATACGTATAGCGAAATCTTACGGTTTTCAGATTGGAAGCCGGCCTGGCACGAAGTCAAACGATGGTTCGCTTAGAATGGCTGATGGAAGCATGTCAGTGATGGCGATGGAAGTGCTGTTTTGGCTTTCCGTCTTCGGGGTTGTGTATCCCTACGCAGGCTATCCGGTTGTCCTGTGGGCGTTGGGGCGTGTTTTTAAGGGGAGACGGAAAAGTGAGTCTGAGGCCGTGACGATTTACCCATTAGTGTCGATGATCATACCGGTTTGCAACGAAGAGAAGCGGATCGAGCGGAAGATGGAGAATACGCTGGCTCTCCGTTATCCCGCAGACCGACTCCAAGTGCTATTTGTTTCGGATGGGTCGACAGACCGAACGGTCGAGCTGATTCGGACGCAGGCCCGCGGAGCGATGACGCTGGTTGAGCGTGCCGTCAGGCAGGGGAAGGCGGCGGCACTCAATGCCGGGCTTGAGCATGCAACGCATGACATTCTTGTTTTCACTGATGCGGCGATTGAGTTGGAGCCCGATGCTTTGTGCAACATCGTTCAGGGATTTCGCGATCCCGCTATCGGGTGTATCTCTGGCGAAGACAAGATCGCCGAGTCGGGTGGAGAGGCGTGGTATGGGCGATATGAATTGCTAGTCCGCCGCCTTGAGTCCAGGGTGCACTCCATCGTCGGCGCGAGTGGATCCTTCTATGCGCAACGGCGTGAATTGTGTCAGCCGTTTACGGAAGGAATGGCGCCGGATTTTCTCTCCGTCCTCAGGACGGTCGAGAAAGGATTCCGGGCGATCAGTGAGCCGAACGCGGTGGGCACAATGACCAGTGTGAAGGACGCGAAGCAGGAGTTTGAGCGGAAGGTGCGCACGTTAATTCGAGGGATGGCAGCCCTGTTTGCATACGGCCGGGTGCTGAATCCCTTTCGCTTTGGCGTCTTTGCCATCGAGATGCTGTCACACAAACTCTTGCGGTGGTCGGTTCCAATGTTTCTGATCACGGCTCTGTTCAGCTCGGTGATGTTGCGTGAATCGCCCTGGTTTCTCTTCTTCGCCACGGTTCAGGTTGCCTTCTATGTCATTGCGCTGTTGGCGTTTTCAGGATGGAGTATGGTGCGAAATTCGTTGGCCGGCAAGGTGGCCCTCTATTTCTCGATGGTCAATGCGGCCATTCTGGTGGCCTGGGTGAAGTACGCAATAGGTGTGAGGCAGGAACTGTGGACTCCCTCTCAGCGGTAATGACTCCAGCTGTCGAAACGCCCATGTTTTTTGCGAACGGAGCATATCGACTCTTCGGCGTCCTGCATCAGCCTGTCGGGGCTCCATCAGGGGCGGGCTGGGTGTTTTGTCATCCCTTTGCGGAAGAAAAGCTGTGGGCGCAACGCGTGTATGTCTCGTTTGCCAGGATGCTGGCCTCCCGTGGCGCCTGGGTTCTTCGATTCGATGCGATGGGGAACGGCGACAGCGAGGGGGAGTTTTCGGCGGCATCGGTGGATACGATGCTCTCTGACATCGAGTGTGCGATTAGCCTGCTCGAGCGGTTGAGTGGAATGGGCCAGGGTATTGGATTGCTGGGGCTCCGGTTTGGCGCAACCTTGGCTGCGCTTGCCGCCGAGCGGTCTCCGAAGGTCGGCAAGCTGGTGCTCTGGGAGCCAGTTGTCGATGGCGCAAAGTATATGCAGGAGCTGCTTCGCATTAATCTGACCACGCAAACCGCAGTGTATAAGGAGATCCGCCACAATCGTGAGGCGCTGGTTCGGATGATGCGAGAGGGTAGCACGGTGAATATCGATGGGTATGAGCTGGCGTATCCATGCTACGACCAGGCCTCGGCCGCCAACTTAATTGCAGAGAAGAAACAATTTGCAGGGCCGAATTTGATCATTCAGGTCGGAAAAGATGGTCAAGCGTTCCGCCAAGATCTCACGGCATTGCAGCAAGCCTATTCCTCTTCCGAAATTCGGGGAGTGGTGGAGGAACCGTTTTGGAAGGAAATCAAGCGGTGGTACAGAACAGCTCCGAATTTGTTTGAGACGACGTTGGCCTGGATGGGAGAGCGATGACCAGCGAAGTTCTTCCCGTGACATTTTGCAACAAGGCGGGCAATTGTCTGTTCGGGATATTGCATCGGCCAGCCCATCCGTGCCCCTCCGGTGCGGCCATCATATTATTGTCTCCCGGAGTGAAGATGCGGGTCGCACCTCATCGGCTGTACCTGAATATGGCAGACCGATTTGTGGCGCTTGGGTATTCCGTCCTGCGATTCGATTTTTATGGGTTGGGTGACTCGGAAGGCGAGGTGCACGAAGAGTATTTGGCTGATCTCTATGGCGCGATCCAAGTTGGACGGTATGTCGAGGACACGATTGCGGCGATGGATTGGTTGCAACATACGTATGGGATATCGCAGTTCATTGCCTCAGGATTGTGTGGAGGGGCGATTACCGGACTGCTTACGGCCATGAGGGATGAGCGGATTGTCTGTCTACTGGGGCTGGCGATTCCGGTCATTCTCGATGGGTCCCGCATCGACTTTACAAAGTACATGACGGATGCTCAATTGAGCGCAACCCGTCACGGCTATCTTGGGAAATTATGGACCCTTGAAGCGTGGCGTTCGTGGGTTCGTTTTCTAACGTTTCAGAGCGATTATAAGCTGATCATCCGTTCGCTCCTCAAGCCGCTTCTGGTGAAATGGCGCGGCTCGGGGTCGACTCCCGCGGTGTGCGCTCAACCCGAGGGAGGGGACAATGCCAATCCCTACTTTGCCAAGGCATTTTACCAAATGGTTTCCACCTCGCGTCCTGTTTATCTTGTTTTTGCCGAGATGGATCGGCTCTATTGGGAGTTTGAGAAGAAATTTGTCGAGCGAAATCGTGCCGAGTTGGAGTTGTATGCGTCCCGGTACGAGATTCATATGACAAAGCAGGCCAACCATATTTTCTCATTCCGTGAATGGGAGAAGGACATGTTGGATCAGTGTAGTGGATGGCTTCATCGCTTCGAGATCGATCGAGCAGGAATGGGTATGAGCAGTGGTTCGGAAAACGCGACATGAGAAGTGCGATACGGCTGCTGAAAAGAGGCGTGCTCGATCTCTACTGGACGGTTCGTGGCCAGCGTATCAGTATGCCGGCTATGCCTTCCAAGCCACGATCGGTCCTGTTTGTCTGCAAGGGGAATATCTGTCGAAGTCCGTTTGCTGAACATCTAGCGTCAAAATTGCAGCGAGATGGCATGAATGCGGGAATTCGATTCGGCTCGGCAGGATTGCACGTCCCTAAACCGACTCCATCGCCGGAAAATGCAATTCAAGTTGCAAGACAGTTCGGAGTTGACCTTGAAAGCCATCTCTCGCAATCGATTTCACTGGAGCTTGTGAAGGCATACGATATGATCATTGCCATGGAGGGCTGGCAATACGCAGAGCTCAACGCCTCCTTTAATCGCGATAAGGGAAAGTTGTTTCTCCTGCCACTTCTTGATGCTAATGGCCAGGGCAAGGAGCGGGGCTATGCCGCATTCAATATTCAGGACCCCTACGGAGGTCCGGCCAGCGACTTCGAAAATTGTTTCGAAAGAATTGGCAGATGTCTCGAAAGCCTGCTGCAGACGATTCGACGGTAGCGGCATGGCCTGTGCGGGGGCTAAGGTCTGATAAAGCCGGACTGTTGGTGTGACTATCAGAGACTGAGGATCGAACGGGCGCTGATCCTCGTCAGCTTGCCCCTCTGCCGTTCATGGTACGGTTCTTCCAGCGATCAATCCTGGAGAGGTGATGTTGACTCTTCAAACGGTGTCCGTGAGCGAGTGTGGATTTTAGAGTAGGTACACGGTGGTAATGAGTTTTATAAAGAGAATTGCCCAATTTCTCGACCGTTCGGACGGATCTCTGCAACGCAAGGCTATCCGCTCGGGAGTCTGGGTCGGCCTTTCCAGCGCTGGGGTGGCAGTGCTCTCTTTCGCACGTTCCGTCATTCTAGCGAGGTTGTTGACGCCGGAGATATTTGGTTTGATGGCCATTTGCTCTATGTCGATCCGCATGATCGAGATTTTCACCGAAACCGGGTTTGGAGCGGCATTGATCCACCGACAACAGCGTTTTGAGGATGCACGGGATACGGCGTTTACACTAATGGTGTTGCGTGGAGTAGGGTTGTCGATACTCGCATTCTTCATCGCGCCGTGGGCGGCGGCGTTCTACAATCAGCCGATTCTGGACTCGATTGTGGCAGTGGTGGGGATCAGTTTCATCCTTTCGGGCTGTCAAAATGTGAATGTGATCGCGCTGCAGAAGGAATTGGACTTCAAGCGGCTGACGTATTTCGAGCAGGCCGGATCAGTGCTGAACTTTTTTGTTTCAGTGGGATTCGCCTATGTGTTTCGAAGCGTGTGGGCATTGGTCTATGCCCAGATCGCTGCAGCTGCCATCAACGCGATCTTGTCTTTTGTGATGTTGCCGGGTCGGGTGCGGTTCCGATTTAATTATGGTATCGCACAGGAACTATTTCACTACGGTAAATTTATCACCGGATTGGCGATAGTGGTGTTCCTTACCCGGGAGTTGGATAACCTGACGATCGGCAAATTGTTGGGGATGGATGCGCTTGGGTACTACGTTGTGGCCTATACGTTAGCCAATATTCCGTCGACCTATTTATCGGCAGTCCTAGCAAAAGTGTTGTTTCCGATGTTTAGCAAACTTCAGGCCGATACGGCAGGGCTGGGAATTGAATACGGGCGCGGGATGCGCGTGCTTACCGCAGTGGCTGTTCCTTTGTCGGTTGGTATTGCGGTGTTGGCTCCGGAGATCGTGGCCGTGTTGTATGGATCACGGTGGGCCCTGGCCGCAGCGCCGTTGCAGATTTTGGCGGTGTTCGGTTGTTTTAGGGCCTTATGGATGTTAAATGGCTATCTCTATAACGCCATTGGAAAACCGCAGATCGATTTCTATGTCAGTCTGTCGCGGCTGATGGTGATGGGGGCCTTGCTCTATCCTCTGACCGTCTCCTACGGCATTGTCGGGGCGAGTGTCGCTGTAGCGATGCCGATGGTGGTGCAGTTCTTCGTCGGAGTCTTTCTCTCCAAGCGATTTATCGGAGTGTCGATTGCCGCGACCCTTCGTCCGCTTGCCATCGCGATTGGCCAAGGGGCTGTGCTGGTAGTGGTACTGCTCGGTGCAAAATTATTTGTGCCGAGCAATCCAGTCAGTGGTTTGGTCATCCTCATGATGCTCGGAGCAGCTGCGTGCCTGATGCTTAATGTGCAAGCGGTCCTAGCGGTTTGGCGCAGTCGCACGTTGCGCGAGGCGTTTTCCTGCGAGGGACGGTGAAGATGGGACACGAGATGGAATCGACTAACCCTGTGAGGGTCTTATATTGCGAGAGCAATGTTGACGGTACGGTTGGCGGGTCATATTACAGCTTGCTCTATCTTGTGAAAAATGTAGACCGGCAGAAGTACCACCCGGTAGTTGTATTTTACACCGAACACACCTTGTTGCCGGCCTATCGTGAGGCAGGAGTTGAAACGCATGTCTGGGCAAAAGCCGCCGCCTTTACCTTTGGAGGCGCTCATCACAAGATCTGGAAATGGCTATTGCCGCTACGTCCGATCGCGTTGATCTTTCAGAAGGTCTTGAACCTTTTGCACGGGTTTCTGCTGCCTGCCATCGAGCGCGCCTGGTATATCAAGCGGAATGGTATCCAGATCGTCCACCTGAACAATTCAGTGCTCTATAACCATGACTGGATGCTGGGAGCTACTCTTGCAGGGGTCAAGTGTGTGACGCATGAGCGAGGCATCAACGATTGGTTTCCGCCATCGGCCAAGTATTTTGCGAAGCGTCTGGACGCGGTGATCTGCATCTCGGAAGCGGTCCGGCTCAATATGCATGAGCGCGGAGCCGATTTCGGGAACTTGGCTGTGATTCATAACGGGCTTGATCCCAAGAGCATGAAGGTCGAAACACCGCCTGCCGCGCTTCGCGCCGTCCATGGTATTGCTCCTGAGGCGGTGGTGGTAGGCATGCTGGGAAATATCAAGGCATGGAAGGGGCAGGACACGCTGATTCGAGCGATGGCCAGTGTCCGGCGCGAGGTCCCGGATGTCCGTTGCCTGCTTGTGGGAGATACGTCTCCATCGGATCGGGAATATGGACAATCACTGCACGCATTGGTGGCTTCCTTAGGGCTCGACGAGCAGATCATCTTTACTGGATTCCAACGCAATGTCGGGGACTTTCTCATGATGTTTGATGTGATGGTCCATGCGTCGGTGCTGCCAGAGCCGTTCGGGCGTGTGATCCTTGAGGCGATGGCCTGTAAGAAGCCGGTCATTGGATCTCGTGCCGGTGCCATTCCGGAGATTGTTGAAGAGGGACGGACTGGTTTGACCTTTCCCCCGGGAGATGCCGATTCCCTCGCCGAGGCCATCGTGAGTTTGATCAGTGATCGTGACCGAATACGACGATTTGGCGAGAGCGGGTATGAGCGCTTGGTGAACGAGTTCCACATAGTCAAAAATATCGAGGCGACGCAGCGACTCTATGAAAGGATTCTCGGTGCGGCCAATTAACATCCTGCATTTACGTGATACGCATGAAATCGGAGGGCCTGGCAAGACCATTCTGGAAACTCATCGCGCTATTGATCGCGGACGGTTTCATCTGCATCTTGGCGTGTTTCTGAGGCATGGCGAACAAGAGGATTCCCCTTTTATTGCTGAGGCTAGGCGTTTTGGCTTGCCAGTTCACTTTATTAAAGGGAGGCATGCCTACGATTTTCGTATGATTGGTCGGGTCATTGAGCTTGTGAAGGCACTCCAGATTGATATCGTGCATGCGCACGAGGTGAAGTCGGACCTGATCGCCTATCTGGCGGCGCAGGTTCGCCCAGTTCCCATTGTAACGACGCTGCATGGCTGGATCGGCAATAGTTTTAAGCAGCGGCTCTTTGCGAAATTAGATAAGCAGATCATCCGAGGGTTTGATCGAGTCATTGCGGTATCACGCCGGATAGAGGAGGAATTGCTCGCCGCAGGGGTGCCAGGCGAGAGGTTGTGTATGGTGCATAATGCGATTGTTGTAGAGCGGTATCGTCGTACTGGTCGACGCGGAATCCTGGCCGAGGTGATCGGGCGCCCCATTGCCGGCCCGGTGATTGCCAGCCTGGGACGCCTCAGTCCCGAGAAGGGGCATGCGGATCTCATTGATGCGATGGATCGGGTGATTCGTTGTGGGCAGAAGGTGTCTCTTGTTTTAATCGGTGACGGCCCAGAGCGTTCCAAGTTGGTCCAGCAGGTCAATGAGCTTGGTCTTCAGGGGATGGTTCATTTGCCAGGGTATATTCAGGAGCCGCAGCGATTGTTCGAGGAGATCGACCTCATGGTGTTGCCCTCACATACCGAGGGACTTCCCAACGCGGCGCTGGAAGCGCTGCTTATGGAGGTGCCTGTTCTGGCAACCAGGGTTGGTGGGACGCCGGAAGTCATTACGGATGGGAATACCGGACGTCTTGTCTCGCCTCATTCGCCGGAGGAACTCGCCGCAGGCTTGCTTGAATTTCTCTCGGCTCCCGAGTCCTGGAAGCAGATGGCGATGCAGGGGAAAGATATGGTGAAAGCGACGTTTGATTTCCAGGCGCGGACGCGCAAGGTCGAGGCCATTTATGCTGAGCTGATGAAGGAGCCTGTTTAGCGTGATGGTGTACTACGGACTTCTCCTGTATTTTGTGTTGGAGTATATCCGGCCAGGAAGTTATGTCCCTGCGCTTAACGCTCTCCACTTGAACTCGATCGTGCCGGTCACGGTTCTCCTTGGGTCTCTGATAAAGAAGGGGGAAGTTAAGGCCTCCAAGGCGTTGAGCAGTATGAATGCACGCTGGATCTGGTATCTCTTGTTCTTGATGGTGATTTCGGGGCTGACTTGTGACGTCAAGACGTATGCGCTGATGAAGTTCGAAGCGGTGATCGGATATTTCTTTATCTTTCTTGTGCTCAAGAAAGAAGTGTACGACCTTGGCAGGATGAAGGGTGTCCTCGCGACCCTGGTCTTCGTCCATCTGGTTGTCGGAGCCTTAACGCCTGAGATGTTTTCTGGAGATGGGGAACGGCACTATATCGCCTCGGGATCATTTTTAGGGGATGGCAATGATTTTTCTTTGTCGGTGAATATTGCCGTTCCGTTTTGCCTGTTTCTGATGCTGGAGTCTCAATCAGTGACGAAAAAGCTCTTCTATGGAGGGACTCTGGCCGTTTTGGTTCTTGCCGTGGTGGCAACCCAATCAAGGGGAGGCATCCTGGCATTGGCTTCCGTGGGGTTCTATTACTGGTTAAAGCATGATCGAAAGATTTTGGGCGTCATCGGCATCGTGATTGTCGTTGCGTTCATTCTCGCAGTCGCCCCGCCGCAATTTTTTGATCGAATGGAGACATTAACTCAGACAGGTGAGAAGATGGAGGGGTCTGCCCAAGGCAGGATCTTAGCGTGGACATCAGCGATTAGAATGGCGATAGATCATCCATTTATTGGCGTTGGGGCCGGGCATTTCCCCGTCAAGTACGGCGCAGAGTACCGGCCTGAGGGATTCGGGATAAATGAAGTTCCTTGGCAAACGGCCCATTCTTCGTACTTCCTGGTACTGGGAGAGTTAGGTATCCCTGGAATCATTTTTTTGCTGGGGCTCATCGTGTCTAATCTCGTCGCCGGCGAGCGGACCTTGCGAAAAACCAAGCCGCGATTGCCGAACAGTAATGTGACTAGCCGGAATTTGGTGATCGCGTTGAATGCAAGTCTGGTCGCGTTCATAGTGGGCGGAGCGTTTCTTTCCGGGTTCTATTATCCGCATATATACTTATTGGCGGCCCTATTGGAATGTGGCCGCGATATATGCCTGAAATCGTTCACTGCAGAGACGGTTTCGCGCAGCTCTGTGAGCGCGGTCCCCATCGCCTATCGAGGAGCCCACATATGATAAGCGAGACTCGTGGGACCTCATCAAAAGAGCGAGATGCGCTTCTGGCGAGCGGAGTACGCCACCCTGAGCCGTATTCACCGGGCAGTGAAAGTTCTCGCAAGTGCAATGTCATGATCGTGGCATCGCATCTTTGGATTGGTGGGGCAGAGAGTGTCATGCAGCATTTGGCGGAATCGATGGACCGGCGTCGATTCAACGTCACGGTCTGTTGTCTTAAGCAGCGCGGGAGCATTGGTGACGAACTCGTTCGCAAGGGCATAGAAGTTCTGAACTTTGCGGAGTCGCAAGATGCTCCCGTAGACTATTTGACCTTCATCAAGCTATTGAGGGAGCTTCGCTCAAGAAAGATAGATGTGGTGCATACCCACACAACTCAGGGATTGGTTGATGCGACAATCTGTTCGCTCTTGCTTCCCCGGTTGAAAGTTGTTCACACATTTCATTTTGGAAACTATCCCCACACATCGACTCGCATTCTGTGGATGGAACGCATCTTTTCTCGGCTCGCTCATCGGCTATTTTCCGTGGGCGAGGTTCAGCGCAAGCAAATCCAATCGGTCTACCGGCTCGCTGATCGCCAAATCAGTACCATCTATAATGGCGTGTCGATTCGGAGCAGTGTTGGCGATGCAATGTTTAGGACGCGTGTGTTTGCGGAAAACCGAGTTCTAATCGGCACAATTGCGACTCTGATTACGCAGAAAGGGTTGCCCGATCTTTTGGATGTGGCAAAATCCATTCAGGCCTCTGGACGGAAAGCCGTGTTCGTGGTTATCGGGGAGGGCCACCTCCGGGAGGCACTTGAGGCTAAGCGGCGTGAGCTTGGACTCGAAGAGACGGTGGTTTTCACCGGTTGGATCACGAATGCGGCGGATGTCGCTCTTCCTGTGTTTGACATATTCTTTCAACCGTCGTTGTGGGAGGCCATGTCGATGGTGATCTTGGAAGCAATGGCGGCAAAAAAAGCGATCGTGGCCACCCGCGTGGGAGAAAACGGTCGGATCATCGAGGACGGCATCGATGGACTGCTCGTGCAGCCGAGGGATATCGGTGGCATGGCGGCGGCGCTTGGAAGATTAATTGACGATCCCGCACTACGCGTGCGTCTCGGGGAGGCGGCGCGGTCGAAGGTGGAGCAACGATTCACCATAGAGCATATGACAAAGGCCTATGAAGCGATCTATTCGGACCCGATGCGATGAAAGTCTTATTCCTCTCCCAGATTGTTCCCTATCCCCCTCACGGTGGCGTTCTACAGCGAGGGTATAATCTTCTGCGCGAGTTGGGTCGTGAGGCGAGGGTGCACCTGCTGGCGTTCGTGCATCCCGATGTCCTGCCAACCGAGGCGGCCTGCCGTGATAGCCAGGCGGCGCTCGGAAAGTTTTGTGAAGCGGTTGAGTATTTCCCGTTATGGCCCAAGACTTCTTCGGCTCACCGCCTTGCAGGGTTGGCCGTCGGCGCGTTATCTCCACGTCCCTTCAGCGTCTTGGCGCACCGATCGGCGGCGTTTCAGCGGCGCGTGTCGGAGCTGGTCGCGACGAAGTCCTTTGACGTCATTCACGTCGATACCATTGCGCTGGCCCAGTTTCTCGGCAAGGGATGGTCGATCCCCACGGTCTTGACCCATCACAATATCGAATCGCAGTTGATGGAGCGCCGGGCTGGGGCGGAGCCTGGATCCCTTGCGAGGTTATATCTGCGACGGGAAACCCAGAAACTGTTGGCCTATGAAGCCGAATTGTCCGGGGCATTCGATGTCAATGTGTTTGTTTCCCAGCCGGACGAGAAGACGTTACTGGAGAGGGTGCCTGGGTTGCGCACGGCGATCGTGCCTAATGGTGTCGATGTCGAG
>JBEBHO010000130.1:0-6572 GCA_040081095.1 Nitrospira sp.
GCATCATAGAGAAGCTGTTGCTGCAGGGTCAACCGCATGGCTGCCTTGCTCCCTCGCCATGGAATGCTGATAATGGCGGCTATGATTTCCGGCCATGTCATAGGAATTCTCAAAGAGTACATGCAGGATCTGGTGGAACAGGCGAGGCAGGATACGTTGGCTCAGGAACGCTTCGGTTTTGCAGCCACTGCGTATCGGTCGGACCATGCTATTTCCGATCTGTTAGCGCTGCTCGATGACCGCATTGAATCCGAAGGCCTGCAGGTCGGGTTGCCCGAAGGCTTTCTCCACGAGATGTGGGAGCTTTGCAATGAGGCCGGCGCTCACGTGGCCGATCGCGTCTATGTCGAATCCAACGTGGGATTGGAAACGGGGAGCACAGCGAGAACCAGGGCGCTGACCTATCGCGCGTTGCTTGAATTTATCGAATCGCGGGGGCGTGAGCAGATGAAGAGGGAGGCCGAGTGATGGATCGTTCCGCTAGGTTGTTGGCTGGTTTGTTGCTGCTGGGCGGGTTGCTGGATAGCGCCTGGCCGGGTGGCGCTGACTCGGCGGCTGCCCCAACTGATGAGTCTCCGGTCGTACTGGCTCCGGTGGCGATCGGAGCCCTTGAGAAGCCGGTGTTTCTCACGCACGCCGGTGATGGATCTGCCCGTCTGTATGTGCTTGAACAACCGGGGCGCGTCCGTCTGCTGGAGCAGGGCGCGCTGGCGGAGGCGCCTTTTCTCGATATCGTCGATCGTGTCTTGATGGACGACACCGAGCGGGGGCTCTTGGGGCTGGCGTTTCATCCTGACTATCGGCGTAACGGGCGATTCTTTGTGAATTACACGCGACGGCCGGATGGGGCGACCGTCGTGGCGGAGTATCGGCGCGGAAGCTCGCCGGATGCGGCGTCCCGGGATGAGCGCGTTCTCCTGGTCGTTATGCAGCCCGAGTCCAATCACAACGGCGGGATGGTCGCGTTCGGGCCGGACGGGTATTTATACGTCGGGCTCGGAGACGGAGGCGCGTGGGGTGATCCCGGCAACCGCGCGCAAAATCTCAATGAGTTATTGGGGAAAATCTTGCGGATCGATGTCGATCGCGGCGATCCCTATGCGATCCCGGCAGATAACCCGTTTGCCAAAGAAGGCGGCCGTCCCGAGATTTATGCCGTGGGAATGCGGAATCCCTGGCGCTTTTCCTTCGACCTCGCGACGGCGGACCTATGGGTCGCCGATGTGGGGCAAAAGAAGTGGGAAGAGGTGGATCTCGTCACGCGTGGAGGGAACTACGGGTGGCGGGTGATGGAGGGCGGCCATTGTTACAACCCCGCGATCTCCTGCCCGACGGCGGGGTTGGTGCCCCCCGTTATGGAATATGGGCATCAGGACGGCCGCTGCGCGATTGTCGGCGGGTATGTCTATCAGGGTCTCACGATCCGTGCGCTTCGGGGAATGTATGTGTTTGGCGATTATTGCAGCGGTGAAGTGTTCTCATTCAAAAAATCGGATGCCGGCGGGGGAGAAACGATCCCACGAGTCTTGCTCAAGACCGGTTTCAGGATTTCCTCGTTTGGGCAAGACGAAAAAGGGGAACTCTACGTGATCGATCTTGGTGGCGGGATCTACCGGCTTGTCCCGCGGCGATGATCCCGGTCACACTTTTCCTGCCAGCCAGTACACCGCGATTCCTGCCGCTTCTCCCACCACTTCGGTGGTGCGCTGCAAGGCCCAGCTTGTGGGAAGGAGATCGAAGATCGTGAGATGGTCCCAGGCGTCCGATGCCCGATCTCTGGCATGGAATCCACAGGCCGAGGGGGTCACGTGGAATCCCTGTTTTTCGAAGAGGGCGGTCGCGCGCAACAGATGGCCGGCTGAGGTGACGAGCAGGATCGAGGCGTCCTCTCCGAGCAGCCGTTTGGCGCCGAGGGCGTTCTCATAGGTCGTTCTCGCGCGGTCATCGATGAGGATGGACGCCGCCGGCACTCCCAGCCTGACCGCCCATTCTTTCATGGCCGCGGCTTCAGTGGGGCCGGAACCGAAGAGGCTGGCGTCTCCACCCGTGATGAGGACGGTCGGAGCCACCCCCTGGCGGTAGAACTCGGCGCCGCAAAGGGCGCGCAACCGTGATTCGGGAGACAGTTCAATCGAGGGGCGCAGTGTGCCTTTGTCGGCAATCCCGCCGCCAAGCACCACGATGGCGTGTAACGGGGATTCGGACAGCGCCGGGTGAGCCGGAGTCCAGCCTTCCAACAGACTCACCAGGGGATTGGCAACGATCGGAGTCGTGACCAGCAGTAACAGGAGGCAGGTGATGGTGGCGGCCAGACGGAGCTGGCGCTGGCGGGCAGGAGTGGCCGGAAGCCAGGCGAGAAGGGCGGTGAGGCCGGCGCAGCCGACAACCCAGGTGAGCGGGTAGACTCCATACTTGACGAGCTTGTAGAGGCCGAAGAAAAATGGGGTCAGTTCCATCGCAGCTCCTTATCGTCATCGCAGGCACGGGAGCGTGAGCATAGCAGGAGTGAGAGCATCGACCAAGAGAGGTGAATGGCATGACTCAGAGTCGTCAGTATTGGCTCATGAAATCAGAACCGATGGTATTTTCGATCGACGACTTGGCGCGTGCGCCGAAACGCACGACCTGTTGGGACGGCGTGCGAAACTACCAGGCCAGGAATTTCATGCGGGCGATGAAGCCGGGCGATCAGGTGTTCTTCTATCACAGTAACGCGAACCCTCCGGCTATCGTGGGCATCGCGGAAGTGGCCGCCACCGCCTATCCTGACCCGACCCAGTTCGAGCGGAGCCATAATCATTTCGATTCCGCCAGCGATCCCACGGCGCCTCGCTGGGACATGGTCGATATCAAATATGTCCGAACCTTCGATGCGCCGATTTCGTTGGACTCTCTGCGGGCAGAGTCGGCGCTGAAGGGGATGGTCTTACTGCAGAAGGGGTCGCGCTTGTCTGTTCAGCCGGTGACGAGGGCGGAATGGGAGCATATCCTGAGGCTCGCCAAAGGATGATGCTCTGGAGTCTCAGGTGCTGGCTTTGCCTTCGTCGAGGTGGCGATGTTGCCAGTCCAGCCAGGCATGTCCGAGTTCGTGGGCAAGGATATAACGGCGCCTGGTTACCGGAAGGCGTTTCCGAATATAGATCGTTTTGGTTTCGTCGTCCCAGATGCCATCGGCGTTGGCATCGCGTTTATCCATTTCAGTATCCGTCAGCTGACGGACTGAAATTTGATAGCCGAATGGGAGGACAACTCTGGTCGGAATTCGTATCATGCGAAACCGGCTCCTTTATCAGATCCAGGGTGCTCCGCGTCGCGTGACGCTCTCTCCGTCGATCGGATCGACAAGCCATCAGTACATTACCACAAAGTGTCAGTGCGTTGATGTCATGATATTGAAGCTATATCAATGACTTGTGTTGCTCTTGTCTTGCATTGTCGGTCGAGCCTCACGACCGTTTCGACGGTTTCGCTTCAGGCTGAACTCGTGTATCATGCCGCGTATGAATCAGTTAACAATCGACGAAATGGTCAAGGCCTACCCCCAATCGGTGAGGCTGACCGAAGTGAAGATTCGGGACCGTGGGGAAGTGAAGAAGCTGGATGCCGGGGACATCATTCTCCGGACAGGCGACCGGGTCTTGCTGGAAGTCGATGGCGAAGTCACCTACGGTGTCGTCTACACGGCGCCTTACGAGACGCCCTTTATTCCGCCCATGCGTGTATTGAAGCCGATTCTCCGCAAGGCGAATGGAGAAGATGCCGCCCTGGTATCGCGTCTTGAACGGTTGTCACAAGAGGCCATGAGTTACTGTCGGGCCAAGGCCAGCGAAATGAAGCTTCGGCTCAAGCTGGTGGAAGTCTACGGAGCGCTTCAGCGCCGGCAGCTGACCTTTGTGTATACCGCCGATGATCGCATTGATTTCCGTGAGCTCGTGCGCGATTTGGCCAGGCGGTTTGGCGGCCGGATTGAAATGCGGCAGGTCGGTGTCCGTGAGGAAGCCCGTCGTTTGGGCGGACTCGATACGTGCGGCCTCGTTCTCTGTTGCACCAGCTTTCTGACCGAGGTCAAGCCGGTGACGGTGAAGCAAGCGAGAACGTTGGGGCTGCAGGTCGAAGATCCCCGGCTGCTCGGCGTGTGCGGGCGGCTCAAGTGTTGTCTCATGTTCGAGATGATGGACGCGCAGGGCGCTGTTTCTCCACCGGTTCAGAAGCTGATCACTCCCTCGCGGCCGACTCCTCCTGTCCGATCTTCATAGGGGCCTTGCTCTTCCATCATATCCGATCGCATTTTCCAGGATTACCACAGAGTTCTGGCCCATTGTGCTCTGTATCAATTAAATGCATTCTAGTATTTTACCCTAAAGATCAGAGGACTCTTGCCGATTAAGCTAGTGATTCTGTGTCTCGGGCTATTTATGTCGAGCGGCCTGAAACATTAGGAGAAAATCTTGTGAATCCTTTTCCCTCTGTTCTGCTCTCAGTAGGGTGAGCCTTCAAGGAGGATCCGGAAGTCGTGTGTGCCATATTCCAACCCCAAATCAGGAGGTCAGTTGTGATGAAAAAGGGATTGTTAGCGATGATCGCGGTGGCAGCCATCGGTTGCGCCGGTGTGGCGCCTCAGAAGGCGATGAGCGGGGAGCCGAAATCGCCGGTTGAAGGATTCGACATCCATGTGCAGGCGCCGCATATGATGGCGAATGGAGAGCCCGGCGGACCGTTCCATCACTATTGCAAGGGCATCTCAGACAAGATTCTCCAATGCCTCCTGTTTGACTCTACCGATCCCAAGGCCAAGCTGGTGGCGGTGGAGTATTTCGTGTCGAAAGACCTGACGAGAAAGTTGCCAGCCATTCAGTGGCACCGCCATTTCCACGATCACAAGGTGGAGATTGCCACGGGCCGTGTCCAGATCCTCGACATGCCGGCCGATCAAGCGGCGAAGGTGGCTGAAGTGGCCGCCGGGACCGACGGGGTGATTTATCACTTGTGGCAGCATGGGCAGGAATTTCCGGATGGCACGGTGAGTTTCCCGCAGTCCCTCGGCCACAAGTTTCCGGGGCATTCGGACAAGTAGACAGTCGCAGATGGGCCAGCCCGGTCTTGTTTGATACGGGCTGGCCCCTTCCCTTTCTCAGTTTACAACAGTGGTTCCCGCGGATGAGGGAGTGTCATGATGGCGCAAGCTTGTCGATATCGAGTGCTGCTTGGAGTGTTCATCGTACTGGTGATCGCTCAAGGGGGGCAGGTTGTCGCGTCCGCGACCGAGGCGGCCGTGCTCAAGCCCCGCGTGCCGGCCGATAAAATTGAAGAAGCGAAAACCTGGACTAATCCGTTCGACGCGACGCCCGAGAATATCGACAAAGGGCGAGGACTGTTTCATGGCAAGGCGTTCTGCGTAACCTGTCACGGAAGAGACGGCAAAGGTCTGGGCGATATCCCTGGCCTCGTGGGAAAACTCCCGCGCAATTTTACCGATAAGATTTGGCAGGCCGCCCGCACTGACGGTGAACTCATTTGGATTCTCAAGAATGGGAGTCCGGGCACCGATATGGCGTCATTTGTTCCATTGGTGCTCACCGAAGAAGAAGCCTGGCATGTCTTGCTCTATGTGCGATCCTTCGGGCAGCCATAAGCGGGCTTTCATGGCCCGGCCTCGTCCCTTTATCCCATGGTTTGTTGCCCTTGTGTTCGCCCTTCCGCTCTGCTTTCCCGTTCGTGTCATGGCGGAATGGTCTGCCATCGCTGAGACCAAGGTGCTCTACACCGACAACGTGTTCGAGCTCTCCTCCTCGCGCCGACTGGCCCTGGCTGAAGATCCTAGTCAGCCGACAATTGTCCCCGTCAAGAAAGCCAGCGACGTCGTGTGGGAGCCGTCGATCGATCTCCGCCATCGCTCGCGCCCGACCAATCTTGGGGAGACCGAAATGTCGGTCAAAGCGGCGGGCTTCATCTTTACCGATCATGCGCTTTTCAATCACGGGAACTATCGCATGCAGGTGAAGCAAGCGCTTGATGCCGATACGTCGATCCTGATTCGGTACCGGTACGTGCCGAATCTGTTTCTCGGTCCGAATACGGAACGCCGGACAGGGCTCCGCCTGCCGGAAGAGGAGCGGGTGACCTCGCATATCTGGCGTGTGCAGCTAGAGCGGCGGCTGTCGGATTCGTTGATGGGCACGCTCGTCGGCCGGTACGGCCTTCGGCAATTTAACGACGTGTTCGCCGAGCGAGATACGACCTTCTGGAGTGCGGGGCCGCAGGTCGATTGGATGGTGATGCCTCGGGTCACGCTCAGCCTGGCCTATTTGTTTGAGCAAGGCCTGGCCGACGGGCGCGAGCAGACCCAATTCAGAGACGACGTCTCTTACCGTCAGCATTTCACTTCGATCGGCGCGGCGATTCAGATTGCGAACCCGCTTACACTCGTGGTGGGATACGCTTATCGGCGCAAAGAATTTACCAGCGAGATCTCAGGCGATTCGAATCGAGGGGTTGTGGATACCACGCACCAAGGCTCCGCCGAGTTCCAGTATCGGATTTCTGCCGCGGCCATCATGACATTGGGTGTGCAA
>JBEBHO010000250.1:0-23523 GCA_040081095.1 Nitrospira sp.
CCGCTTAATGGCTTCATATCCGAGTTCCGGGTGCTGTTCGATCAGCGTCCGTTCCTCAGCCGTCAGTCGCCCAGCTTTCGTCACCAGCGATTGGGGGACCGCAAAGAGTCCGATATCGTGGGCGAGCCCAGCCAATGCAAGACGCTCCAACTCCCGACCGTAATAGCCCAGGCCCATCCCAACCTTAGTCGCCACAACCGCCACATTCACCAGATTCGTCATGAGCGGCGACCCGGAGGGGCTCGAGAGGGCCATCACGATCAATTCATCGCTCCGCTTGAGTGAAGCGACTAGCGCAGTGGCCAAGACCTCCAGCCGATCCAGCTGAATACCCCGTTGACTTTGAATGGCTGAAGCGACCAGTGTCAGTTCAGCTTCCGTATCTCTATACCATGTCATGAGAACCCGCTCTCCTCCGTATTTCCGAGTATATCAAGATGCCTGGCAGGATGGCTCTGCAACCTGTAACACCGCCATCCGGTCGATTCGATCAAGATTTCCCTGCGCCCCATTCAGGAGGCACACATCGCAAAGCGCGTTGATCAGGCGACAAACGCCGCCCGTATGTCGATGGATCGCCTCAATCGCATCAGAGGTGAACAGCGCACGAGCACACCCGGCAGCCGCCAATCGTCCTTGGATGTACACCCGTGTTTCATCGGCGTTGAATCGGTCCAGATGATACCGCATGGCGATCCGTTGCATCAGCTGGGGAATACGCGCCACCCGTTCACGAAGCTCCGGCTGTCCGAGCAGCACCAGCGTCAACAAAAACCGGTCGTTCATCTGATAATTCATCAACAGGCGCACCTCGTCGAAAATCCGATCTTCAAGGATCGTTTGCGCCTCGTCAATGACGAGGACCGTATCCAGCCCCTGCTGGGCATTCGAGAGTAGACGCTCGTTCAAACGCCGCAACTGCACCGACTTAGATCCGCCAACCGGCAATCCAAATTGATAGAGAATCTCTCCGAGAAATTGCTTCTCAGGAAGGGACGGATTTGCCAGCAGTCCGACATCATACTTCGACCGAGGCAAATTGAGAATCAGCGCTCGACTGAGCAGCGTTTTCCCACTCCCGATCTCGCCCGTCAGCATGACCGCGCCCTTTCGAGCCTGAATTCCATACAGAATCCGCTGCCGCGCAGTTTCATGCATGGTCGAAGGCACATAAAAGCGTGGATCGGGAACATTCTCAAATGGATGAGCTTGCAGCCCCCAGTGCTGTTCATATGTCCACGGCAACGGCTCAGCAATCAACACGTCTGTCTCCATCTGCATTCATTCAACACGTGCTTCAGCGATCGAAGAGATTCAGCCCGCGGGAGGAACACACAGGTCACAGATCCATAGTTAGGCGGCAGGCAACAACGCTTCAATGGCCTTTCGCTCTCGCCGTCCAGCCTCCGCCCACTCTTGAATGATCGGCGCCATCCCGCGCAGCTTGGCTTCGACTTTATTAAACTGCGGAGTGGAAGGCACCACAGACCGCTCCGTCACAATCGTCAGAAAGCTCTGCAGCCCCGTAAAAAACGTCATCGCCTCGACCGCATTCACCTGTTGGGAGGCCGCCCAGAGTTCTCCCGCGCGATCCACGATCGGCTTCCACTCGCTGGATAACTCTGTCCATTGCTCTTCCGACGCCTGCGCCATCTTTCGAATGGTGTCCGCAACAAGCGGTCCGAGCTGTTGCACTGCCTGCGTAAACGCGTGCTCAGCCTGTGCCCCCCGTTCTAGCACGTCGCGCAACGATGCGGCATCACAATGAGTCACCCCGTTCCTCATCATACCGTCAATCTGCGCAATGATCGTCTGAGTCACATGGCAAGACATAGCCGCACCGGGAGCCTCGCGTTCTTGCAGATTATGGAGAGCCGCCACAAGTTCCTGTGCCGGCAAGGTGACCGCTGTCGCCTCTTCCGCAACAGATTCGGCATCGAACGTCACACCGGTGGCGTGAGTCAGTGCATCGTGAATGCGCCCCAACTGCTTGCAGAGAGCGAGAAAGGCGGAAGCCGATAGGGGGATGGCGGGGTCGTCGACTGCTTCAACCAATGGGAGTCCGGAAAAACTCGCCTGCTCAACCTCGTGCAGATTGATAGTCGCAGCTGACCCGCCTAGATTGGTCAACCCCGCCTTGATGGTTTGCGCCAACTTCAGGTGGCGGTCAGCGGGAGGTCCTTGTTGCAATTCATCCAGCGCGACATGAATCTGTTGCAACCACTCCTGAGCCTCCTGCACAAAGAGTGCAATGAGCTCCTTTTGAAATTCATCATCCATATCGGCTGACATACTGCGTAGTCCCTTCGCGTCTCTGTGAGACCGCTACCCCTCCGGCCTGGCCGGTCAATCAGTTAGACCCGCCCCTTGCCACTTCCAAGTTGGGAGGCCAAACCGGCAATTTCGCCGAGCTTTCTCGCCATATCCTCGAACCGCTTGTTGGATTGCTCCGCCATCTGCTCTGACTCCGACACGCGTCGTGTCAGTACGGCGCTCCGGTCCCGCTCAGTCGTCAACAGCGTTTCCAGCTCTTGCGCATTCACTACCGCCTTTTCAAGCTCCTGAATGCGGCTCTCCCCGGCACCAATGGTATGCAGCGCTTCAGCCAGTTGCGCTTCGAGGCCTTTCAGCCGCTGCAATTCTCGTTCGGTTTCGGCCAATCGTCCGCTGAGCTCTCCCACACGAGCCCGTTCTGTCGTGGTCGTTACCTCCGCCTGCTTCGCCTGCTGTTCAAAATCGGCAGCGCGATGCTCTTCACGAGCGACCCGTGCTTCCAATTCTTTGGCCCTCGCCGCTGCAGCCTCCAGGACCGTCAACTGCTCAACCAGCTTTGCGGTCGACGCCCGCTCTGACACGATCGTCGCTTCGAGCTGAGGCACAGCACTCGCCACCTTTTGCAAATCGGCAGCTTGCTGACAGTAGGTCTGAGTCGCCTCCCTCTCTGCGCTCAAGGCAGATTCGAGCTGCGACACCTTCGACTGTATTTCTTCATAACGAGCAATCTCTGACTTCAATGAATCGACTTGTTGCCGCGCTTGAACCAGCTCAGCCTCCAGTGCCTGAGCCCGGCTCGAGTGCTCTCCCGCCTCGGACACACGCCGGCGTTCTGCATCGAGCTGGCCTTCCAATTCATACACACGCCCGGCGAGTGGTTCTAACTCTGCCACTCGCTTCTTAAGGCTCTCGCCCTGAGACTTCTCAGCTCGCAATTGCGCGTCGAGCTCCTTCATCTGTGCGACAGCCTGTTTATAGGTTTCGAGCTGCTCATCCGTGATCCGCGGGCCATTCCACAC
This sequence comes from Nitrospira sp., assembly GCA_040081095.1. Taxonomy (GTDB): domain Bacteria; phylum Nitrospirota; class Nitrospiria; order Nitrospirales; family Nitrospiraceae; genus Nitrospira_D. The sequence continues at coordinate 3,294 of JBEBHO010000250.1, forward strand.
ATCGGCGGCGGCGGCCACCGGTTTTGGAGCAACGGCTGCAGGAACAGGAGCCACGGCCGGCTCCTGGCGTTTCGCCAGCAACTCCAGAACCCGGTCCTTGAGCGACGTCCCCTGGAACGGCTTCTTCAAGACACCATCAGCGTGACAAGATTCAGCCTGCTTGGTCACCTCGTCATTGACAATGCCTGAAATAAGCAACACCGGCGTTGTCGCCAGCGAGGCATTGCCCCGGACAAAGGCACACACTTCATAGCCACTCTTGTCCGGCATAATGACATCCGACACAATGACGTCAGGCCGTTCCTTAGACAAGTAGGCAAGCGCCTCCTCTCCATTCGCGGCCAGCGTGACCCCGAGTCCAGCCTCCGTCAATAAACGTTCAGCTACTTTCCTGACGGCAATACTGTCATCTGCGACAAGAATCTTCGGCATACTCACTCCCTTCACCTCTGTTCCTTCACCATCGCCATTAGGCAGAACCCAATCGTGCGACTGAAATAATTGGGACATCTTCAAATTCGTCGGCAAAACAGCCAACCGAATCAATTTCTCGGCCTGGGTAGGCCTGAATCTTACCGGTCTCAAGGGAATGCAATACCGGCATCTCCTCATCAATACAGATCGCCATGGCGCCTGCCGGTTGCTTGGCCATCAGGCAGAGACACTGTTGTCCCTTCACACGAACCTTGAGCATTCCGGCCAGATCGAAGACAGGGAATACCGACTGATCGCGGCGTATAACCGATGTAACGAATGGTGTCCGACTGGGAACCGGAATGCTCCCTGTCCAGGCTGAGATTCCACCAATCTCTTCGGTCTTGACCGCTAGCCGTCGTCCGCCAACTGAAAACACCAGCAAATGACACTTTTGAGACGTGGCTTGGCGTTGCCGGCCAACCGCTCCCCTTAACATACAAGGCCCTTTCCCATTCCGCTGGATGCCACATGAGCCAATTGTGGCTGCCGCGTTTCTTGAGCCGTTACCCCTCGACTCCCCTGCATCGCCGCCCCCATCAGCCACGCAGAATTGAGTCCTACCGCCACACCCTCATGAACTAAGATCAGACCGACAAACCAGTTTCGCTCGTCACTATGGAACTGACCGGGGAGGGGCAGTACGCGTGTACGCTCCACCTCGACAAGCCCATGAACCTGTTCAACTCGAATGCTGGCACGTATTCCAGCCCGACCGATCAGCACATGGCGTGTTTCTGGGCCGTCACCCGCTTCAACAAGCCCCAACTGACCAGCGAGGCTCAAGGGAGGATATTCCTGGCCTTGTACCGTGAGTGTCCCTGTGGAGCGACTTTCCTCAAGCGTCAACAAACCTTGAATCAAATCTGCAGCTAGGGCGAACTGCTGCGCATTCAGACTGACAATCAGATAGCGCTCAACCGGCACCTGAGACGCCGATCCTCGTCGATGGCCTCGCAAACTCATAATAGCGCCTCATTAATCATTCGCGCTGGCATTTCCCGATCCGGCTGAATCGCACACAGGCACCTATCCCTTATTTCCGAGCGGCCGAAGCCTGACCAACCCAGCGTTCGACTTCTTGCAGCAAGGCGCGCTCCTCAACCGGTTTGGCGATGTAGGCGCTGGCGCCAATGTTGATCGCCATCTGCCGGTGCTTATCCCCTGCCCGCGTCGTCATAACCACGACCGGCGTCTGCTGTGTCTGCGGACGACTGCGCAAAGCTTGAATGACTTCCAATCCGTTTAACTTCGGCATCTCCAGGTCGGTGAAGATCAGCCGGTAGGACTGCGCCGCGGCCTTCCGCAGTCCGTCTTCGCCGTCCACCGCCGTATCGACCTGGTATCCCGCATTCTCCAACATGCGCCCCACGAATTTTCGAATGCTCAGCGAATCATCGATCAAGAGGATGGCGGCCCCTGCATCCTCCGGCTGTTCTTGGTTATTCCCCATGTCTTGGTTCGGGGCCAGCGCCCCGTCCGGAGCCGCCAGCATCGCGGACGACTCACGAGATTCGCGCGACAGCAATCGTCCGGTATCCACGACGAGGACGACACGCCCTTCAGGATCGATGGTGGCACCGCCAAAACAAGACCGTTCCATCGAGCGGAGGGTACCCAACGATTTAATGACGATTTCCTGCCGTCCAAGCAATTCATCTACCGCCAGCCCAATGGGACCCGACACCGTACGCACCACGACCACCGGCATCGACACATCAACCGTCCCACTCTCGCGGCGGAGAAGATGGCGGAGCGAATAAAGATCGATGGCCTCCTCGCCCATCTGCAAGATCGCCCGCTCCCCCATGTGCTGCAGCGACCCCGCCGTCGGCATGGTCACCTCGCGCACATTAGGCAAGGGAATCGCGTAACGCTCTGAACCCGCTCGCACCAGCAAGGCCGTCGCAATGAGCAGTGTGAGCGGCAAGTCCAATGTGAACTTGGTTCCGACTCCGGGGAGGGACTCGACATCGATATGGCCGTTCATGCCTTCAATCACGCGCTTCACCACATCGAGCCCGACTCCTCGGCCGGCTTGGTCTCCGACCTTCTCGGCCGTTGAAAAACCCGGCGCAAAGATAAACTTCAAGGCTTCTGAATCCGGCATGGCCTGAACCTGTTCAGGTCGGGCCAACCCGAGATTCACCGCTTTCGTTCTGATCCTCTTGAGATCCAGCCCCGCTCCATCGTCTTCCACTTCAATGATGATCGAATTCCCCCGATGGGCCGCATGGAGATACACCGTGCCGACCGCTGGCTTTCCGCTGGCCACCCGGGTGCCAGCCGGTTCGATCCCGTGATACACCGCGTTACGCACCAAATGAACTAACGGATCGACCAATCGTTCAACGATTCCGGTATCCACTTCGGTGTGCTCACCGGACGTCACCAACGTCACTTCTTTTCCGGAAGCTCGCGCGATTTCGCGAATTGCCCGTCGGAACCGGGTAAACGGTGTCCCAATAGGAACCATGCGGGCACGCGCAATCTCATCCCGCATGCCCAGCGTGAGTTGCTGCAATTGGCTCATATCATCATGCGACCGGCGGATGGATCCGCTTAACTGCGACATAGACTCTGTAATGTCGGCCGTCACCTCGCTGATGCGTCTCGCCAAAATATTAAAGTCATCGTACTTGTCAAATTCCAGGCTGCCGAAATCGCTCAATCCAGGGACCGCGGGAGCCGTCGCGTCAGTAGCATTGGCAGGAGCCGTTGGAAAGGTGAACGTGTGCTTTTCTTCGAACGACTGCACGGCGTCGACCAGTCGTGACTTGCACGCTAAGACCTGTTGCGACAATTGTTCCAATACACGGAGACGCTGTTCTAACCGGCCTCGTCCAATGACCAATTCACCGACGAGATTGAGCAATCGTTCCAATCGGTCCCGGCTGACCCGGATCACTTCACGATCTTCTGCAGACCGTCCATCGGTGGCCTTGGATTGGGCCGCTTCTTCCTTGGGCCCTGCAGACGATGGCCTGAGAGGCACCGCCGCATCAGCCGCGGCAACCGGCTCCACACTTGGGACACCGCCCGCATGCAGGATCTTCAACTCAGCCAGCGCGGCGGCAAATCGTTGCTGAGTCGTCGCCAAGATCGCGGGATCACGGCGCATCAGAACACGAACCACGTCAACCGAGCGAAGCAACAAATCCGTTTGTCCTGGGAGCACCGCGAGATGCCCGTCCCGCACGGCTCCCATGAAGTCTTCAATATGGTGAACCAAATCGCCGATGGACTGAAACCCGACGGTATACGCAGACCCCTTGAGCGTATGGGCGGTCCGGAACAACTGATTGATCAATTCGTCGTCCTGCACATTCTTATCCAGCCGCAGAAGATTGGCCTCAAGCGTCTCCAAATACTCCTGGGCTTCCGGGGCAAAATAGGACAGCACCTCGGGATCCAGTTGCGGAATCAAATACTCAGCCGACAGCACGGGACTCTCCGCCACATCACCATCGACAGTCGACGCAACGGACGGCACGCTCGCGAGAGTGGAGATAGGATTCGCTGGCATCGTGACCGTAAGCACCTTGCCGTCACGCAACTGGTTCAACACGTCAATAACTCCAGGCACATCATTCTGCAACTGCGGCACATGCGAGGGGTCGCGCCGGAGTGCCAGCCGAATGATTCCAACGGCACGAGTCAATCCTTCAAATAAGTCGTCGCTCAACGGAATTCGCCGTTCTCGGACGCCCCCCATACATTCTTCCATAGGGTAGGCAATGTCGCCGATGACCGTGAAACCCACCGTATGGCCTGAGCCCTTCAGCGTGTGCGCAGTTCGAAAGAGCCGGTAGATAGCATCTTCGTCATTGGGGTGAGCCTGCAGCGTACGAATCAACCCGTCGATCGTATCGAGATACTCCAACGCCTCGGGAACGAAATACGAGAGCACTTCAGCATCGACATCCGGGACAAGATAGTCCTGCCCCAGCTGCGCGACCTCACCGCGGCCGCTCGCCGGGTCATCCTGCGATGAAGTTCCAGCTTGACTCAGTGCCTCCTCTGGAAGAAAGCCATCGGAGACAGCCAGACACCGATCGATCGTCACCTGATCCTCAACCCCGCCTTGGCCGATCACATCTAACTGCAGCTGCACCCCTTGGACGATTTCCCGCATCGCGCCAACCGCGCGAGGCCAATCCGCCTCTCGAATCCTGTCGCTCTGTTCGAACAACGACTCCAGCCGTTCGCTGAGTTGCGCGATTCCGGCAAAGCCATAGAGCGCCGCCGCGCCCCGTATCCGGTGCGCGACAATGTATTGCTCATGCAGGAGCTGCGGTCCTGGCACCGACCCGTCGGCTGGGTGCAACGCGCGCTTGAGCTCGGCCATGCCATCGACAGCCTCGGCCACGAAGATACCCATCAGATTGTCCGGGTCGAATTCGGCGCTCATCCTGGTCCCTTCTCACCCGGAGGATGACAAGCATCCCCCGGGCAATCTCATTACACCAGTTTGAATTGCGAGACGGAGGCCGTCAGACTTTCGGCCAGCTTGGCCATGTCTTCAACGGTCACCCGTGCAGAGTCTGTAGCTTTTTGTGTCGCGACGGCACCGCCGGTGAAATCCTTAATCGAGCGTCCCACTCTGTCCGTGGACGCCGTCTGCTCGGCTGCAGACGATGCGATACTTTGCGCCAACTCGGAAGACCGCTGGGCGATCGAGGAAATTTCCTTGAACACGTCACCCGTACGCAACGCCGAAGCAGAACCCGCTTCCACGGCCTGGGTTTCATGTTCCATCGCGACAACGGCATCTTGCGTTTCACTCTGAATTACTTTCACAAGGTCGGCGATTTCTCGCGTGGCCTGCGTCGAACTTTCCGCCAGTTTTCTCACCTGGTCGGCGACGACAGCGAATCGGGCTCCGGCCTCTCCGGCGCCGGCGGCTTCGATGGCTGCGTTCAAAGCCAACAGGTTGGTCTGATTGGCGATATCTCGAATCGTCGACACAATCTGAGAAATTTCCAACGATCGATCGCCGAGGGCCTTGACCTGTTTCGACATGCGTTGCACCGCAGCACGAATGCTCTGCATGTCTTGCACGGTTTCCTGCACCGCGACGCGGCCGCGTTCGGTGGCCTGCAACACTTGGCGCGCAGACTCTGACGAGGCTCCGGCCGTTTCTGCTACCTGACGCATCGACGCGGCCAACTGTTCGACCGCGCCCAGCGTCTTGACGGATTCGTCGGCTTGATGTTTCGCCGTGCCAGACATCTGTCCGGCGTTGTCTCTCAGCGTCCCGGCTGACTTATTGACGCGTTCAGCCGCTTCACGCACCTGGCGCATCAGTTGGGCGAAACGCTGAATCATGAGATTGAATCCGTCGGCCAAGTTGCCGAACATGTCGGCCGTGACTTCTCCGCGCTTGGTCAAGTCTCCTTTACCGACATCGGAGACCAAGACGAGAAATTGCATCAGACGTTTTTGCATCACGTCGCGCTCTTCCTCTGTGGATACGAGGGCCGTAATACGATCCAGCATTGAATTGAACGCTTTGGCCATGTGGCCTACCTCGTCGTCGCTGTCTAGCTTTGCGCGAGCCTGCAGGTTGCCCGCGGCGGCCTGTTCGGCGACGTCGGCGACATGGACAATATTTCTCGCAATAGTCCGGGCCAGATAGTAGCCGATAGCACCTCCAAGAATGAGCGCGATGAGACCTCCGAGCAATACGACGTTGGTACGATAGGAGGCCTCCGCTTGTCCGCTATCATTCAACTCTTTGGCCAACTCGCGAATGGTCGTCATCAACTCTCTGACACGCAACGTCGCCGCGCTGTACTTATTCGCAACTTCGACCGATAACGCTAAGTTACCGAGGTCCCGCATGCTTTGTTTCTGATCTTCTGAGAGCGACGGGGAATAGCTATCGGCAAAGGCGCTAACGGCGCCGTCCGTAGAATGAAAGTATTCAGTCAGCGCCGCTTTAAGCGCCGCAATATCTTTTGCTTCGTTCCGCCCGGTTGACGATTCACGTAGTTCAGACGCGTGATAGGCCGAGAGAGGATCCAAGGTCTGCTTCTTCAGTTCCGCCAACGGAGCAATGGCATCGTCAAAGTCGCTCTTTCGTGATTGGCGGCCCGCATTCAACAGCGCGTCGTGATACAGCCCAAGGTTGGTACTACTGACTCCGGTGTTGGACAAGGCGACCGTCGATCCATCGTAAATATTCTGCAACTCACTTTTCAGCCGGCTCAAACCGATGAGACCAATGAGGCCGACCATAATCATGATCACGCCAACGGCGGAAAATCCGAGAATCAATTTTGGGAGCGTTTTAAGATTTTGGAACCACGTCTGAATCGACCATGCGGACTTGCTGTGCCTCGCCATAACATCCTCCTCCTCAACCCGTAGGGTGATCCGTTGCTATTGTCGCCGCTCCGCCCCTTGAGCGGCGACAGGCCTACTCATCGGACGGGTCACATACATGGTCATCTAGTTCAATACGCCTTCTACACAGGCTAACAGCTTCTGCACTTCCACCATGCCGCTCATGCGGTCTTCGATTTTCACCAACCCGGAAAGAAACGGGCGTGACTCCGAGATCCCTCTCGACGTTGCATTCAATAGATCGTCAGGATGGATGGTGCGGATCTCGGGCACCGCATCGATCAGAAGCCCGACCTGCTGCTGAGCATGACGCACAACCACCACAAACGGCTGAGGGGTTGTCGACGGGATTCCGAGCGACGGGCGAAGATCTGCCAGCGGCATAACCGTCCCCCGAAGATTGGCGACTCCCACTAATGTGGACGGCATCCCGGGCACCGGCGTGACGGATTCCAGTTCAAACACTTCTCGAACATGACGCAGATCGATCGCAAAGAGCTCTCCTCCGAGCGTTACGAGACAGATGCGAGAAGGGATTGCCGCTTTCCCCCCTTCAGTCGGAGCAGGGCTCGTAAGCTGAGCTGTGCTGAGAGCAGGTTCCATGATCTCCCTTCAACAACCAGAATAGTTGTCTGGTGAAATCCTAGTTCAACGCGCGCTTCACGGCAGCCAACAGATCTTCAGACTTGAACGGCTTCACCACATATCCGTTGGCACCTTGCTGTTGCCCCCAGAACTTATCGCTCTCCTGTCCCTTCGAGGTACAGAGCACGACTGGGATATTCTTGAAACGATCGTCCGCCTTCAAATCGCGGCATGCTTGAAACCCATTCCGCCCGGGCATCACGACATCCATGACAATCAGGTCAGGCTTTTCGGCTGCGATCTTGTCTTCCAGCTTGTCGGTATTCGGGAACGACACCACCGTGTGGCTGGCAGCCTTGAGATACCCCTCGATCATTTGCAATTCCGCGTACGAATCATCAACGACTACAATCTTGCTCATAATCCTCGTCCTCCAGCTCGAATAGTTGACGCACGGAACCTATCGCATCGGCACAACGACGCTGATTGCACCGGCCAGGTCTCCCTCTTTCCACCCTTCTTTTTTCGTTCCGGTAATATCCCGTTCCCCTTTCGGCCCGCCATGGCAGGTCAAGCAAGTCGGGCCAGCATATTCCGGATCCATCACGCGCATGACCGGCTTTCCACCAACCATCGTTGCCTTCGCGTATTGCTGTCCTTTGGGATGACGGGCATCGGCAAACATGCGCAATACCTCAGACTCAAAGTCGTCTGGCTTGTTTCCAGGGTACCGATAATCCGTCCCTGTAAGCTTCAGGCGAATACCCGTTTTCTTGTAAAACTTTTCGCCAGACTTTCGAGCGAATACGGCAGGAATAAATCCTTTGAACGCCACGCCCTGCTTATTGATCACCGGTTGTCCTTCCAAAACCACTTCCCGCTCGGATTCGAGTAGCGCGAGGAGAATGCCGCTTTGTGGAACTCCATTCGAGCGGCTCAGATCCACACGAGTCTTGGCTTTGAACTTCTCGATGACTTGATGGGCGAGAAATTCATCGGTAAACCCTTTGTTTCCTTTACTGGCATCATTGATCAGGGCTTGATGCTCCGAAACCACCGCACGTCCGGCTTTCAGCAATGCGATCAATAATTCGGCCGTTTCACCCTCATCACCGGCACGAACAACCGACGGCGTTCCGATTACCGATGCACACATGGCAGCACCAAGAATGAGTGATGTGATCTGCACCTTCATAGGATCCCCCTCCTCCTTCAAGACTGGATAGTCTAGTCGTTCACGCCCAAGTGTAGCCGCTTGCTCTCCGTTCGCAAGAAATCGATGAAAATCAACAACGCTGCCAATCCACTGCGTCTTCGCACAGGCTGGACTACACGGACGTGCGGAGAACGTAACCGAGAACAACATCAGAGGAATGGCAACTATTGTGCCGTGATGGACGAGAGGAGAGTTATGAATGGACTATTAGAGCAAATGCATTCAAATGCTGCCACATCTGCACGAATTGTGAGGGACGCAGTCAGAGGGATACGCTCGTCACAGATTGCTGATTATCGTGCACGGTTGTGCAATAAGTGACAAATCTTGTTACTGAAATGCCACGGCATCAGCAGATGCTGGGGAAGCGACGCCTATCAATGGGGAGAAATCTGGAAGTTATGAGGCGGGAAAAACTGCGAACTATCACGGTCTATCGAAAGAGTCCTCTAACAGTGAGAACCGCGTGATATGCAATTGCAGATGATCCGCCCACACGTCAAGCTGGCTATCCAGCGCCTGAGAAATGGATTGAGAGACGAGGTCTGCCAACGGCTGGAGGGCCTTCTTACCGCGGGCTCGATTCACCCACGCTCGACGAAATTCCGGGAGGTCGAATACGCCGTGCACGTATGTGCCCCAAATTCTTCCGGTTTGGTCCACCGCTCCGTCGAAACTCTCATTCGTTCCTGAACTAGATTCCTCACTCCCGCGATCCAACCGATGCACACGAAAACAGGGCCGCATTTCCCGCCCTATCGTCTGCCCCATATGAATGAAATACCCTCGAACCGTCAGACATCTTTGCGGCTCAATTTCCAGAGACTCCGCCTCAATCAATTGCGTAATCTTTGTCCGGGCAAGCTGCGTAGTCACATCCAACAATCCCAGCCCCTCAACCTGGCCGCCAACTTCAACCCCGTCAGGGTCAGCAATGCTTCGCCCCAACATCTGGTAACCGCCGCAAATACCGACCACTTCCCGACCAGCGGCCGCACAGCGACAAAGAGAAGCAGCCATTCCGGTTTGACGCAAATAGTGGAGATCACCGATCGTATTCTTGCTTCCGGGAATCACGATGACATCGGCCCCTTCAAGGTCTGCCGGTGTAGCGGCATAGCGAACCACGACATCAGGCTCTGCCATGAGCTGGTTAAAATCGGTAAAGTTGCTCATGCGCGGCAACAGAACAACCGCAATGTTGACGCGATCCTTCGTGAACACGGCCTGACGACTTCGTTCGATATCAACCGCATCCTCCTGATCCAGCAGAAGCTCACGCAACATGGGCACGACTCCGAGCACTGGGACACCCGTGCGCTTCTCAATAAACTCAACCCCATTCTCAAATAATGTCACATCACCGCGGAACTTATTAATGATGACACCGATCACTCGCTGGCGCTCCTCAACGGTCAGGAGATCCAGCGTACCAATGACCTGCGCAAACACACCCCCGCGATCAATGTCCGCAACCAGCACCACCTTGGCATCTGCCAGTTCGACCATCGACCAATTCGCCAGGTCGCGGTCCTTTAGATTCATCTCGGCCGCGCTGCCCGCCCCCTCAATCACGATCAGGTCGTACTGACCGGCCAGACGCGCATAGCTCTCCCGCACATAACCCGCCAGCTGTGCATGCTGTTGAAAATAGTCACGGGCCTCGGCCTTCCCCCAGACCGTTCCTTGCACCACAATCTGCGCGCCGCGATCGGATTCCGGCTTGAGCAAAATGGGATTCATGTCTGTATGCGGTTCAAGTCCACAAGCACGCGCCTGTAACGCCTGCGCGCGGCCGATTTCTTTCCCATCCGGCGTCACAAAGGAATTGTTCGACATATTCTGCGCTTTAAACGGAGCAACCCGCACACCGGCTCGAGCGAATAGGCGGCATAACCCTGCCGCGATCAGACTTTTCCCAACATCCGATCCGGTTCCTAACACCGCTAGCGCACGAGCCCTCATGAATGTGCCTCCCGCCACCGCGTAGCTCTGGCCAAGCCGCGAGTCATACATGTTTCCACGGCCTGTCCGATCAAAGCGCCCAGCATCGTATGGGTCCCGCTATAGAGATGCCACGGCCCCTCGCCCCGTTTCCGGCAGGCGATCACCACCGCATCGGTCCCGGTCCCAGTTGCATCAGGTGCCCCTGTCCAACTGGAAACCGCATGATCGCGCAACACGCCGGTTTTACTCTCCGTGACCACTTGCACCGCGCCAACCATCGCAGAGCTGGACAAGCTGGCATTCGTCACCACGATGAGATTGATCGTGCCGGGCGCCATCGCACGATGTGCGCGACCAGCAGACTTTGGCTTCTCCCCTGCGCGCACCGCATTCGTGACGCCCACCGTTGCGAAGCATTCCACCCAGATTGCACCCGAAGAGGTTCGTGCCGTCACTAACTGCGTCATGGGAACCGCCGTCATCAACCCCACAGTCCCCTTGCTCGTACCGAGACTGGATGCAAGTTTCCGCAAATACTGGGCAGGATCTCCATGGGTGGATCGACCGGCCTTCACACCGGAATGAGACTCCACCTGATGATTCAGGACATACGAGGCATGGGTGAAACCGCCACCTTGAGGCGCCGACGACAGCACCCTCCGCGGCCCACCCAGATCGACGACCAGAGTATTGTTCGTGACGCGATAGCGCGTTCGGACTCCGGCTCTAGCCTGCTTCACAATGCACCATGACATAACAATCGAGTAAGCGACTTGAGTAAGCGATCATTGTCCCGCTTCGACCGTACCGCCACTCTGATCGATCCTGCTGTCGCACCAGGAACGTTCGAACAATCCCGTATCAAGATCCCATCGCGACGCAACCGAGCAGTTACTTCACTCGCAAGCCAGCCTGCGGGCAGCTCCATAAAAATATAGTTCGCATGGGCCGGCATTACCGTACAGCCAGGCAATGATGACAGGCGCCTTGCAAAACGAGCCCGCTCCTTCTTCATGAATGCGAGGCTCTTCTTGGCATGCGCCGTATCTTGTAGAGCGGCAATAGCCGCCACCTGTCCCATGGCATTCACCGACCAGGGCGGCACCAGGCGATGCACCTGTTCCACCGCAGAAGCGGCCGCAATCGCATACCCGACCCGTAATCCTGGTAACCCATAGAACTTCGTCAAGCTTCGAAGCACGACGACGCGCGACAATGGGGCGACGAGCGGGAGAATGGACCGTTCCTGGCAATAGTCTGCGAATGTTTCGTCCACGATCAACCAGATACCCCGCCGTTGGGCAAGTCGTGCCACCCTCAGAATGTCCTCGGCCCGGCACGCCTGCCCTGTCGGGCTATTAGGGTTGCACAAGACCACCGCATCGATCGCACGACGTCCCGTGACACGGCGCTCCACTAACTGACACAGGCGATCGAGGGGAAGGCCATACTGCTGCGCCCGATCGCTACAGAGCGTGGTCACGTGACCTCCGCTCCGTTCCATGGCCGCGGCATATTCAGAAAAAGTGGGCTGCACGACGACGAGATTCCTGATCTCTAACGCCCGCGGAAAGATATGAATCAACTCCGTGGAGCCGTTTCCCACAACAATTTTCGCTGGATCACATTTCCAGCGTTTTGCCAGCACTTGTCGTAACGCCCAGCAATCAGGATCAGGGTAATGGAGCAACTCCTGGCGCGCGCGGCTTATTGCACGCCAGACCTCTGGGGAAGGACCGAGCGGATTGATGCTCGCACTGAAATCGAGAACCTGCGCCAATGGCCGTCTCAGCTCCCGAGCGGCGGCATGCACATCGCCCCCGTGGCCGGATGTTTTCAGATGAGCCACAAGACGCCCGCTCCTATCAACACGCCCAAGAGGCTGGCCACCGCCATCAATTGCGTCGCAAGCGTGATGTCCGTCCCGTTCAAATCCCGTCCCACATCACCGAGCACAGGGCGTTCATGGGCGACGCCATCGTAATCATTGATCCCACCTAACTGAACACCCAGCGCACCGGCCATTGCCGCCTCCGGCCGTCCGCTATTCGGGCTTGGATGCTTGCCACCGTCGCGCCACCAGATCCGCGCGCTATTTCTCACACGGCGATGACTCAGCGTCACGAACCCCGTCGCAACAACCAGCAGAACGGCCGCGAGTCGTGCGGGGATCCAATTGGCCACATCGTCGAGCCGGGCCGAAGCCCAGCCGAAGTTGAGATATCGCTCATCACGGTGCCCGATCATGGAATCCAACGTATTCACCGCTTTGTAGGCGAGCGCCAAGGCCGGACCACCGAGCATCAGATAGAACAGCGGCGCAATCACGCCGTCGGCCGTGCTCTCAGCCACGGTCTCAACCGCCGCACGAGCGACGCCCGACTCCGTCAGCTGATGTGTGTCCCGGCCGACAATCATGGACACGGCCTGTCGCGCCGCGAGAAGATCCCCTTGCTGCAAGGCACCGCTCACAGCCCGTCCATGCTCCCACAGATCTCGGCCAGCAAGGGTGGTGGCTGCCAAACCAATGACCACGATGGTCCCGAGCCACCCAGCCACGGCGCCAGCTTCCAGCACCACCCATTGCCCGAGCATGTAGACGACCGTCGGCAAACCGATCGCGAGAACAAGTCCAGCGATCTTCAGCGCAATGGCAGTTCGACAGACCCCTCGTACATGGTCGTCACACCATCCAATGATCCACCCCATCGCACGAACAGGATGTGGGAGCCAGCGAGGATCGCCAACTGTCAGATCCACGACCGCAGCAAGCACCAGTTCACTTCCCGTCATGAGAGTCGCACGAGCAATGGGACCAGCAGCAGAAAGAGTATTTCCAACACTTCATTCGTCGCGCCGAGTATATCGCCGGTAATCCCTCCGAACCACGACCGGCAACCAGTCCAGACCGCCAGTACCACCAGAGAGCCCATCGCCACGACAATGCAAGCGCCGACAATCCCGAATCCCCATCCCAACCCGGCGGCAAGCACTCCGGTCGAGACCAAGACATGCCGCCACGACAAATGCGTCAAAAACGACGACGCCAAGCCGCCTTCCGCTCGGGCATAGGGAGAAGCCCAGGCCACGGTCACCATCGCCCAGCGCCCGATCGCCGGCATGCAGAGCAACGCAGGGATTCTCAAAGCCTGCGGTAACGCCATCAGTCCGGCGTAGCGCAGAAGGAGGGAAAGAAACAGACCTGTGGCGCCAATCGCGCCGATGCGCGGATCGCGCATGATGGGCAGACGTTCGGCTGGTGTCCGGCCACCGGCTAACCCATCCAGCGTGTCCGCCAATCCATCCTGATGCAACCCCCTGGTCAGCGAGACCAACAACACGATCAACAACACATTCACCACCACGGAGGGAAACAGCATCGACAATCCCGCGTCGGCGAGCACCAATCCTCCGCCGATCAGGACCCCCACTACGGGATACCAGGCCATCGATGTCGCCAATTCAACCGCCGTCGGTTCATGCAAGGCACGGCTCAGCGGAATCCCTGTGAGGAAATGCCAGGCAAACACGAATGGACGAGCGATCGCACCCATAGGCGTTAGGCTTTCTCCGAGACTCCGGCTTCGCCGAACGTCGCCATTTCGGTATAGACCTTAAGCGCTGCACACACGAGACTCATGCCCAGACAGGCGCCGGTCCCTTCACCGAGACGGAGATCGAGATCCAGGAGTGGCTTCAAGGCAAGATGCTCCAAGATCGCCTGATGACCTCGCTCGACCGACCGATGCGACGCAATCAGATAGTCCCGGCAACGAGGTTCTAAACCCACCGCGATCAGCGCAGCGGCGCCTGCGATGAATCCATCCAGCACCACCGGCACCCGCGCCGAGGCGGCGCCAAGAATTAATCCGGCAAGCCCCGCGATTTCCAGCCCCCCCACGTTCGCAAGGACCGCCAAGGCATCGCGCTGGTCAGGCCGATGGAGATCCAGCGCCTGTTGAATCACCGAAACTTTGTGGACATGTCCTGCGTCATCGATGCCTGTCCCACGTCCGGTGACCTCGGCAACGGAACGTCCCGTCATCACCGCCGTAATCGCCGCGCTCGGCGTCGTGTTTCCAATCCCCATTTCGCCGGTCCCGATCAGTCCAATCCCTTCATGTGCCGCCTCTGTCGCCAGCTCGGCCCCCACGAGGATCGCCTGCTCTGCCTGCGCGCGGGTCATCGCCGGCTCACGGAGCAGATTCTGTGTCCCTGCCATGACTTTTTTTCCGATCAGTCCCGGAACTGACCCGAAATCATAATCGACGCCGATGTCGACGACCTTCACATCCACTCCGGCATGACGGGCCAATACATTCACTCCGGCGCCGCCGCGCAGAAAGTTCAGCACCATTTGCGGCGTGACTTCACGCGGATACGCGCTGACCCCTTCCTTCGTCACCCCATGATCCGCCGCAAACGTGAAGACCACGCCACGGGGAATATTCGGTTTCAGCTCCCCGGTGAGCATGACGTAATGCGCCGCCACTTCTTCCAGCCGTCCCAAACTGCCTTGCGGCTTCGTGAGGCGATCCAGTCGCGCCTGCGCCTTGTTCAGCAACTGGGGATCGGGCGATTGAATCCGGTCATACAGAGCCTGTAACGACATCTAGATCTCCCTATTCATTTCAATCGCACGGGAATGCCACTCACAACCAGATGCGCCTCGTCAGCGCCTGCCGCCAGCGATTGATTTACTCGGCCGGCAATATCGCGAAACACCCGTACCGCCGGCTCCGTCGGCACCAACCCCAGCCCCAATTCGTTGCTCACGATCACGACTTTTGCCTTCGTCTTTCGCATCGCCTCCAGCAGTGCAGCCACTCGCGTGAGAATGATCGGTTCAGTCACACCGGCGCCTTGCAGATTGCTGAGCCACAGCGTCACGCAATCCAACACGATCGTCCGGTACCGGCCACCGTGATCGGAAAACCACTCAGCCAATTCAAGCGGTACTTCTGCCGTCTCCCAATCTGTCGCACGGGTTGCCTGATGCCGGGCGATCCGTGCCGACATCTCGGCATCGAGACCTTGCCCCGTCGCCACAAACGCTCGCGGCACCTTCGACCCTGCAAACTGAAGTGCGACATCACTCTTGCCGGAGGCGGCTCCGCCAAGCACGAAGACGATCCGACCTGCGGGCGTCCGTGACGTCTTACGGCTACTCGGCTTTCTTGGCGACATCTCGCTCCCACAAAAATTCTGGCTCACCCTGCGTCTTGGACACCCAGCGCGCGAGCACAAACAATGTATCGCTCAGCCGATTGACATACTTGATGATCGCGGGATCGACCGGTTCCACTTTCCCCAGCGCAACGCAGAGCCGTTCAGCCCTCCGACAGATCGTTCGAGCCTGATGCAGGAAGCTGGAGACTTTCCCCCCGCCCGGCAGGATAAATTCTTTCAACGGCTCCAAATCTTTCTGACAGCGGTCAATCAGCTTCTCTAACCGCGTCACATCTTTCGCTGTCACCTGCGGCATATTGTTGAACGTCTGCCCCGGTGCCGTTGCCAGAATACTCCCGACATCGAACAGCTTGTTCTGCACCCACCGCAAGTCTTCTTCCAGCTGCTCCGCGGCGGAATATTCATCGATCACGTCGGCATTCATCGCGCGCACCACGCCGATCGAGGCATTCAACTCATCGACCGTTCCGTAGGCGTCAACCCGCAGACTGTCTTTCCAGACCTGCTGCCCGCCGGCCAAACGTGTTTTCCCGGCGTCACCCGTTCTCGTATAGACCTTCGTAATGCGCATCGTGGTTCCCCCTCAGCCCTCTATCTTGCTTCCCCATGACTCGGAATGAATGAGTTGCTCAACCGGAATTCTGGCTCGCCACCCGGCCGTTTCCAAATCGGGCTGTGCGGCAAACTCGGACACGTACCCGAGACAGAGATACGCCAGCACTTTCACCGACCTGGGAATGCCGAGCACTTTCTTCAAGGCCCCATGATCAAGAATGCTGACCCAGCCCACGCCGACTCCCTCCGCGCGCGCAGCCAGCCAGAGATTCTGGATTGCACAGCAGGTGCTATACAAATCTGTTTCACGCACGGTCGAACGCCCCAGCACATGCGGACCGCCGCGTTGGCGGCTGCAGGTCACACAAATATTCACCGGCGCCTCTTCGATCCCTTCCAGCTTCAACCCGCGATAGAGAGTGGCGCGAGCCCCCTCATAACGCGAGGCTGCCTCGGCATTCGTCTTTGTAAACAGCTGTTTCACCGCGCGCTTCGTGGCAGGTTGACGGATGACCACGAAATCCCACGGCTGCATAAAACCAACCGAGCCGGCGTGATGCGCCGCGGTCAACACCCTGGTCAGCACATCGTCTGGAATCGGCGTCGGCAGAAAGTTTCGTCTGACGTCCCGCCGCTCGAAAATCGCCCGGTAGACAGCCGCCCGCTCGGCGTCTGAAAATCTGCCATCGCCCAATTCCGATGTATGAGGACGTTGGCTCATACCGTGCTCCCAGCATAGAACGACACCAGACCATTCATACGCTACCCATTGCCAGCGCCGGTTCGAGGAATGGACTTCACGAGAGGGACAAGTCCTGTGTCGCCCGCGCTGACCTTGCCCAGGCAAACGGAACAGAGACAATCCTGAAACCGTTCGGCAATCCAATCCATCTGTGACTCGATGATCCCGACCTTTCCGCACCAACACTGGTAGCCACCGCACGAGAATGCCACACCGCAGGCTTCACAGGTCTTGGTGACTGGACCCCTCAAAATTCCACCCCGGCTTGCGCCTTGATTCCCTTACGGAAGGGATGTTTCACTTGCTTCATCTCAGTCACCAGATCGGCTTCTTCCATGAGTACGTCCTTCGCCCCGCGACCAGTCAGCACCACATGCTGCATCGGAGGGCGGGCACGAAGCACAGTCACCACTTCCACCACGTCAATATAGTCCTGCTGCAGCGCAATGTTGAATTCATCGAGTATGACCATCGCATAGGCAGGATCGCGAAGAAAACCGCAGACTGTGGTCCAGGCCTGCTGCGCAAACTGAGTATCCCGTTCGCGATCTTGCGTTTCCCAGGTATAGCCCTCGCCCATCCGAAGGAATGTGACGCGGTCGCCGAACGATTTCAACGCCCGTTCTTCCGCCGTATCGATCGCCCCTTTGATAAATTGGACGACCGCCACCTTCATTCCATGACCGATGCACCGCAGCGCCATTCCCATCGCCGCAGTCGTCTTGCCCTTGCCGGCACCGGTGTAGATCACCAGCAAGCCCTTCTCTTCCTGCGCCGCCTCAATACGTCGATCCACCGAGGCCTTGAGCCGTTCCATCTTCGCTTTATGCTCAGCTTGATCCGTCATCCTGTCCCCTTATACGCATCCGGCTGATCGCCGAGCCGCCGCCACGAGCGCAGCCGCAACCGTCGGCTGACTCGCAAAATGCAGATGGGTGTAGAGCGCGAGTACGTTGCCAGAGACCAGCCCGTCCTGCCCCTTCGAGTCGCCTCGCGCATCGGTCAGCGAGCAAGCATAGTTGAGCGGCGCGCATGAAACCAGCCTGGAGTAATGAAACTCATGCCCCCGCACGATGACGCCCGCATCGCCGAGAATACATGTCTGTGACAACGCTGCCGTTCGATATCCCAATGTCAGACCGGACTTCTTCATGACCGCGTCAGCGGCAAAAAGCCCGACCATGTCATGCGAGCGCCCCTCGAAGTCACGGATCGCCTGAGTGAGATACATCATCCCGCCACATTCCGCATAGATCGTCCCGCCACGCTCGGCAAAGGCGCGAACGGCCTGTCGCATCGGACTATTTCTGGCAAGTGTGTCAGCATGCAGTTCCGGGTAGCCCCCTCCGAGATACAGCATCTCGACATCGGGAAGCGCGCAATCACGACAGGGTGAAAATCTGACCAGTTCAGCGCCTTCGGCTTCGAGCAGATCAAGATTGTCCTGATAGTAAAAACAAAACGCCGGATCGTACGCGACGCCGATACGAATCGGTCTCTCCCTACCTTTTGCGACCGCAGATGGCGCAGAAACTAGTGGCAGGTCACCTGCCGATTTGGCCAACGCTTCGACCAGATCAAGATTGATGGTCTCTGCAGCCATCGTTCCAAGCCGGTCATACAACTCCGCTGGTCCCTGTTCCATCGCAGTGACAAGGCCAAGATGCCGGTCCGCAACCGTGACGGCTGCATCCGGCCTCAAGTAGCCCACCACCGCCAGATCGGTGGCCGCTTCAACCGCATCCTTCAACAAGCGATAGTGCCCCTCGCTGCCGACCCGGTTGAACAGCACGCCGGCCACTCGCAGCGCCGGGTCGAAACTGGCATATCCCAACACCATGGCCGCCGCCGATCTGGCCATGGCACTCCCATCAATGACCAACAACACCGGCGCAGCCAGTTGCTTCGCCAATTCAGCCGTGCTGCCGATCTCGCTGACCGGCGAACTGCCATCGAACAGCCCCATCATGCCTTCAATGATCGAAATATCCGCATCGGCTGCCGCACACAGAAATATCTCGCGGTTACGGTCCGCCCCCAACATCCAGCCATCCAAATTACGCGATGGCCGGCCCGTGACAGCCGTATGGTGGCCCGGATCGATAAAATCCGGCCCCGCTTTGAATGACTGTACCTGGCGGCCCCGAACGTTCAGGGCCGCCAGCAGCGCCAGTGTGACCGTCGTCTTGCCGACACCACTTGAGGTACCGGCAATGACGAGTCGGGGATAGTTGGAATCGACGATCACTTCCCTCCGAACGCCACGCGTACACCGCCGAAAATCGATCGGATCGGCGTACCGCCACTGGCAATTTCTTCATACGGTTGATTGAAAATATTATCCACTCGAAGATAGGCCTGCAACTGCTTCGTGACATCGTACGTCGCCGCCAGCGACCACACATCGAACGCTTTCAAATTCTGCTGCTCACCGGTGGTATTGAAACGCGATCCAACATAGCGGCCGGTCAATGTGACCCACAAGGGCGTGATCGGCTGATAGCTAATGACGGTGCTCCATTGGTCGACCGGCCATCGTGGTAACCGTTTCGCGGTATCCAGATCGTGCGCCAGCGTGTTCGTATATTGCGCCTGTACGATCACCCCTTTTAGGAACGGCTTGTCGCTGGAATACGAATACGACAGTCCCGCCTCCCATCCCTTGGTCGACGCATCGCCGAGCTGCTGTGGACAAAATCCAAAGGTGCTAAACGGCGCACAGAATACCGGATCATTCGTCGTCACGATGAGGTTCCGATAGCGATTCCAGAAGAAGCCTCCGCTGAGCTTCAGATGTTTGGAGAAGAGGTATTGATCGACACCCACATCCATACTCTGATTCTTCTCGGGACCAAGCTGTGGGTTTCCGAAGTTCGGAAAATACAGTTCGTTCATGCTGGGAGCACGAAATCCGGTTGAGTAACTGGTTCGGATTTTCGTATCGGTTTCTTTATGCAGATACCCACCGGTGACCCGATAGGTGGTCGCATCGCCGAACACATTATAACTATCGCGGCGAATACCCGCCGTCGCAAAAAGCCGGTCCCAGAGATTGAACTGCGCCTGGGCAAACCCGGCGTGCGAACTCAGAATGCGATTGGAGAGACCGCTATCGTTCTCTCCCTGCTGCTCTCGAAATTGATAACCTGCGGTAAGCAACAGCATCTGCGTGA
>JBEBHO010000008.1:0-23513 GCA_040081095.1 Nitrospira sp.
CGTGCGATACCTGCCATCGAACGACGGCCTGGACACCCGCGACCTTTAGTCATACGGGCGTGACGCCGGGGAGTTGCGCGACGTGTCACAACGGGAGTACGGCGCGAGGCAAATCGGCGACGCATATTACGACGACGCAGGCCTGCGATACCTGCCATCGGACCACCGCCTGGACGCCGGCAACGATGAACCACACGGGGGTGGTTCCTGGGAGTTGCGCGACGTGTCACAACGGGAGTATGGCCCGCGGTAAGTCGGCAACACACGTCGCGACGACACAGTCGTGTGATACCTGCCATCGGACCACCGCCTGGACCCCGGCGACTTTTAGTCATACGGGCGTGACACCGGGGAGCTGCGCGACCTGTCACAACGGGAGTACGGCGCGGGGCAAATCGGCGACGCATATTACGACGACGCAGACCTGCGATACCTGCCATCGGACCACCGCCTGGACGCCGGCAACGATGAACCACACGGGGGTGGTTCCTGGGAGTTGTGCGACCTGTCACAACGGGAGTGCGGCCCGCGGTAAATCGGCAACACATGTGCCGACAACACAATCGTGCGATACCTGCCATCGAACGACGGCCTGGACACCCGCGACCTTTAGCCATACGGGCGTGACGCCGGGGAGTTGCGCGACCTGTCACAACGGGAGTACGGCGCGGGGAAAGAGCGCCAGTCATCTTCCGACAACGGCTGCCTGCGATTCCTGTCACCGCACAACGGCGTGGATCCCTGCCACGATGAATCACACCGGCATTACTCCTGGAACCTGTGCGACATGCCATAACGGCACGTCGGCGAGGGGTAAACCGGTTAACCATGTTCCAACCACCCAGTCTTGTGACCTGTGTCACCGGTCGACGACGACATGGACAGGAGCGAGCTTCAGTCACACCGGCGTGGTTCCAGGAACTTGCGCGACGTGTCACAACGGGACTATCGCCAGAGGTAAGCCATCGGGGCATCCGAGGACCACGGCGTCTTGTGACTCGTCCGGCTGCCACAATACGCGAACGTTTAGCAAATAGTAGTTGTCGGGTTATCGGCTGGTCGACGCCGGAATCCTGTAATGGGATCGCGTGACCAGCCGCTTCGATGACCGCCAGAAGATATCCCCGAACACATCAACTTTTCAGCCTAGAGGTTTTCGTTGATCAGATATGATTCGAGCAAGTTACGCTCTGGAGCGTGGTTGATTCTGCTGTGTGGAGTGCTTCTCCTTGGCAGTATACTTTCCGCCTCGAATGCTTCTGCTCAAGTCCTGGACCGCATCGAGATTGTCGAGACTCCCACTGCGGCGGAAATTCACATCGTCTTTAATACGCGGGCCCTGTACCTTCGTCACACCCCTTCGGAAAAAGGCGACCTCATCCGCGTATTTCTCGACTTTCCCGACCAGGACCGTTCCCGCCGGTTTGCGCGTGAATTAGCGTCTTCACCGCCGAGCGATCTCATTCCGAAGTTTACGGTGACATTTCCAGATCAGGGCACCAACGGCCTCTCGATTCGATTTGAACGACCGGTACGATTTCGGGTCAGCCAACGGGATATCCGAAGCGCCAGCAGAATCGTTATCGCGGTAAAGCTCGATCGCCCGGCCGTTCCTTCTCCCGTACCCCCGGAAGTGAAGGCGCCGATCCCAA
This sequence comes from Nitrospira sp., assembly GCA_040081095.1. GTDB lineage: Bacteria > Nitrospirota > Nitrospiria > Nitrospirales > Nitrospiraceae > Nitrospira_D. The sequence continues at coordinate 1,653 of JBEBHO010000008.1, forward strand.
CGCCTCCTGTATCTTCGGGTCCGAAGCAGGCATTTGAGATTCCCCCGTTCCGTCCTGGGATGGCAGTCGAAAAATATGCAGCGGATCTGATGAAGCTGGGTCAGGCCGCATTCGCTGCAGAAGACTCTGAGAAAGCTGTGCAGATCTTCAATGCGATGCTCAATCTTCCGCCTAACAAACAGTCGCAGGATGCGCAGGAAATGGTCGGTGTGGCTCGTGAGCGCAATGGGGAGGTGACGAAAGCTAAAGCCGAATACGAGCATTATCTACGAGCGTACCCTGACGGGGAGAGCGCCGCCAGGGTTCGGCAGCGGTTGGCCGCATTATCGGAGGTCAAGACTCAGGTCGCGCAAGGAAAGAAGCCGGCCAGAAAGATCGATGAAATGCGAGTCTATGGGAGCGTCTACGAGTACTACTACGGAGGGTATTCCCAGACGAAGATTACTGACAAAACCACCAACAGCACCACAAATCTCAACCTTCATGACCAATCATTGCTACAGTCAGCCTTTGACGTTACGGGGCGTTATCGTAAGGATGAATATGATAACAGGATCGTGGTTCGAGGAACGCAAACGTACGACCTGTTAGCTACCAGTGATGCGCGGAGAAACATCAGCCGATTGCGGGCACTCTATGTTGAGCATGCGAGTCAGGACTCATACTTTGTCCGCGTCGGTCGTCAGCCTGGGAATACCGGAGGTGTGTTGGACTACCGGTTTGACGGAGCCTGGGTTCGCTATACGGCGGTGCCGCAATTCCTCAATCTCAACCTTCTGGCCGGCCAGCCCAGGCAATTCAGTCTGAACTCCAACTATGTGCCGGATGACCCTCGGAACTTCACGGCAGATTTGAAGCGGTACTTCTATGGTGCGAACGTCGATATCGGGCCACTTGGCCAGGCGTGGAGTGGAAATGCCTATTTCATCAATCAAATGGTCAACGGGGTCGTGGATCGCCGCGCAGTCGGCACGGAGCTTCGCTATGCCGCCAATGGGAAAAATGCCTTTGGTTTAGTTGATTATGATGTGTCCTATGGCGTGCTCAATATTGCCATGCTCAATGGGACCTGGGTCACAGAGGGGACGACCTTCACCCTGCTGGCCGATCACCGAAGGACCCCGTATCTGCAGACCACGAACGCGTTGTTTGGGACGCCTGGGGCATCGTTATCGACGATCAACACAACCAATGAGGCGCTTTTGCGGGCGCAGGCGAAATCTGTGACCGCGACGAGCGATTTGTTCCTGGTCGGCGTTCTTCATGCGGTCTCAAAAGACTGGCAACTCGGTGGTGATGTACGGATGAATCGCATTACGGGCACATCAGCATCAAACTGCTTGGTCATTCTTCCTGGAACCAGCACCTTGTTCCTCAATCCAAACGCAACGACTGATTCGCTTTGCTCCTTGCAAGCGCTCCCCGGCACAGGCAATATCTGGACGTATACGGCACAGGCCATCGGGGCGAACTTCCCGTTTGAGAATACGACGTTTGTGGCGAATGCCAGTTATATTTCGAGCCCGGCGTATCATGGGGAGTCGCTCACACTGAACTTCTTGGGGCGGCTGGGGCCAAAGTGGCAACTTGATCACTTCGTGATTCTGTATCATCAAAAGGACAGTAGCGGCGTCGATCTTTACCGCGTGACTCCGACCATTCGAATGGATTACCGGTTTTTGGATAGCTGGAATTTCGAGGCCTCAGGCGGATATGAGCAGACACTGACGGATAGTCCGACACAGAAGGATACGACGGCACGACAGTTCTTTTTCTTGGGCCTTCGGTGGGATTTTTCCTAGCATGCTTGAAGCCATTGATCTAGCCTGTGTGCGCGGAGCGCGCGAACTCTTTGCCGGCCTCAACGTGACGGTCACGCCGGGTCTCCTTCTCGCGATCGTGGGTGAGAATGGCAGCGGGAAGTCGAGCCTGCTCCGCACGCTGTGCGGATTACTCCCGAGAGAGCGAGGGGTGATCCAGTGGAACGGGACGGATATTGCCGAAATGAGAGACGAGTATACGCAGTATGTGACCTATCTGGGCCATCTCAACGGTATCAAGGATGATCTGACTCCAGTGGAGAATTTGCAGATTTCCGCTCGTCTCGCGGGAGATGATGTTGCCGCGGGTTCCGCGCAGGAGGCATTGCAGTCGGTTGGTCTGGGCCGGCGTGCTCATAGTTTGTCGACGCGGGTGCTCTCGCAGGGGCAAAAACGTCGTGTGGCGCTGGCTCGGCTCTGGTTGTCGTCGCGAAAGCTCTGGATCTTAGATGAACCATTTGCGGCGCTTGACGAGAGTGGCACAACACTGTTGACGCAACAGCTCACGCGTCATCTTGGCAGGGGCGGGATGGCCATCGTGGCGACACATCACGCTATCGGGATTGCTCCAGAATCGTTGCGGCAGCTGAGGCTTCCCGGATGAATCACGCTGGTCTGGTTGGCGCGGTGCGTGCAATCGTGGAGCGTGATCTTCTGCTGGCCTTTCGCCGGCGCGCCGACGTGATGACGACGGTGTTTTTCTTTGTCATCGTTGCAAGCCTGTTTCCGCTCGGTGTCAGTCCCGAGCCTGCCGTGTTGCGGATGATTGCTCCGGGCGTATTGTGGGTGGCGGCCTTGCTCTCCTGTTTGCTCTCTCTGGGACGAGTCTTCACAGCGGACTACCAGGATGGCGTGTTAGAACAGATGGTATTGATCCCGCATCCGCTTACGGTGCTGGTGCTGGCCAAGGTGTTCGCGCATTGGCTCGTGTCAGGCTTCCCGGTGGTCTTGTTGTCGGTCTTGCTCGGGGTGCAATTCGGGTTGGAGGGAGAGGCCTTGGGAGTGCTCGCATTGTCACTGTTGCTCGGGACGCCGACGTTGAGTTTGATCGGATCGATCGGCGCAGCGCTGACGCTGGGGGTGCGCGGCAGCGGTATGTTGGTCGCGCTGCTGGTGTTGCCGTTGTTCATTCCCGTGTTGATTTTCGGCGCGGGTTCGGTGAGTAGTACCGTATCGGGAATCGGGGCGGAGGCCAATTTATCGTTGCTCGGAGCCGCGTTGATGTTGGCGCTCCCGCTGGCTCCCTGGGCTACAGCGGCCGCTGTACGGATTGCGGTAGAGTAAGCAGGATCAGCATGAGCGAATCACGCGTGACATGGACCAAGTACTCCTCGCCACAGGCCTTGTATCCGCTTGCCGGGAAGCTCATTCCCTGGTGTGCGGGAGTGGCCTTCCTCTTTATGGTGGCCGGGCTCTATCTCGGGTTCTTCGTAGCTCCCACGGACTTTCAGCAGGGGGACGCCTATCGCATTATTTTCGTGCATGTGCCGGCAGCCTGGATGTCCATGTTTCTTTATGTGGTCATGGCGCTCTGGGCAGGACTCGGACTGGGGTTAAAGGCGCGTCCGTCTTTCATGATGGCGCAAGCGATCGCTCCCACCGGCGCGATGTTTACATTTCTGGCGCTCCTCACCGGTGCCCTGTGGGGCAAGCCGACCTGGGGTGCCTGGTGGGTCTGGGATGCGCGACTGACGTCGGAGCTGATTCTGCTGTTCTTATATCTGGGAGTGCTGCTGCTGCATGCCTCGATCGACGATGTTCGACGGGCGGATCGGGCCAGTGCGTTGTTTGCCTTGGTCGGTGTCGTGAATGTGCCGATCATTTACTTTTCCGTGCGGTGGTGGAATACGCTGCATCAAGGGGCTTCCGTCAGCATGACGGCGGCGCCGAAGATGGCCGCCACCATGTTGATGGCCATGTTGCTGATGACGATCGGATTCTGGCTGTATAGCATTGCGGTGATCCTCGTCCGTCTGCGCTGTGTGATGCTTGAACGGAACCGTCAGGCGAGGTTGAGTCAGAGTGTGTTCGAGCCGGGCGTGAAGGAGATTCGTGCATGAAGTGGGGGAGTTTCTCAGAGTTTCTGGCCATGGGCGGCTATGGTTTCTATGTCTGGCTGTCTTTCGGGACGACGGCGATCTGCATGATCTGGGAAATATTGGCGCTTCGCCGCCGGCAGGCGCTCGCCTCGCAGACGGAAGTTGCTGAAGAGGGAGTGGCTCACTGATGACTCCGCGACGGAAACGATTCAGCCTTATCGGTCTTGGGCTCGTGGCGTTGGGTATTGCCGCGGCGCTGGTTCTGAACGCGTTTCAGAGCAATCTCGTGTTCTTTTTTACGCCCACGCAGGTCGCGAACGGGGAAGTGCCGAAAGGCCAGAGTTTCCGCATCGGCGGAATGGTCGAAGCGGGCACGCTCACTCGAGAGAACGATGGTCTGACCGTCCACTTCGTGATGAGTGATACGGTAAAGCGCGTTCCGGTCACGTACAAGGGCATCCTCCCGGATTTGTTCAAAGAGGGGAAGGGTGCGGTCGCGCAGGGGAGGCTCTCGTCGGAGGGAACCTTCATGGCGAGTGAAGTGCTAGCCAAACATGACGAGAACTATATGCCGCCGGAAGCAGCTGAGGCGATGGCCAAGGCCAAGGCAGCCGGAAAGCAGAGCAGCAACACGCTCGTAGTCACTCCGTAAGCGATAGAGGATACACCTGCATGATTCCTGAACTCGGCCACTTTGCCTTGATCTTGGCGCTCTGTGTCGCAGCGGTGCAGGGCACCGTGCCGATATTCGGGGCAGCCTCCGGTAACGCGGCGTTGATGGCTATCGCGAAGCCTGCGGCGCGTGGGCAGTTTCTGCTGGTGCTCATCGCCTTCTGTTGTCTGGGCTATGCATTTGCCCAGAAAGACTTTTCAGTGCTCTATGTTGCGGCGAACGCTAATTCAAAGTTGCCGCTTCATTATCGTCTAGCCGCCATTTGGGGAGCTCATGAAGGCTCGCTCTTATTATGGACGTTCATTTTGACGCTCTGGATGATGGCGGTGACCCTATTCTCGAAACATCTTCCGGAAGCGATGCGCGCGCGCATTCTTGGTGTGATGGGGCTGGTCAGTCTCGGGTTTCTCCTGTTCATGTTGACGGTTTCGAATCCGTTCGAGCGGTTGATTCCCGCCGCGCCCGATGGCCGCGATCTGAATCCGTTGCTCCAAGATCCCGGCATGGTGATGCATCCACCCATGCTCTATATGGGGTATGTGGGCTTTTCGGTCGCGTTCGCCTTCGCCATTGCTGCGTTACTGGGCGGCAACCTCGATGCAGCCTGGGCTCGGTGGTCACGCCCTTGGACGACAGTGGCCTGGTGTTTTCTGACGGTTGGCATCGCCTTAGGCAGCGGATGGGCCTATTACGAGTTGGGCTGGGGGGGCTGGTGGTTCTGGGATCCGGTCGAGAATGCTTCCTTCATGCCCTGGCTGGCCGGGACTGCGTTGATCCACTCGCTGGCCGTGACGGATAAGCGAGGCGGGTTCAAAGTCTGGACGGTGCTTCTGGCGATCCTCGCTTTCTCTCTCAGCCTGCTTGGCACATTCTTGGTGCGTTCCGGCGTGTTGACCTCTGTTCATGCGTTCGCGACGGATCCAAAGCGCGGGCTATTTATCCTCGTCTTTCTGGCCATCGTCATCGGGGGATCGCTTCTGTTGTATGCCTGGCGCGCGCCGCGCGTTGGATTGGGCGGCGGGTTTGATCTCGTTTCGCGTGAAGCGATGCTATTGGCGAACAATGTGTTGCTGGTGGTCGCGATGGGATCGGTGCTGCTGGGAACGTTGTATCCATTATTCCTAGACGCCTTAGGACTCGGGAAAATTTCAGTCGGTCCACCCTACTTCGATACGGTCTTCGTGCCCCTCATGACGCCTGCGATCTTCTTAATGGGCATCGGTCCGCTGGCGCAATGGAAGAAGGCGAGCTTGCCAAGTCTCGCCTTGCGGTTGCGGTGGGCATTTGGTGCCAGCGTCGTCAGCGCATTGCTGCTGCCATTCGTCTTGGGTAAATGGACCCCCTTGCTCAGTCTCGGCCTCTTGTTGGCACTGTGGATTGTGACGACGGCGGTCGTCAACATTCGTGAACGGCTGACCCACCTTGAGGGAGCCAGTCTCATGACGCGTCTGTCGTCGGTGCCGCGCTCCTATTGGGGCATGATCCTGGCCCATTGCGGGATTGCGGTCTTCATCGTCGGAGTGACGATGGTCAAGGGGTTTGAAACCGAACAAGATTTGCGGATGAACGTGGGTGAAACGGCCACCATCGGGGGCTATACGTTTCAGTTCGATGGCGCGAAAGAATTCGTAGGCCCGAATTATCTCGCCGCCCGCGGGACTTTCCGTGTGACGAAAGACGGTCGCGATGTGACCGTGATGTATCCGGAAAAGCGCCGGTACATGGTGCAGAGCCAAACGATGACCGAAGCCGCAATCGACTCCGGGTTGTTGCGCGACTTGTACGTCTCGTTAGGGGAACCGCTGGAGGCTGGCGCCTGGAGTGTGCGGCTCTATCACAAACCCTTTATCGACTGGATTTGGGGCGGTTGTTTGATTATGGCTTTCGGAGGCGTGCTGGCGATTACTGACCGCCGGTATCGCCTTGCATGGCGCCGTGAGCAAGAAGCGGCGGCTGTGTCTCAATCGGCCGGAGCGCCGATTATATGAAGCGCTTCTTACTCCCGCTCGCAATCTTTGTCGTGATGGTGGGATTCCTCGCGGTCGGGTTGACCTTGAATCCACGAGAAGTGCCGTCGCCCCTTGTGGGGAAAGCGGCGCCGGACTTTTCCCTGCCTCAGCTGCATGAGTCCGACAAGGTGTTCTCGCCAAAGGACATGGCCGGGAAGGTGTGGTTGCTGAATTTCTGGGCCTCCTGGTGCAACGGCTGCAAAGACGAGCATCCGGTTCTGATGCAGATGGCGAAATCCGGAGAGGTGCCGATCTATGGGGTGGATTACAAGGACACCAGGGAAGAGGCGCTGAGCTGGTTGCGGCGCTGGGGGAATCCCTATCCGTTGGTGGCTGTCGATGAAGCGGGCCGTGTCGGCATCAACTATGGAGTCTATGGAGTTCCGGAGACCTACGTGATCGATAAGGCGGGACGAATCAGATACAAGCAGATCGGGCCGCTGGATCAGGATGTGTGGGAGAAGAAGATTCTTCCTCTTGTACGGGAGTTGCAGAACCAATGATCCGAACCTGGATGTTGATCGTTGCGATGACGATTCCCGGCCTAGTGGCTGCTCAAGAGGCACGACCGTTGGCCGAGAACCCGCAGGCCGAGGCGCGGCTCAAGGCGCTGGCGGTCGAATTGCGCTGCCTGGTCTGTCAAAACCAAACACTCGCGGATTCCAATGCGCCATTGGCGGAGGATCTGCGCCGGGAAGTGCGCGAGATGATCGCGAAGAATATGAGCGATCAGGAAATCATTGATTTCCTCGTCGAACGCTACGGCGACTTTGTGCTGTACCGCCCGCCGTTACGCGCCACGACCACCCTGCTCTGGGTCGGACCATTTCTGTTGCTCGGCATCGGAGGCACGGCCTTAGTCCTGGCACTTCGGCGGAGGCAGAAGACGCTTCCTGAGGTGGTCGTCTCCGACGCCGACCATGAACGCGTGGAGCAATTGCTCTCTGATGGAGCCAAACACCCATGATTATCACATTTTGGCTCATCTCCTCCGGCTTGATGGTCGCGATCCTCGCTCTGTTGCTCTGGCCCTTGCTGCGCCGCACGACTGCGGTGGCTGCTGGAGAAGAGGGGAAGCGGCTGTCGGTGTACCGGCAGCAGTTCGTCGAGCTGGAGCAGGATCACCGGAACAGCGTGTTGACGGATGAGCAGTATCAGATTGCACGGCGCGAGCTGGAGCGCCGTGTGCTCGAAGAGACCGGCAGTGCAGCGCTGTCTGCTGCCGGGTCTGGGCGTCAGCTGAATAGCACAGTGGTGGCGGTTGCGATTGCCGTTATCATTCCTGCCGTCAGCGTGCTGCTGTACTGGAAGCTCGGCAGTCCGCTCGCCATCACTCACCCGGCTTCTTCGGCAAGGGCCGCGCAGGAGAGAGGGGATGGTGATCATCTATCCGAGAGCGGCCTGGACGCATTAACCGATCGGTTGAAAGCCAAGCTCGAACAGAATCCAACGGATGGTGTGGGGTGGGCCTTGCTCGCTCGAGCCTATGTAGAGTTGGGGCGCCATCAAGAGGCGGTCTCGATTTATGAAAAGGCGATGCAGTTGATTCCCGATGACGCACAGATGTTGGCCGACTATGCCGACGCGCTGGGCGTTCTCAATGGGCGGAAGCTGGAGGGACGGCCTGAAGCCTTGATTCAACAGGCCATAAAGGCCGATCCCCGCAATGTCAAAGCGCTGATGTTGGCCGGGACGGTCGCCTATAATCACAAAGAATTCGGCCGTGCCGCCTCATACTGGGAGGAGGCGCGTGCCAACCTCCCTCCTGATACGGATCCGGAGGCCATTCAAGAAATCATGAACGGGATTGCCGAAGCGAAAGAGCTTGGCGGCATCAAACAGGCGCCTGCGCCTGCACCGGCTGCTGCACCGGTGAAACCGTCAAGATCGACAGGGCCTGCTCTCGCCATCAGCGGTCAGGTGACCATTGCACCAAGTTTAGCCGCAAAGGGAGCGCCGACCGATACCTTGTTTGTGTTTGCCCGCGAGATGAACGGCCCGCCGATGCCGGTGGCGATCGTGCGTGCGACAAAGAAGGACCTGCCCTTTACGTTTCGTCTGGACGATTCCAATAGTCCGATGCCGTCGAGAAAGCTTTCCGAAACCGGGCAAGTGGTCATTGTGGCGCGACTCTCAAAGTCCGGCGAGGCCATGCCGAAGAGTGGGGATTTACAAGGGACGAGTCAGCCTGTGAAGCCTGGAGTCAACGGGATCACCGTGACCATCGATCATGAAATCCCTTAGGCGAAGGAATAGCCCATGTCTGTGTCCTCCATTACGTGGCTGTATCTCATTCCGCTGATCGTTGCCCTCGTTCTCTACTACCGGCGTCAGAGTAAGAGGGAAATCCACTACCGGACGCGGTTGGCGGAAACCGTCAAGTCGGGAGTTGCGGAGCCGCTCACCCTTCACCCCGTCATCGATACCAATAAGTGCATCGGTTCGAGTGCCTGTGTGAAGGCCTGTCCGGAGCATGCGCTTGGGATTGTCCGGGGCAAGGCGGTGTTGGTCGCACCGGATCACTGTATCGGTCATGGGGCTTGCGAAGCCGCCTGCCCGGTGGAAGCCATTTCACTGGTGTTCGGAACAGAGAAACGCGGAATCGATATCCCGCAAGTCAAGCCGACGTTTGAGACCAACGTGCCGGGGATTTATATCGCCGGGGAGTTGGGAGGAATGGGGCTGATCCGGAAAGGCGTGGATCAAGGGCAACGAGCCATTGAGACAATTCGGAAGAATAAAAGCAAAGGAAGCGAGCTGGACGTTCTGATCGTCGGCGCCGGACCGGCCGGCATTTCCGCCTCGCTGGCGGCGAAAGAGGCCGGATTACGATTCGTCACGATTGAGCAGGAAGATTCGCTTGGAGGCGCAATCTATCAATACCCGCGTCGGAAAGTGGCCATGACGGCCCCTATGACGCTGCCCATTGTCGGCAAGTTTAACAAGTTTGAAATTAGCAAAGAGGAGTTGCTGGCCTTCTGGAATAAGATCATTCGACAGACCGGCATCACGATCAATTTTTCTGAGCGGATGGATTCGCTGACAATAACCGGCCACACGTTTGCCGTGAAAACGCCTAAGACCACCTACCAGGCGAAGAATGTCCTGCTGGCGATCGGTCGCCGCGGGACCCCGCGCAAGTTGGGCATACCGGGAGAAGAGCAGCCTAAAGTTGTGTATCGTTTGATCGATGCAGAGCAATACCGGGGAATGCATGTGTTGGTTGTGGGGGGAGGCGACAGTGCGGCCGAGGCGGCATTGGCTATCGCAGCGGAGCGAGGCACTACGGTCACCCTGTCTTGCCGGGGCGACGAGATCTTCACCAGACCTAAGGAGAAGAATAGGCAGTCGCTCAGGCAGGCAGTTGACAAGGGCCGTATCAAAGTGGCGGTGCACTGTCAGGTTAAGGAGATCAAGCCGGATGTGGTGGTGCTGGAGCAAGAAGGGCGGCAAGGGCAGGTCAAGAATGATGCGGTCATTGTCTGCGCCGGAGGAACTCTTCCGACTCCTATGCTCAAAGAAATCGGTGTGATGGTCGATACCTACTATGGCACGGCGGTGTCGAGATGAAGAGTGCTGCCTGCTAGTCGCCTCGCTTCGCCGTCTGCCATGTGACTGAACTTCCTGAGATGGTCCCGTGAAGTGTGATGTCTAAGCCAGGCGTGAGGCTGTTGAAAAATCCGTTCCGTCCTATGGTTCCCGAGCGATCCCTGAATCCGTTTTCCGGAATTGCCGATGTGTCGATAGTGGTGCCGGCTATGGTGAGCATGGGCTGAGAGACCGAGGAGACTGGTCCTTGAATGGTGATGTCTGTGGTCGGGGTACTGCGCTCAAGTTCCGTGGCGATAATGATATTTCCGGCACTCAGTCGTCCGTGAATGGTGAGATGGTCCCCGGCCAGAATGCCGTCGAAGCGCGTGAGGTTCCCGTTGCCCCTGATAGCGGTTTTTGCATTCACTTGAAGGGTCGACCCTGGCAGTCCCACGAGTGTCAGCGTGTTCGTATTTGCATTGATGCCGGCGACGTTTGATTGCAGTTCGATTTCGTTTTCAAAAGAAATATGGTCGGCATGAAGAATACCGTTGGTAATTGAGCCATCCAACTCGATATGGGCTCCAACGATCAAGTCACTTGCTGTGCCTCCCTCAAATGTCGTGGAGGTGGTCGTTTGCACGCGCTGATTGTTAATGAAGAAATCGCCCGGCGCGACGACCTGCGTAATGAAATCTTCTATTTCCGCGTCCTGAACGTCCGCCACGCCAAGCCCTTGAATCTTTACCCGCGTGGCCGTCAATTCTGCTCCATTCGGTCCGGGGCCGGCTTGTCTCCATTGATCGCCTCGGGCAAAGGCGATGAAGCCATTCCAGGGCGTATTGGTCGTTGGGACCGGCATCTGGCTGATATCGGCGCCTGAGTACTGCACGAGGAGGGCACCGATCTCAAAGGTCTTGTTCCTCACATCATGATTCTTGATCTCTCCTTCAATCTCGTAGTGGGGTTGTCCAGTGTGTTGAGCGATGAAGGTAGCGAGAATAGTGCCGTCGCCAGTGACGAACCCGCTGATTTCGAGGAGAGCTCCACGGACAGCAGTCGGATTAAGCGAGTGCGGGGCAACGCCTTGCAACACCGGTTCAATCTCCGTCTTTTGATTGACCGTGATGGCTTGTCCCAATACCACCAGGCTGAGGCCATCGGGGGCTACGGATTGGACGACCCCTTCGACGGACTCCTCATAGGTGATCACGTTGGCGGTACGCGTCACTGTGGGGTTTATTGAATAGTTCTCCGTGCGGGTCCCGTTGACCCGGACCACCATTCCGAGCTTGAGGGTATTGCTGGACGTGCAGGGCTTGTCGTCAATGCAATAGAGCGCGTTGGTATTGTCATACTCCGTACCGGAGACAAAGACGCTGCCGAATTTAGTGACAGGGCCTGACGATACGGTTGTCACGGACCCGGTCCCGCCGATCCCGCCGCCAGCCTGAGGCGTGGGCGCCGCAGGACTGCACGATGCCACTGCCAGGAAAATTCCGGCAAGGCTGAGGAGGTGGCGTGGCAGTAGTGATAGCGGTGGCAGCATAGTCATCTATTTGAGTAGCGAACGCGCCTTAGGATTCTTTATCCAGTCGCTCTTCGAACTGGTAGAGGCCAAGCCCGACTCGGACTCGACCGGTTCCCTTTGAGGCAGGATTCACATCGCGATCGCGGTGTGAGAGCCACCGATCCAGCGACTCCAGGAGCTCCTGGCTTTGCGCGGCCGCCAACACCTCAAACTCCTTGGCGGCTTCGACCGGCACATTATCGTACATGACTTTTCTTTGAACTCTGGGTTTGGCAGGCTTCTCGTAGAGATTATGATCGATGGTGGCGATGAGATCGGCCGTATCGCTTCCTAGAATAGTGAGCTTTTCTGCCGAACCCTTTTGAGGCACATAGCCGCGAGAGAGCAAGCAGATGCGGCCGTCCTTGAGCTGTTTGACTGCTCCAGCCCGGAGCAGCTCATCCAGCATGGCGCGAGCCGGCATATCCCCGCTGTAGCGTTTGACCAGTTCGGTAAACGACGCATCCTTGGCTTCCATGCGGAGCGGGTGGGGGTGCCCTTTCCCGTCTCCAAAGTCAGGGTCTCGAACCCATCCGGTAATGACTCGGGTGGCGCGATGGTACTCGTCGCCGGTGGCCTGCTGCGCGCCTTCCGGCTGGTTCAGCAACCGCTGCACCTCTTTGCGCGTGAGCCCGGTCAGAATGGCAATACGAGAAACGGTTTGCTTCTTTCCATCGATCCCAAATGCACTATTGGCGACCTCTACGTAAGCTTGTTTGGCCCATTCAGCCAGGGTTTGGTGGGGGACATTGTTGCGGAGCAGGATTTTGACCAACGGACGAAGCAGCTGGAGCGTTGCGTCGGATAAGGGGCGCTGAGACTTCGTTCGCGGCATGTTGGGAATATAGTCCCAGTCACCCCGCCAAGGCAACTCCCTCAGTAACCCGCTGAGGGAGTATCTGTATGGGTGCCCCTACAGGAGCCGAGGGCGGCGGTAACGGGCCAACGATCGATTAGAGCAGGACGAGAAGCAGAGTTGCGGCCAAGGCTAGTGAGCTGCGGGAGTGTTGTCCGTTCGTTTGGCCAGGAGATCGGCCTTTGCGGGGATTTGGCTGAGAAGGTCCGGCCTGGCTTGGAAGACGCCTTGCAAGCGCTCACCGGTGGCGTAGATCAGATTGCCTGCTTGGTTGCCAAGGGTGAGCCGTCCGGCGAGTTTGCCGTCTCTTCCTGTGGCGACAAATTCGGCCGTTGGGGCAACGAGTCCATAAGGAGCCAATGGCGCTGACTGTTTGGTGACCCGCTCCTCGGCCGGGAGATTTGCCACACGGCTGACAAAGAGATCTGCGGCTTCTTGACTAAGTTTGTCGGTGGGTTGATCTTCGAGGACCCATTGGCCGTTCTCATTGATCAGCACGTAGTGCTTGTCTCGCGTTTTCACCGACAACATCGCGATCTCGGTATAGTCGACACCCAACAGGCGTTTGTCTTGGAGCGTAAAGAGTTCGCGTGCGAGATCCTTGATGACCAGCGGATTGATCCGGTAGAGGGGCGCATCCGGTCTGGTTTCGGCAAAGGCTTCGCCACTATCGGGATCAGGTTGATAGAGCTTGACCGTTTGATCTCCATCCGTGGTGTGGAGCGTGATCTTAAGCTTCGGCGCGGTCAACGTCCTTGCGATCATGGTTCGCTCAGGACCGGGATCGATGATGCCGAGGGCTTTCAAGTCCTCCAATTTGAATAGGAGGGAGCGCACTTCTGTCTGGTCAGCCTCGGCCTCGATCGGGTAACGGATCTTCCAGGTCGGCTTCGGCTTGTCCTTCGACATGTTATAGAGGACGATTTCGGTTGTCGGGTAGGTGAGTCGTACGCGGTCGAGCTCGGCCTGCACAAATTGCAACAGATCCTTCCGTCGGAACGTGAGCAGGGTTTTATTTACGAAGCTTTTCGTGGTCAGGTCCGTCAACAGTACGCTGTGCGACGAATGGCGGTGCACATACAACGTCGATGACAGGGGGCCGTTGTCCCCGATGGACAAAGTTTCCTGCCTGGCTCCCGCGATGACGGTGATCGTCGCGATTGGTTGCTCCAGTCCGAACGGGGCGAGCGCGCGGGGTTGTTCTTCCACGGTGCGCAGTACTTTCCCTGTCACGAGGGCCCGAATCATGGCCTGCACTTCCCGCGCATCGGCGTCGGTCTGGAGAGGGGCGGTGATGGCCCAGCCCTTCGACTCTTTCCGTTTCATCTCCACGGCACCGTCTGGAGTAGAGACGGTGAGCCCAGTGATGTCAGTTTCTGGAAAGGGCAGGAGGGTCTGCTGTTCGACCGCCTGCTTCTCTTCGGTTTGCTTAGCCGGCAATTCGACGTAATAGAGGTAGCCCCCCAGTCCCGCCAGAATCAGCAGCAGCAATAGTGTGGGCCAATAGCGCATAGGTTACAGTCGGCGACGTTTTCTCCACACCATCACGCCGGTGAGCATGGTTATGATGGGGAGGAAGAGCACTTGAATGTAGAGCAGCGCCCGCTCTTGTGTGGGATTCGGAATGAAAGGCCGGAGCGCCGGTTCTTTGGGGACAATGGAAATCAGATCCCGTTCCTCGGCAAGCCAGCCGGCCGTATGCAAGAAGAAGTCGGTGTTGCCGGGGAAGTTGAAGAACGCGTTGGTGGCAAAAGCGGAGTTGCCGACGACGACGATGGCCGGCCTGGGTTTGCCATCTTCCGGAGCTTTCTTGGGTGCCAGCGCGGCGGCGAGCGGCAATGGCCCCTTCACATCTTCCTTTTCATTGAGGCTGACGACGCGGCCTTGCATGTTGGTCTCGGCCCAGCTGTTCGCGGAGGTTCTGGCTAACGGCACGTAGTCCCAGTCTTTCCCGGTCTGCTCATCGAAGGTCAAATGGCGGGAGAGGGGAAAGAGCACCGCAGCCGTCAGGTCCTGGGTGATTTCATGTTCCGTAAACGTGCGGACGAGCAGGGCCGTGAGATCGCCTTGGGCCAATCGATCTTGGAGATCCACGAGAACCCCCTGGCCCAGACCTAAACCGTAATGCGCGAGCAAGGGATCCAGTTCGGTCTTCGTGTCCGGGTCAACCATCGCGAGCAGGTGCCCGCCCTTGTCGACGTAGGTTTGAATGCGGTCCTGTTCTTCTTTCGTCACCTGGTTGCGCGGGCCCGCCAGGACGAGCACGGCGGTGTCATCGGGCACGGCGGATTCTTGCAACAGCGAGAGGGTGCCAATGTCATAGCCCTGTTTCGTCAGCGCTTCTTTAGCCAGGGACAGGCCGTTCCGCTCCTTGTCTTCCAGGCTGCGCTCGCTGTGGCCTTCCAAGAAGACGATGCGTTTTTTTGCGGACTTGGAAATGCGGATCAATGCGCCGGTGAGCTCCACTTCCGATGGAGAGGTAATGCGGATCGTTTGTCCATGGCTCTCAAAGATGGCCGTGTCGGTGCGGAAGATGCCGTAGCTCTGCGCGATCTTCGGTTGCCGCTCCGGATCGACAAATTCGACGGTCAGTTTGTTCGAGGCCTGCCGATAGCTCTCAAGGCGTTCTTTATAGCCGGTATAGCCTGGGTCTTTTTCGCGCGTAAAGACGGTGATTTTTACCTCTTGGGGAAGACTGCGAAGGACGCGATGGGTTTGCGGCGCCAGAGTGAAGTTCTGGTTCTCCGAGAGATCCCACCGGATCGAATGGCGTGCTGCCAGGAAGTTGACGATGATGACGATGGCCGCAACGAGCAGGATCATGAGGAGACTGTTCGCGCCCATATGAGTCGAACGGCGGCTGGAAAACGCTTTGATCGATTCGAAGGCAAGTATGAAAGAAATGACGAGACAGAGAAGTCCCAGGCCCATGACTAACGTCACGACCCACTGCATGGCCGGCTCAAAGGTGAACCCTATGAGGCTCCCGACGGCCAGTACGAAGCCGGTGATGCCGATCAGGGGAGCGTAGGCTCGTAGGCCTCTAGGGGAGATGCTCATTTCCACCTGGTCGATTCCACCACGCGGTGGGTGAGAAAAAGCATGAAGACGAGGCTGCTGAAGAAGTAGACCAGATCTTTGGTGTCGATCAGGCCGCGAACGAGGCGATCGTAGTGATCCATGAACGATACGTAGGAGATGATTTGGCCCAGGGTCGTATCGCCCAACAGCGCGCCGAGGCCGGAGACCAGCCAGATGAGTAGCAGCATGCCGAAGCTGAGAAATGCGGCAACGATCTGGTTTTCCGTGATTGCGGAGGCGAGCAGACCTACGGAGATAAAGAGCGCCCCGAGCAAGGTCATGCCGAGATAGCCGGTCCAGATCGGATTCCAGTCGAAGTCGCTGAAGAGCATCAGGACGGTCGGCACGAGGCCGGTCAGCCCGAGGAGGCTCAGGAACACGAGAAACACGCTGACGAATTTTCCTGCGACGATCTCGTTGATCCCGATCGGCGAGGTCATCAGAAACTCGAAGGTGCGCAGTTTGCGCTCTTCTGCAAAGAGCCGCATCGTCAGGATGGGCAGAATAATGAGGAGCACAAAGCGCATGCTGGCGAAGAGATTCCGGAAGACTAGATCGTTCAGGTTCAACTGGGCTTGGCCGCCTTGCATTTGCATGATCTGAATGGCCTGGTAGCCCGCGTAGACCACATAGAGATAGGACAAGAATCCGAAGATCAGTAGGAAGATGGCGCCGACTACGTAGACGACCGGGGAGACGAAATAGCCACGGAGCTCTTTGGCGATGATGGCCTGCACCGGCGTCATGAGGCGGTCTCCTGCGTAGTTTTGGCGAGCTCGCTCACGCTGTCGGCTTGGGGTGTCATGCCTTCTTCGTGCCGGGTCAGTTGCAAGAAGACGTCTTCGAGCGTCATGGAGATCGTCCTTAATTCGAGGAGCCCCCACTGGTTTGCGATGATGAACCGGGCGATCTCGTCACGCTTGTCCTGCCCCAAGGCACATTCCAGGAGGAAATTACCGGCAGTCTGACCCGGGAAGACGTTCAGAATTCCGGAAATAGATTGAAGCTTGGCGAGGCAATCTGCCGGAGGCGTCTTGATTGTGACAGAGACCTTTTCAGAATGCCGGAGCCGTGCAGACAATTGGTCAGGGGTGTCTTCTGCCACGATCCGTCCGCCGCTGATGATCACCACCCGCTGGCAGACGGCGGTGGCTTCGGGGAGGATGTGTGTGCTGAGGATGACCGAATGCGATCCGGCCAGACTCTTGATCAAGTCCCGAATCTCAATGATCTGTTTCGGATCCAATCCGACGGTCGGTTCATCAAGGATCAAAACGGGCGGATCGTGGAGGACGGCTTGGGCCAGCCCGACGCGCTGACGATAGCCGCGCGACAGGTTTCCGATCAGCCGGTGGCGGACGTTACCCAGAGCCAGCTTTTCGACGGATTGATCGATTGCCGAGGCAAGGTTCTTTCCGACCATGCCGCGCATCCGGCCTACGAACGTCAGATATTCCGAAACGGTGAATTCCTGGTAGACCGGAGGCGTTTCCGGGAGATAGCCGATTCGCCGCTTCACTTCGAGGGGTTGGTCGGCGCAATCGAACCCCGCCACTCTGGCCGTACCTTCCGTAGCCGGCATGAAGCAGGTAAGAATGCGCATGGTCGTCGTTTTTCCGGCGCCGTTCGGGCCGAGAAAGGCCAATACCTCGCCTTTCGCCACGGAAAACGTGACCCGGTCGATGGCCGTGAGATTCCCATACCGCTTGGTAATGTTTTGGACGTCAATCATGAATTATGAAGTCGGGGTGATTAACTGTGAAGGAGTAAGCAGTCCACTTGCGCCGCACGAACACATCGTCATCACCGTTCGGATCTTACTGAGTCCGTCCGGTTCAGTCAATACGGGGAAGACCTGCTCGGTGGTGTGCCAGATTTGGTAACAGCGATCTTTACAGCCATAGAACGACCTGCTAGAGTTTTTTGCCGTTTGTGGGAAGGTGTTTTTTGTCGGCCCTATTATCGCTGTCTTGTCTTTTGAAGGGGAGGTGCCTGTGAAACACATCGTGTTGAGCACAGTGCTGTTAGGAAGTGTGGTGTGGCTGGGTGGATGTGCGGGTAAGGGTGACGCGGTGCCGCTCACTGTGGGGCTTCCGCCTTCCGTGATGCCGGCTGGGACGGCTCCGGTAAGCAGGGTGAGGGTGGTGGTGACCCCGTTCCAGGACGACCGGTCTGATCGGACCACGTTAGGGAGCCGTCACTCACTCTGGGGATCCGACGAGCCCTATACGGTTAAAAGTGGGACAGTCGGTGAAGCCACGGCCAAAGCCCTCGCTAATTATCTCACTCGCAAGGGATGGCGGGCAGAGTATGTCCCGTCTTCCAGCCAGGCAGGCGGAGCGGATGTGGTGATTTCAGGCAAGATCCTCGAATTGTCGGCTGACGCGCATGGAGCGGTAGGCTCGACCGACATCACGGCGAAAAACAAGATGACGTTCCAAGCTGCGAACAAGGTGGACGGGAGTTCCATTACCAGCACCAACAGCCATACCGGAACCTATACCGTCTTCTGGTACGCGCCGGAAGATGGGCAGGAAATCCTCAACGAAGTCCTGGACAGGAATTTCGAGAAATTCGCCAGCCAGACCAAGTTTGACGGGGCGGCATTGCGGTTTCGGTAGTCGTCAGCCAGGTCCGGGAAGTCGGCCACCGGTCGGCTTCCTGGGCCGTTCGCCCTCTGTTTGGCAGGCTATTTCGTCCGGCTCCTGGTTGACTCACCCCCCGCGCTCCCTATATATAGCCGTACCGCCTCTGTTCAAAACATGCCGTGTTGTTCGTTTTCGTACCACCCGATTGCGCAGTGAATCGGATTTCCCTCGCTACAAAAGTAGGGAGGGGGGGTACTCAGTCGGTATTGTTGAGGTCGGCGACCTCCCGTAGGCTGACACCTGTGACCAGCATTCGGGCCTACAAGTGGAGGAACACAACAAAGATGCAACACCAGATTTGTAACAAGCGCATCAGCACCCAGCTCTCCGGGGTCCTATTGGTCGCTCTCTGTTTGTCCTTTGGGGCCTGCTCATGGGTGCCGAAGGGGGAAGCCGGGTTGGATGTCGGTATTAAGGATCGTGGGATTGCCTCCTGGTATGGGGAGCAGTTTCATGGCAAGCAGGCTGCCAACGGGGAGCTGTTTGATATGCAGGCCCTGACTGCCGCACACCGGACCCTCCCGCTCGGCAGCATGGTGCGGGTGGTGAATCTGACGAACGGCAAGCATGTTCGGGTGCGGATCAATGACCGTGGACCCTACGTCAATGGCCGTATTCTCGATCTCTCCCAGGCTGCGGCCGTGAAGTTGGGGATGGTACAGAACGGCATTTCTGTCATCCAATTGGAAGTCATCGGTGACCGCCGCCCGGATTTTGTGCTGGCGGAAGAGGAAACCCCTTCAACCCAGTCCACCTTGCTCAGTGTGCACCATCTCGATCCCCTGGCGATTCGAGTTCCCCCGTTGTCCACGTTGGGAGTGCCGAACTCGTCGATGCCGCTTCGGCAGCGCCTTCTGCCAACCGATGTCCTCATGCAGCGGCGTATTCGGCGGGTGCCGTCTCTGTTGGCGGCCGATCATACGGCCCATACTGAGAACGTGACACTGGTCATCGGCTAGCGACGGGGTTTGCCGCGGTTGACAGTGCCGGAAGGTCTCCTCTACACTGGGCCGTCAAAATTCAAGGGTAGATCACGTCCATTATCGATTAGCGCAAGAGGAGTCAGACGGCATGGCGAAGAAGACCGCAGCAGAATCCGAAGAAGCCAAGTTGAAGAAGAAACTCAGCACGAAGAAAGCCGACGATGGCGGAGCCGCGGTGCGGGCCTTGCGCAAGCGGTTGAAGCGGGAACAGCGCCGCCGCCGGGCCTTGGCCCTCAGGCAGAAGCATGCGGCAGGGAAGAAAGCAGCGACCCCCGCGAAGTAATCCGTTCTTCATGTGCGAGCAATCGTTGTAGGATTGAATTATGGAACACCCCAGTCAAGGTACTCCGTCTGCTGACGCGCCCGACACGCTCCCTGCCAGCGATGAGCTGGCCGACAAAGTCGCAGAAGATTTGGCGCTGACCCCGTCGGCCTCGCAAGAGGTCGTGGCCGTTGCGTCTGATCAAGTCGTCCTGGAAGAAGAAAAGGTCAAGGACGAGATCGAGATTCAAATCGATCTGCTCAGCGACCCGGACTGGGTGGTGCGCCGCGAAGCCGTCATTACGCTGGGTGAGATGGCCGATGAGCGCTGTGTTGAGCCGCTGTCGCGCGCGTTGCGCGACGGTGACTGGCAAGTGCGCGAAGTGGCCATCGAAGCGCTCGGGCAGGTGGGATCGCCGGCCGTCGAAATTCTGCTGAAGCTCCTGCGTGACTGGGATGTCCGCAAGTATGCCATCCTGGCGCTCGGGAAGATTCGCGATGAACGGGTCTTGGACCCGTTGATGGTGCAGCTGAAAAACGACGAGTTCAAAGACGATGCGATCAACGCACTCGTGGAGCTCGGCGCGCCGGCCGTGCCGAAGTTCATCGCGGCCCTCAAAGACAAGGATGAGAGCATTCGTCAGAGCGCCGTGCTGGGGTTGGGCCGGATCAAGGACGGGTCGTCAATCGATCCGCTCATCGCCATGCTGCAGGATAAGGATTGGTTTACGAGACTGATCGCAGCGGCAGCCTTGGAATCGATCGGCGATGACCGTGGGCGCGAGGCGATCAAGCCGATGCTCAAGGATCCCGATATGGTGGTGAGAATGCGTGTCGAGCGGATTCTGGCCAAGTGGAAGAAGCAGCCGGTGTCGCAACCGGCGAATGCCTAAGTTACCGGTTCAGTTCTTTGTCCAGCTTCAATTGAATCTCGTCGAGCCGTTTCATCGGCATCGATTTCCCCATCGAAATTTCTAAACGGACTTCCCGCATCGTGCTGGCCAGTTCACGGACGGCGTCGATGGCGGGATCGGCTTTCGCGCCCTTCGTCGCATTTTCCAAGATCGTCACCGCTTCCCCCAGTTCCTTCGCCGCATCCCCGAAATTCCGATCAAAGAGGTTGGCCTTGGCTTGCACGACCCGTGATTTGGCATCGACGAGTCCCTGGCGGCGCCGCAAGTCACGCTCGATGCCCTGCGTGGTATCCACCACATTGCGCGTCAGCTTGGTAATCGATTGTTGGAGGTCGGACACGGTTTGTTGGAGTGTGCCGACCGGGCGCTGACCGACATAGTAACCGGCCCCGAATGAGGCGGCAATCAGCACGAGTGTTCCAAGAAATTTGAGCATGGGCCTCCGACTAATTATGGCCGACGAGTGGTCCGTGCGGCACGCGCGGTCTGTTGCAACAGGCTTCCGGCCGCGGCGATGCGCACAGCCTCGTCGGAGTCCTGCAAGCCTTTCATGAGAATCGGAATGACGGGGCCGGAGACTTTCCCCAGGGCCTTGGCCGCCATGAGCCGTGGGAGCGGTTGCTGATCCTGGAGCAGCGCCTGTAGCACTGACAGGGCTTCTTTGTCGGAGGTCGCGCTCAACGCCTGGGCTGCGCTGCTGCGAATGGAGGGATCAGGGTTTCTGGCCAGATCGGCGGCAAGGAGCAAGATCGATGAGTCGCCGAGGCGCAGGAGGCTCTCGGCGGCGCTGGCCCGCACTTGCAAACTGGGATCTCTCGTGAGGGCTTGGAGTAAGGGACGATTTTCTTTCAAGCCCAATCGGCCGAGACTGCCGGCGGCGACGCCACGGACCATCGCCATTTCATCGCCTAAGGCATGGGTGAGCGGCGCCACTCCGCCGGGAGATCCGAACTCGCCGAGCGCACCGGCGGCAAAGGCCCGCACGGACGGGTTTGGGTCATACACCGCTTGACTGAGCAGTGCCAGGCTCGCCGGTCGTTTCAGCCTGCCTAGGACACCGATCGCCGCCATGCGGACTTCCGCATCCGGTAAGGTGGCGGCGTTCGTGATGTCGCTGAGCAGATCGGTCTGGCCCATCTTATAGAGGGCCGCATAGGCAAAGATGGCCTCGGGGCCCTCTTCAGTACGGCCGATTTCAACCAAGCGCGGCTTCATCTCCAGGACTTTGGCATCGCCCAATGCATTCATCGCGGCGATGCGGACGCTCTGAGCCTCGTCGCTAATTGCCCGCTTGAGCGCGCCTGACTTGGCGGCGAGACCGGCGCGTCCGATCGCTTCCGCAGCGCGTGCGCGCACCAATACCGAACTATTCAGCAGGCCGTCTTCCAACAGCGCGCCGGTTTCCGGAAGGCCCAGCTCGGCCAGGACCGTGTAGGCGGCGATCCTCACATGCTCTTTCTGATCGCGTACGCGGCT
>JBEBHO010000347.1:0-23449 GCA_040081095.1 Nitrospira sp.
GGAGTGGGCACGCTCGAACATCTCTATGACGGATTCACGAAGGGGAAGGCCGACGCCGTGCTCGCGGCCTCGATTTTCCATTTCCGGACGTATACGATTCCCCAGGCCAAAGCATATTTACGAGAGAAAGGCGTGCCGGTGAGGCTGGATCAAGCGGCACCGGTGGCGTGAAACAATGGGACAAGGCGAGCGCGCGCAGGTACTGAAGTTCGATGAACAGGGGCTGATTCCCGCTGTGGTGCAGGATTGGCTGGATGGCACGGTCTTGATGGTTGGCTATATGAACCAGGAGGCCTTGAATCAGACCGTCGCCACCAAAACCGTTCACTTCTGGAGCCGCTCGCGTCAGAAACTCTGGGAGAAGGGTGAAACCTCGGGGAATAAGCTCCATGTGAAAACCCTCTTTGTGGATTGCGATCGCGATACCATTCTGGTGAAGGCGCAACCGGTCGGGCCGACTTGTCACACGGGCGAGCGGGCCTGTTTCTTTACGCCCATGGAGGAGTCGGGTGCTGTGGGGCTCGGCAAAACCGGTGAGGCCGCTGGCGGCATTCTCGATGCCGTGCTTCGGACGATCGAGACGCGCCGCGCCAATCCCCAGCCGGGTTCCTACACGACGAAGCTCTTCGACGGTGGCCACGACAAGATCCTCAAGAAAGTGGCTGAAGAAGCTGGCGAAGTGTTGCTCGCGTCGAAGGGCGGGAAAAAAGAAGAAATCGTCTACGAGATTGCCGATCTGCTTTTTCATACGCTCATGGTCTTGGGTTATCACGATATTCCACTGTCCGAGATTTATCAGGAATTGGCGAAGCGGTTTGGGAAATCCGGTCTCAGGCCCGAGACGTAGTCAGGGAGGACATGTGAGCACCTGCATTTTTTGTCGAATCGTTGAGGGCAGCATTCCTGCGAAGGTCGTGTATCAGGACGAGCATACCTTGGCGTTCGATGACGTGAGCCCTCAAGCGCCGGTTCACACCTTAGTCATTCCTAAACGACATGTCGCGGCGGTCCAGGATCTCGGCGAGGCGGATCAGGCCTTGCTCGGCCGCTTACTCCTGACTTGCCGAAAGGTCGCTACGGACAAGGGGTTGGCCGAGCCGGGATATCGTATTGTGGCCAATACAGGTCGGGATGGGGGGCAGTCTGTTTTTCACCTGCATTTCCACGTGCTTGGCGGGCGTCATCTCGGATGGCCGCCGGGCTAGTCGGTCACGCTCGTAATTGACAGGGTTTCAAGCGGTCTGATACCCTGACCAGTCAAATTTTCCGATCATTTACAGGCTAGCCCGTCGGTCGATCATGACGGGTGCAAAGGAGCCAGGACTCTCGTGGGCCGAGGCCTGATTTCTGACGACATCATCAACCAGATTCGTGACCGGGTCGATATCGCGGATATCGTCGGCCACCATGTCTCGCTAACCAGGGCCGGGCAGAATCTGAAAGGACTGTGTCCGTTCCATCAGGAAAAGAGTCCGTCGTTTACGGTGAGCCCCTCACGGCAGATTTTTCATTGTTTCGGCTGTGGTGCCGGCGGCAACGTGTTTGCCTTTTTGACAAGGATTACGGGAGCCAGTTTCCCGGAAGTGGTGCGCGATCTCGGCCGAAAGGTGGGGATCGAGGTGCAGGAGTCGGCTGCGTTCAATCCGCAGGCCGCTCAATCCGGACGTATTGAACAGGTAAATCAGGCCGCGTCGGCGTGGTTTCACAAGAATCTTCAGGATGCTAGTGCGGGTGAGGCAGTACGGAGTTATCTCGCGGAGCGTGGAATTGAGCCGGTCACCATCACGCGATTTGCGATCGGTGTGGCATTGGGTGAATGGGAAGGGTTGATCAAAGCGTTGACGCATCAGGGCTTTACATCCGGCGATTTGGCGGCTGCCGGATTGACCATTGCGCGTGAGCAGGCAGGGAAAGGAGCGACGGGCTTCTACGATCGATTCCGCGCCCGTGTCATGTTCCCGATTGTCGATTTGCGCAAGCGTGTGGTGGGATTCGGCGGACGGACGCTCGGCGACGGCACGCCCAAATACTTGAATTCCCCCGACACGCCGTTATTCAAAAAAGGCCAGACGCTCTTTGCTTTCGATCAGGCTCGCGAAGCGATCGCCCGGACGAAGACCGTGATTGTGGTGGAAGGCTACTTTGATGCGATTGCCTTGCATCAGGCCGGGATCACGCACACGGTGGCGACATTAGGCACCGCGCTGACGGCGGAGCACATTCAGGCACTCCGGAGATTCGCCTCGAATGTGGTGCTCTTGTTCGATCCAGATGCAGCCGGTGTGCGGGCGGCTTTGCGTGGCTTAGACCTGTTTGTGAACAGTGGTCTTGGGGTCAAGGTGGTGACGCTGCCGAACGGAGACGACCCCGACACGTACGTTCGAAAGGCGGGTGCGGAGGCGTTTGCGCGGCTCGAGGCTGCGGCTCCGAGCCTGTTAGACTATGCGTTGGAACATAGCGTGAAGCTGGCTGAGACAGGGTCACTGGAAAGCCGGATTCGAAGTGTCGACGAAATTTTACGTATTCTCCAGAAGAGCGAACATCCGATTGAGCGGGAAGAACGCCTTCGTGTGGTCGCGGAGCGGTTGGGGATTAGCCAGCAGCGCTTGATCGAACGGTATCCGGCGTTGCTGGCAGAGCAACGAAAACCATCGGGGCAACCGGCACCGGCCGCGCCGTCGAAACCAGTGCCTGCTTTCAAGGGAGTTCCCGAAGAGCGGGATCTCGTATTCCTACTGTTACAAGGGAAGCTGTCACCGGCAGATATTCGTCGGCTCAACCCGGAGCTGTTTTCCATCCCGGCTTGTCAGAAGCTGGTGGCGTGTGCGTTGGCGCATCTGGGATCGGATGGACGTGTCGAACTGCGCGCGTTCCTCGATGCGGCGATGGAGGATCCTGATTGCGGGGCACTGGCCACCGAGTTCTCTTTACGGGACGATCATTTCGACGATGTTTCGGAGCACATCAAGGGCTGTCTCGATCAGCTGGACCGGAAGCGGTCCGAGGCGGCTATGCGCGAACTCATTTCCCGGCTCAAAGGGGCGGAACGCGAAGGACGCTGGGATGACGTGCAGTCCATCAATCTGCAAGTGAACGAATTGCAAATGCGGAAAGCCGGCACGCCAGTCGCCGGCACAGTCTCATTGGTGAAGGAGTAGTTATGGCGAAGCAAGAGTTGCTCGGCGAGGTGAAGAAACTCATTACGATGGGGAAGGAAAAAGGATTCCTGACCTACGATGAGTTGAATAACACCCTGCCGGCGGAGGTGGTCTCCTCCGACCAGTTCGGCAGCATCATGACGATGTTCGGCGAATTGGACATTGAGATTGTGGATGCGCCGGACGGCGAGCAGGCCAAGAAGCGCACGGAGCGGGGCGAGGCCAGCGACGACGCGGAGGAAGCGGAGACCGAGACGGAGGCCGAGTCAGAAGAAGAAAACGAAAAGCCGATCGATCTCACGCCTGGCGCCTTGAGCCGCACGGACGATCCCGTTCGCCTCTACTTGAAAGAAATGGGCAGCGTGGCGCTGCTGAGCCGTGAAGGTGAAATCGAGATCGCCAAGCGGATCGAAGAAGGGAAGAAGGAAGTCGCGTCGGTGATCTACGGATTACCGATGACCATCGAGTTTGTGCTGGCCCTGCGCGATCAGCTCAAAGACGGCAAGATCGATGTCCGCGAGATCGTGCCGGTGAAGGAGACCGAAGAAGAACTCGAGGAAGAGGCGCAGCCGATTGAGCGCGATTACGAAGAGCTGCGGGTGAAGACGCTGGAGGCTCTCAATACGGTCCGGAAAGTCTCGTTGTCGCTGAAGGCCTTGGTCGAGAAAGAAAAATCTATCGGCAACGATCCGGCGAAGCAAAAGCAATACAAGAAGCAGTTCGACGTGGCTCGTCAGCAGGTCGTCGATAAGATCGAGTCTGTGAATTTGCACGGGGTTTTGAAGGATCGCATGGTGCAGCGGGTACGCGATCTGGCCGTGCAATTCCGCATGGCTGAGCGAGAAGTAGCCAGCTGCCAGCGGCGGATCGGGATCGGCGGTGAAGCCGGTGCCGAGCAGCTCAGGAAAATGTGCCGGACCAGGCCGGATTTCCTCGCGGTCAAACGCAAGGCGGGCGTCTCTGAAGAGACCCTGATGGATATTAAGAAAATTTATCAGGCGGCCAAGGCGCGGATCAAGCAGCTGGAAACCGAGGAGGCCTTGGTGCCGGCCGAGGAAATCAAAGATGCCGTGAAGCATCTTGATGTCGCCGAGGACAAGGTGAAGCGCGGGAAAGCGGAGCTGGTGGAGGCCAATCTGCGTCTCGTGGTGAGTATCGCCAAGAAGTATACGAATCGCGGATTGCAGTTCCTGGATCTCATCCAGGAAGGCAATATCGGGTTGATGAAGGCGGTCGATAAGTTCGAATATCAGCGCGGCTACAAATTCAGCACCTACGCGACGTGGTGGATTCGTCAGGCGATCACTCGAGCGATTGCCGATCAAGCGCGCACGATCCGCATTCCGGTGCATATGATTGAAACGATCAATAAGCTCATCCGGACCTCGCGGCATCTCGTGCAGAAGTTGGGCCGCGAGCCATTGCCGGAAGAAATCGCCGAGCGGATGGACTTGCCGCTCGATAAGGTTCGCAAGATTCTCAAGATCGCCCGTGAGCCGATCTCGCTGGAAACACCGATCGGTGAGGAAGAGGATAGCCATCTGGGCGACTTTATCGAAGACAAGAAGGCGGTGTCTCCCTTAGAAGCTGCCATCCGGTACGATTTGCAGCGGCAGATCAATAGCGCGCTGGAAACTCTGACGCCGCGCGAAGAAAAAGTTCTTCGGAAGCGGTTTGGAATCGGCGAGGCGACCGACCATACCTTGGAAGAAGTGGGGCAGGATTTCGAAGTGACTCGCGAACGTATCCGACAGATCGAGGCCAAAGCCCTGCGCAAGTTGCGGCATCCCAGCCGGAGCAAGAAGCTCCGCAGCTTTGTCGAAAGCGTGTGAAGAATTGCCACGCTGGAGTCATTTGACTCCAGCGTGGGGGCGGCCTAGAATCAGATCCCCTGTATTGGCTGTGTGGGTAGCCCGGGCGATCGCAGCTCACCTCATCGGGCCCATAGCTCAGGTGGTTAGAGCGGCTGACTCATAATCAGCTGGTCCTAGGTTCAAGTCCTAGTGGGCCCACCACATCTGACGGGGCCCGGCGCGCTGAGTGGTTCACCCTGAATGCCGTTCAAAGGAGCCCGTTGAGCCAGAAACTTTCTCCCCTACTCGCCCTGCAAAAACTGGATCTCCGCATTTTGGAGATCACTGAACAGCGCAGAAAAATCCCTGAACGCTTGAATGTCGCAGAGGCTCCTCTCCGCGAGCACGCGCAATTGCTCGCCGAGACCAAGGCGTCGGTTGAGGCGTTGGTGAAAGAGCGGCGCACGCACGAAAAAGATCTTGAAGCGCATGAAGCGCAAACCGAGAAAATGAAGTCGCATGCATCCGGCTTGAAAACCAATAAAGAATATCAAGCGCATCTCTTTGAAATCGAATTGGCGAATAAGAAGCGTGGAGAGTTTGAGGAAAAAATTCTCCTGTCGATGGACAAGATCGACCAGCTTCAAGGAACAATGAAAGAGGTGCAGGAGAGAGTGAATGCGGCACAGACCGTGTTTGCCAAGGAAAAACAAGTGCTGGATGCGATGGACAAAGAGCTTGCGACGGAGCTGGCCCAGTTGGAAGCTCGGCAGCGTGAGGCGGCGAAGCAGATCGAACCAAACTTGCTCGCGCGCTACACGCACATCAAATTGTCCCGGAAAGACGGGGCGATTGCCGCCGTGCGTGAAGGGATGTGCGCCGGATGCCGGCTCCAGATCCCACCGCAGTTGATCGCGCAAGTCAGACGATCAGACGATCTCCACGTATGCCCTTATTGCCGCCGCATGCTCTACTGGGAAGGCGAGACTCCGACCGAATCCGCTTCGGCGTTGAGTGTGGCCAGGAAAAATGACCTGGAAGTCGGCGAATCGTTTTAGCTAAGCCCTGCCAGTACGGCGTGGGTGGTTTTGAACTGCATCTTTGCAACCTGGGCCAGTCGCTCCTGCCCGTGTTTTTCCACCACCATGCGAGCAGCCAGTTCCACGGTGGATGATGCTCCCTTCGGAAGCATCGTGCCAACCTCGTCAGATAGCCGCTTGAGCCTGATCAAAAACTCTGCGCGCGCCAGGATCGACGCGGCGGCTATGTCGTACTCGGCTTTCGGTCGCTGCTCCAGCACGATAGTTCGCCCCTTGGCCTGGAGCGCATTCAGGGTCAGCCGTTCGTCTCCGAATTGATCGGCAATCGAAGCGGGTACAGCCGTCACCACGCGCTCCTGGTAGAAAAAATAGTTGGGGCGCGGTAATCTAACGAATCGTAGCAGGGGCGGTCAATTCAGCTGTCGGATAGAATCGATACGCGCTGTATGGAGACAAGCTTATGAGCCACAGAATGCGGGTTAGCCAACTCATGGCAACCGGGATGCTGCTGTGTGTGTTGCTGGGGGTCGGCGGGTGTGAAACCAATCCCTACACGGGTCGCTCGCAGTTGCTCATGACGTCGGTCGAACAGGAAAATCAAATGGGCGCGCAGGCCTATAGCCAGGTGAAGAGCGATCCGAAGATGCGGCAATCGCAGGATCCGCGCGAGATTGAGCCGGTCAGGCGTGTAGCAGCGCGGATCATAGAAGCAGCCAAGCGGTCGAAGTACGGAGAGATGGCGCAGCAGTTTCAGTGGGAAGTGACGGTGATTAAGGACGATAAAACGCTCAATGCGTTTGCGCTGCCGGGCGGAAAAATTGCAGTCTATACCGGAATTTTTTCGGTCGCCAGGACGGAAGCCGGTCTTGCGGCGGTGATGGGCCATGAAGTGGTCCATGCCTTGGCACGTCATGGCGCAGAGCGAATGAGTCAGGGGCAGTTGACGAATGCGGCCCTGCAAGTGGCGGGAGCGGCAGCTGGAGCCGGTGGAGGCGGAGGCGGAGGCTTGATGTCGCAAGCGGCAATGGCGGCGTTGGGTGTCGGCGCTCAGGTCGGCGTGTTGCTGCCGTTTAGCCGGAAGCATGAATCAGAGGCTGACTATATTGGGATTCTCCTGGCGGCGGATGCGGGGTATGATCCACGCGAGTCCGTTCATTTGTGGGAACGGATGGAGCAACTCTCCGGCGGAAAGGGGCCGTCTGAATACTTATCGACCCATCCTGGCCATGAGACGCGTATCGAGCAGTTAAAGAAGTGGATGCCGGAAGCGATGGCGATCTACCAGACGAAGCAGCCGGTTCCAGCTGTGGTCTTGCCAGCCGTCGTGGGACCGTAGTCAAGGATCCATCTAAGGCATCAGTTTCATTGCAGTTCTGCCAGTACCTCCTCAATTTTCAGCCAGTTTTAAGCGTTTCGTTCCCCACCATTTGAGGGAGTCGGCTCCATTCCTTTGGGCAATAGGCGCAACCGGAATGTCGGGGTACAGTCTAATCTACCAAGTGCAAAGGAATGGGGGGCGTATGAATCATCGGTATAGCGAGCGAATTCCTGTTGAATGTGGGGCTGTTTTTTCAGGTGAAGCGGTATGCGGCGAAGGTCGTGTGATCGACGTCTCTCTCCCTGGGTGCCTGATGGAAAGTCCTGAATTGATCAAGGTTGGGGCCTACATTCGGCTCAGGCTGTTCTTGCCTGACCAATCTTCACCGCTCAACGTGCCCCTCGCAGTGGTGCGACGGGTCGATGGGAGATACGTGGGGCTCGAATTCATCCGCTCGTCCGATGAGGATCAGGCGCGATTGACACGCTATGTTCGCCGAAGTGTCTTGGTGCCCAGGAAAACGGTTGGGCATTGGGATCAAGGCATCGAGCTCATGGCGGCGGCCGGAGAATAGTCAACGGACAATCCGGCATCGTAGATTCCCTTCCTTGTCACAGTCTCTCTCCTTCCCCTATACTACCCCTGCGCGAGAGAGGAGACTGGGTGATCGCTCGGCACCTTGCGTGTCGGGAGGAAAGTCCGGACTCCATGGGCGGGGCGCTGGGTAATTCCCAGGCGGAGCAATCCGACACCTGCACCACAGAAAACAAACCGCCGATGGCCAACGCGACGGGATTCCATTTCGTCGCGGCGGCTCAGGTAAGGGTGAAACGGCGGGGTAAGAGCCCACCGCAGGGATGGTGACATCGCTGGCACGGTAAGCGTCGCCCGGTGCAAGGCCAAATAGGAAGACACGTGTGGCGTTCGCAAGAGCGTGGCACAACGACTGGCCCGGTCGAGGTCTTCGGGTAGGTCGCTCGAGGTTCGGGGTAACTCGAATCCCAGAGAAATGATCACCCAGGCATGAACCACGGTTCATGCGGGACAGAATCCGGCTTATAGGTTTCCTCTCTCGCGCTTAATTCATGTCGTGCTGTTGCTGGGTGCTATTCCGGCCCCCAAGCTCGTTGAGGGATCGACGTAGCAAGGCGGCTCTTGACCCTCATCTGGCGTGGTGTTAGGATCTCGCATTCTTTCCCATTGATAATGCACAAATTTCTGTGTGGACTGACCAGAGAATTTGATCTGGCCATTTCTTGAAGGGCTGCACGTTCTTGAAAACAGTACTCCGGCCATCCGGGGGAGGAAAGCCATATGAAGCTCAATGGATCTGAAATTTTCATCGAGTGTCTCAAGCGGGAGGGGGTCAAAACGATCTTCGCGCTTCCTGGAGGCGTCGTGCTTAAGATATTCGACATGCTGCATCAGCAGAAGGATCTCCAAGTCATCTTGACCCGGCATGAGCAGGGCGCCGGTCACATGGCGGAGGGCTATGCCAAGGCGACGGGGAAAGCCGGCGTATGCTTGGTGACGTCAGGTCCGGGAATGACGAACGTTATTACCGCGCTGGCCGATGCCTACATGGATTCTGTCCCGTTAGTCTGTTTCAGCGGCCAGGTGCCCACGAGCCTGATCGGCAACGATGCCTTTCAGGAGGCCGACAACATCGGTCTGAGCCGTCCGTGCACGAAGTACAACTTTCTCGTGAAGGATGTCGCCGATCTTGCAATGACGATTAAAGAGGCGTTCTATATTGCAACGACGGGCCGTCCAGGTCCCGTTCTCGTCGACATTCCTAAAGACGTCTCGATGGCCACAACGGAATTCGTCTACCCCACCTCCGTCTCGATTCGGGGGTATAACCCGACTTATGACGGCAATAAATGGCAGATCAAGCAGGCAGCCGAAGCCATCATGAAGGCCAAGAAGCCGATTCTCTATGTCGGTGGCGGCGTCGTGTTTTCGGGTGCTTCGGCAGAATTGATTGAACTGGCTGAACTGACCCAGATTCCGGTCGATATGACGTTAATGGGGCTTGGGGCATTTCCGGGAGAACATCAGTTATCGCTGGGCATGCTGGGGATGCACGGGACCTATCAGGCCAACATGGCGATGCACTATTCGGATCTTGTGATCGCGATCGGGGCGCGCTTCGATGATCGGGTCACAGGGAAGGTGTCGGAGTTCTGCCCTCATGCCAAGGTTATTCATGTCGATATCGATCCGACGTCGATTCGGAAAAATATTCATGTCGATATTCCGATCGTCGGTGATTGTAAGACCGTGTTGCGCGAGTTGAATCAGATCCTCCGCGCGTCGGTCAACGGCGAGCAGAAAGAGCTGCGAAAGCCTTGGTGGAAACAGATTCGGGAGTGGGAGTCCGCCCACCCGTTGGCCTATCAGCAAGAGTCGGATGGACCGATCAAGCCGCAGCATGTGGTGAAGCGCCTCTATGAACTCACGAAGGATCGGGATCCGATTGTTTCGACTGATGTGGGGCAGCACCAAATGTGGGCCGCGCAATATTTCAAACTGGCGCAGCCGAATCGCTGGTTGACGTCCGGTGGGTTGGGAACCATGGGTTTCGGGTTCCCGGCGGCCATGGGCGCCCAGGCGGCATTCCCGGGGCGGTTGGTGCTATGCATTGCGGGTGACGGCAGCATTCAGATGAATATGCAGGAGATGGCGACCGCGGTGGTAAGCAAGCTTCCGGTGAAGATCATTATTTTAAACAACCGGTTCCATGGCATGGTGCGGCAATGGCAGGACTTGTTCTATCAAGGCCGCTATGCGTCCAGCGATCTCGAAAACACTCCGGATTTTGTGAAGCTGGCGGAAGCTTATGGCGCCGTCGGGTTACGGGCGACCAAAGTCGGGGATCTTGATCGCGTGCTCAAGGAAGCCATCGCCGTGAATGGGCCGGTGATTGTCGATGTGCCGACCTATCGGTTTGAAAATGTGTACCCGATGATTCCTGCCGGAGGGTGCAATCACGAGATGATTCTGGAGGATCCGCCGGAATTGAAAGACAAACAGGCGGGTGCGAAAAAAGTGACGCCGGACGGTAACGATACGGTCCTGACTGCATAAGGTACTCGAACATATGGAACATATTATTTCCGTCACGGTTGAAAATAAATTTGGAGTGTTGTCGCGAGTGGCCGGGCTGTTCAGCGGGCGAGGGTTCAATATTGAGAGTCTGTCGGTGGCGCCGACGCTCGATCCCTCGATGTCGCAGATGACGATTGTCACGTCTGGCGATGATCGCATCATCGAGCAGATTGTGAAACATCTCAACAAGCTCATCGACGTGATCAAGGTCGTGGATCTGAATGAGAGTGAGTTTGTGTCGCGCGAGACGGCGCTGATCAAGGTGCATACCAAGGCCGAAGATCGTGCTGAGGCGCTCAGAATCGCGGATATTTTCCGGGCCAACGTCATCGATTCGACACCGGCGACCTATACGATCGAAGTCACGGGCGATCCGAAAAAGATCGAAGCGATCATCAATCTGTTGCAGCCGCTTGGGATCAAAGAATTGACTCGAACGGGGCGCGTGGCCGTGGCGCGGGAGCCGAATCGAGCGAGTGCGGTACAGCCCAAGAAAGTGGCGCGCGAGTAGTCCGGAGTTCACGAGGGTATCTATTTCTGAAACAAGGCGTTCCTGAGGAGTTCACGATGAAGATTTATTACGACAAAGATGCCGACATTCAGCAGATTCGTAACAAGAAGGTGGCCGTGATCGGCTACGGCAGCCAGGGTCATGCGCATGCCCTCAATATGAAGGAGAGCGGCGTCAACGTGGTAATCGGTGTGCGCGAAGGCGCGTCCTGGAAGAAAGCCGAGCAGAGCGGGCTCAAAGTGATGCCGGTTGCCGATGCCGTCAAGGCCTCCGATGTGGTGATGATTTTGGCCCCCGATGAAATGCAGGCGGGAATCTACCGCCAGGACATTGCTCCGAATTTGAAGCCCGGTTCGTATCTCGCATTCGGGCACGGGTTCAACATTCATTTCGGCCAGATTGTGCCCCCGGCCAACATCAATGTATTCATGGTCGCGCCGAAAGGACCGGGACATCTGGTTCGTTCGGAATATACAAAAGGGAGCGGCGTCCCTTGTTTGCTTGCGGTTCATCAAGACCCCAGTGGGACGACGCGGCAGGTGGGTTTGGCGTATGCCAGCGCGGTCGGCGGTGGACGGGCGGGGATCATTGAAACGAATTTCCGTGAAGAGACCGAAACCGATCTCTTCGGTGAGCAGGCGGTGTTGTGCGGCGGCCTGACCTCGCTGATTCAGGCAGGCTATGAAACCCTGACGGAAGCCGGCTATTCACCAGAGATGGCCTATTTTGAATGTTTGCATGAAGTAAAGTTGATCGTCGATCTGATCTATCAGGGCGGCATTGCCAACATGCGGTATTCGATCAGCACCACGGCTAAGTACGGAGATATTACCCGTGGGCCCAGAGTGGTGACCGAGCAGACCAAGCAGGAAATGAAGAAGATCCTCGGCGAAATCCAGACGGGTCAGTTCGCCAAAGAGTGGGTGCTGGAGAATCAAGCCAATCGTCCTGTCTATAATGCGTTGCTGGCCAAAGGCGAAGCGCATCCTATCGAGGCCGTCGGGGCCAAGCTCCGGGCAATGATGCCCTGGCTGAAGAAAGATCAGCTGGTCGACAAGACCAAGAACTAGAAGGGATAAGCCCTGTGGCTGATCGTGCCGTCGGCGTCCCGTTTGCCAAAGAAGGATTTCCCTTCATTGGAGCGGTAGCGGGCGTTACACTCTGTGCTGGATGGTTGGGGTGGACGCTGGTTGCCGTGGTGGCGGCCGGCCTGACGCTCTTTGTGTCGTGGTTTTTCCGCAACCCTGCGCGGGTGATTCCATCGGGCCCAGGCATTATCGTTGCGCCGGGTGATGGGAAGGTCATCGCGATCGAAGAGGAGTTTGAGCCGCGCTATCTCAAGGAGCGCAGCCTCCGCATCACGATTTTTCTGAACGTCTTTGATGTGCATATTAACCGGGTTCCCTGCGAAGGGATCATCGAAGATGTGCAGTATCAGCCTGGGCTCTTTCTGGTCGCCAGTAAGCCTGAGGCGACGGTTAAGAATGAGCAGAACGCGTTGATGATCAAGACGGCCACCGGTGTGAAGGTGCTGTGTGTGCAGGTGGCAGGGCTCATTGCCCGGCGCATTGTCTGTTGGGTGTCACCCAAAGATCGGGCCATACTGGGTGAGCGGTTTGGTTTGATCCGATTTGGTTCACGGATGGACACATTTCTTCCGATCGGCACGAGCGTGCGAGTGGCGGTGGGAGATCGAGTGAAAGGCGGCGAAACCATCTTGGGAGACCTACGATGAAGGGACACGGATTGCGACAATCGTTGGGGAAGGAAGCGCGAAAGCGTCAGGCGATGCATCTGATTCCCAATCTCTTCACGACGGGGAATCTGTTTTGCGGTGTCTATGCCATCTTGTCCGTCTTCAACGCCAACTACATGGCGGCGGCGATCGCCATTTTGGTCGCGATGATTTTCGATGTGCTGGACGGGAAATCGGCACGACTGACGAATAGCACCAGCCATTTTGGGCTCGAATACGACTCCCTGTCCGATGTGGTTTCATTCGGAGTCGCGCCGGGGCTCTTAATCTACTCCTGGGCGCTGAGCGGGCAAGGGATGTTCGGGGTTGCGGTGATGTTTGCGTATGTGGCGATGGGTGCCGTGCGGCTCGCGCGGTTCAATTCAACGGTCGCGTTGGCTGACAGCAAGTACTTCACCGGGTTGGCGATTCCCGCCGCTGCCGGGGTGGTCGCGTCGCTGGTCATTCTCGACCATCATATCGTTCGGATGGGCGCGGAAGTGAAACCGGTCTTAGTGCTGATCATCACGCTTGCCCTTTCATTCCTCATGGTCAGCACCGTGAAGTATCGCAGCTTTAAGGATATGAAGTTCAAAGGCCGTCAACAGATTACCTATCTCGTGTGGGGTATTCTGGCGCTCATGATGATCGCGGCCTGGCCGGAGGTGATGCTGTTCGTCGTGTTCTCCGGATACGCGTTGATGGGACCGACAGAACGATTGTTCTGGTTGATGGCGAAAGCGGTTGGGAAGAAACCTCTTTCCAAGTCTGATCAGCCTGTGATAGAACCCAAATCCTAAGGCTAGGACGAGGAGTAGTACGCGAGCCGTAGAGATTCGAGAGAGCCGGCGGGTGGTGCAAGCCGGTCTCTACGTCGCCGAACTCGCCTCTGAGCCGAATCCGTGAACTCCGAGTAATGGATTCCGCGTCGCCCTCGTAAGGGGCCAATGAAGGGTGATGGATGACCGATGTCATTCGTTGCCGAACCAGGGTGGTACCACGAAGCGCATGAAGCCTTCGTCCCTGACCGTATGGTGAGGGGGCGAGGGCTTTTTCTATTTGAGGCTGCTGAAAAAGCTCCCCCTGCAGCGTTCTCGGTCGCTCGATCCCCTTGACGTACTCCAGGAGTACGCCTCAGGGATCGTTCTCCCTGCGGCCTTGCAGGTGAGACTTTTTGAGCAGCCTCAGCAAAGGGTAGAGGTGATCCTATGGAACGGATGATTCGTATTTTCGATACGACGTTGCGCGATGGTGAGCAGTCGCCGGGCGCCAGCATGAACGTGGAAGAGAAAGTCATGGTGGCGAAGCAGCTGGCGCGGCTCGGGGTGGATATCATCGAAGCCGGATTCGCGTACAGTTCGCCTGGTGATTTTGAGGCGGTCCGCCGGATTGCGTTGGAGGTCGAGGGGCCGACGGTCTGCAGTCTGGCGCGGGCCCGTCCGGAAGACATTGATCGGGCCTGGGAAGCGCTCAAGGGCGCGCCGAAAGCCAGAATTCATACGTTCCTCTCGACGTCAGACATCCATTTGAAGCATCAGTTCAGGATGACAAGGGAAGAAGCCAGGAAGCGCGCGGTTGAGATGGTGCAGCGCGCGCGAAGTTACATGCCCGATGTGGAATTCTCGCTGATGGATGCGAGCCGCTCGGACCAAGCCTATGTCTATGAGGTTATCGAAGCGGTCATCGCAGCCGGGGCGGGAACGATCAATATTCCCGATACGGTCGGCTATGCCGTGCCGCAAGAGTTCGGCGCGTTGATCAAAGGGATTTTTGACAAAGTGCCCAATGCCAAGCAGGCCGTGATTTCAGTCCACTGTCATAACGATCTGGGTGTCGCCGTCGCGAATAGTTTGGCGGCGATCGTCAACGGGGCGGGTCAGGTCGAGTGCACGATCAACGGGATTGGGGAACGGGCGGGTAATACCTCGTTGGAAGAAATCGTCATGGGTCTTCGGACCCGGAAGGATTTTTATCAGGCCGATACCGGCATCCGGACGGAGGAGATTGCCAAGACGAGCCGGTTGGTGAGTAAGATTACCGGGATGGTTGTGCAGCCGAACAAGGCGATCGTCGGCGCGAATGCCTTTGCACATACTTCCGGGATTCATCAGGACGGGTTATTGAAAGATAAGACGACCTACGAAATCATGCGGCCGGAATCGATCGGGTTGATCGAGAGCAAGATGGTCATGGGCAAGTTGTCCGGGCGGCACGCATTCCGGCAGCGATTGGAAGATTTGGGGTACAAGCTCAGCGAAGAGGAGCTCAACCATGCATTCGAGCGTTTCAAGAAGCTGGCCGATCAAAAGAAGGAAATTTTCGAAGAAGATTTAGAAGTGATCGTCTCGGAAGAATTGGCTAAGATGACCGAGCGGATTGTGTTGAAGTCGTTCCATGTCGAAAGCGGGACGAATCTCGTGCCGACGGCGACGGTGGAATTGAACATTGACGGGCAGGTGATCAAGGAATCAGGTACTGGCGACGGGCCGGTGGATGCGGTCTATCGGACGATTGCGGCCATCACGAAGACAAAGAGTAAGCTGTTGATGTTCGGCGTTAACGCCATTACGGGTGGCACCGATGCTCAGGGCGAAGTGTCGGTCCGGTTGGAAGAAGATGGCCGTACGGTTTCCGGACACGGGGCGGATACGGATATCATCATGGCCGCAGCCCGCGCCTATCTGAATGCGCTGAATCGGCTCGCCTATATGGCCTCAAGGCAGGCGGAGGGAGAGCAGAAAGTCCGCTTGATTTGACCGTTCCTGCCACGCTAGAGTGACGGCCCCTGGTGTCCGCACGCGGTGCTTGGTAAGGTGCGGATAGGTTGGGGCGGTCTCCCATGCTCAAGCGCACTCTCTTAGAATGCCCAGAATTTCTCGCTGGAGACCACACGGTTCTTCGTGAACTCCTGCATCCGGCGAAACAGGCGGTGAAGTTGGGCTACAGCCTGGCGCATGGCCGGCTGGCTCCCGGTCGCCGGTCCAAATGGCATAAGCTGGCTTCGTCAGAGGTGTACTATTTTATCGCCGGGCAGGGACGGTTCAGTATTGGAATCGAGACCCAGCTTGTCGAGGGCGGGTCCGTTGTCTACGTTCCACCCGGGGGGAATCAATCGCTCGAAAATATCGGAACGACAGAAATCGAATTTCTGTGTCTGGTTGACCCGGCCTGGCGGATTGAAGATGAGCAGGTCGAGGCGTAACGAGTTCAGTCTGTGCGCAGGAAGGAGTGGTGTGACGTGAAAGCGAAGATTGCAGTCTTGGCAGGTGATGGAGTCGGGCGTGAGATCGTTCCTGAGGCGGTCAAGGTGTTACAGGCCATCGGGGGAAAGTATCAGCACTCATTTGAATTCGTCTCGGCCGATATCGGCGGGCAGGCGATCGACAAAGTGGGTGTGCCGTTGCCTCAAGAGACATTGGCCTTGGCTAAGCAAAGCGATGCGGTGTTGTTGGGCGCGGTCGGTGGCCCCAAATGGGAAGGGTTGGAGTACAGCCTTCGTCCGGAGCGGGCGCTGCTCGGCATCCGTGAAGCGTTGGGGCTGTATGCCAATCTGCGTCCTGCCAAGGTGTATCCCAATCTGGTGGATGCCTCGACGTTGAAGCGCGAGGTGATCGAAGGGATCGACATCCTTGTTGTGCGCGAATTGACCGGCGGGATCTATTTCGGGAAGCCGAAGGGGATCGAAACCCTGCCGAACGGTGAAGAGCGCGGGGTGAATACCGAAGTCTACACGACTGAAGAAATTCGCCGGATCGGCAAGGTGGCGTTCGAAGCGGCCCGCAAGCGGCGAAAGAAAGTCACGTCGGTCGATAAGGCCAATGTGTTGGAATCGTCCGAGTTGTGGCGCCGGGTGATGATCGAGGTCCAGAAGAGTTATCCGGATGTCGAGCTGCATCACATCTATGTCGATAATGCGGCCATGCAACTTGTTCGCAATCCACGCCAGTTCGACGTGATGGTATGCAACAATATTTTCGGGGATATTCTGAGCGACGAAGCGGCCATGTTGACCGGGTCGATCGGTATGCTGCCCTCGGCCAGCATCGGCGCCAAGGTCGGATTGTTCGAGCCGATTCATGGCAGTGCTCCTGACATTGCCGGTAAGAATATCGCGAATCCCATCGCGACGATTGCATCTGCGGCCATGATGCTGTCCTACGCGTTCAAGCTCGACAAAGAGGCCGAGGCCATCGAGCAGGCGATTGTGAAAACGCTCGATATGGGCTATCGCACGAAAGACATTCAGAGTCCTGGCACGAGAGTCGTCGGGACGACCGAGATGGGTGACGCGATTCTTCGCAATTTGAACTGAGGCGGGACTCTCGCATGGCGACCCTCTTTACATCGTGGACTCTGGCGACGCGGGCTGGCACTGGTGACCCGGGATTTTCCGGTGACGGCTGTCCGGCATCACAGGCGAACCTGAATGAACCGAAGGGTCTGGCGATCGACGGCCAGGGGCATCTGTTCGTTGCCGACTCCGAGAATCATGTCGTCAGACGAGTGGATTGCGGCACGGGCCTCATTACGACCGTTGTCGGGGGTGCTCCTGAAGGAGCACCGCAGGCCCCTCAGATGGGGCAGGCTGATCCGGTCTATGACGAGGAGGTTGACCCTCTGGCAGAGACCAGCCACAAAACGACGGAGCAATTTACTCAGCAGACGGACCTCAGCGGGACGGTGCGTTATCTCGTCGGCGTCGCGGCGCCCAAGCGCTATGGCGGAGATGGCGGGCCTGCGACGGAGGCCATGCTCAATTTCCCTACAGCGGTCGCTGTCGATGCGCAGGGCCATCTCTACATTGCCGACACGATGAATCATCGGGTTCGCCGGGTGGATGCCCAAACCGGGATCATCACCACGATTGCCGGCACCGGGCAGGCGCGATTTTCCGGAGACGGCGGGCCTGCTGATCGGGCAGCGTTGAA
Organism: Nitrospira sp.; assembly: GCA_040081095.1. GTDB lineage: Bacteria > Nitrospirota > Nitrospiria > Nitrospirales > Nitrospiraceae > Nitrospira_D. The sequence continues at coordinate 17,595 of JBEBHO010000347.1, forward strand.
TGAGCCGGCCGCGTTGGCGATCGATGCGCAGGGACAACTCTACATCGCCGATCAAAGCAATAATCGAGTGCGGGCTGTCGATTTGAAGACCGGAATGATCCGCACGGTTGCGGGAACGGGGTCAGCCGCCTACGATGGCGACGGGAAGCCGGCGACGGAATCAACCCTTGCGGGGCCTAGCGGCCTGGCCGTCGCAGGAGGGACGCTCTATATTGCCGATACCTTCAACAGCCGTATCCGATCCGTCGATCTTTCGACCGGCATGATCGCGACGGCTGCGGGTGACGGAGGGAGCTATCGCTACCAGTCGCCCGATGATCCACCGTCGGCCAGTGTGTCCAGGCCGTCAGGCATCGCGCTGGACCGCGGCGGCAATTTGTTTCTGACGGATTCTGATAGTCACCTGATTCGCCGATGGGATCGCGCGACGGGGCTCGTGACGCGTATCGCCGGCATCGGGTTTGCCTCATCTAACGGGGACGGTGGTGCGGCCCTGGAGGCGGGGCTCAGCTATCCATTCGGCATCGTGGCAGATGGCGAGCGGACGCTCTTAATCGCCGACACTTTTAATCACCGCATCCGTGCACTCTCGTTGGAATAGGACTCGTCACATGCTTAAGAAAAAGCCAGCCTATACTGTAGCCATTCTCGGGGCGACCGGAGCGGTCGGCAAAGAGAGCCTGGAAATTCTGGAGGAACGGAACTTCCCTCTTGCGGGGTTGCGACTGTTTGCCTCGAAGCGCTCAGCCGGCGAGGTGATGACCTGTCAGGGGAAGGACTGGACGGTTGAAGAACTGACCGAGTCTTCTTCCTTTGTCGGAGTGGATTTCGCGTTCATCTCTGCGACGGATGCGATCAGTAAAGAGTATGGGCCGCGGTTGGGTGCGGCTGGAGTGATTGTGATCGACGATAGCGGGGTCTTTCGGATGGATCCGCAAGTGCCGCTGGTGGTTCCTGAGGTGAATGCCGTTGCGTTGCGCTCTCTTCCTCGGGGGATCGTGTCCATCCCCAATTGCACGACGACGCCGCTTGTGATGGCGCTGAAGCCGTTGCATGACGCGGTAGGGGTGAAGCGCGTCGTGGTGACGACGTTTCAGTCGGTGTCGGGCACCGGCGCCGCAGCGATGGACGAATTGCTGGATCAAACCCGAGCGCTGATGGCGTTCCGCGATGTGAAGGCTGAGGTCTATCCCTACCAGATTGCCTTCAATCTGTTGCCGCACATCGGTTCTTTTTCTGAGTCCGGAGAGTGCTCGGAAGAGGTCAAGATTGTCCGGGAAACGAGAAAGATTTTGGATGCGCCGAAATTGCGCGTGACCTCCACTACCGTGCGGGTGCCGGTGTTGCGCTGCCATTCTGAATCCATCAATGTGGAATTGGAAAAGCCGTTGACCCCTAATGAGGCCCGGGCGGCGCTGGCGGCGATGCCGGGGGTGCTGGTCTACGACGATCCGCTGAAGAAGCTCTATCCCATGCCGCTGGACGCTACCGGAAAAGATGAAGTCTATGTCGGTCGTATTCGTGAGGATGAGTCCGTCACGAATGGACTCAACCTCTGGGTGGTCTCCGATAATCTTCGAAAGGGCGCGGCCTTGAATGCCGTTCAAATTGCCGAGTGTCTGGTGCAGGGCTGATGGACGAATGGGGCTCTGTCGGGAAGCTCTTAATTGCAGCCGGATTCGGGTTAGTCGTGGTGGGGCTGCTCTTCGTTCTGAGCGACCGGATTCCCGGATTGAGCGGATGGTTTGGATGGGTCGGAAAACTGCCGGGCGACATTTCGATTAAGCGTGATTCCTTTTCTTTCTTCGCTCCCCTGGGGACCAGCCTGGTGCTCAGTATCGGGCTGAGTCTGCTATTCTATTTTCTATCATGGCTTTTCAAGCGTTAGGACAGCTTCGTCGGCTCGTAGTCCTCGGGGCAGTCCTCGGGTTGAGTGCCCCGGTTGAGGCGGCGGAGTCGATTCGTGTTTTGATGGCCTCCGATGTCCATCGGCTCGAGGTTCGTGCGGACAGTGTGGTGTGGGTGACCGATGGGCAGAGCCGATCGCATTCATTCAAAACCTCTCTGCATATCGAGTTACGCGGGGCGGCGCTCCTCCTCAACGGGACGAAGGTCGCTGGAGAGCAGATTACGCTTCGTGCGGGCGATCACGATCTGAAGCTCTGGTTGCCCAGGGTGTCCGGTGGCAGCCATGGCGCTGCGCTCCAACCCGTCGATGAACGGGGTGCGTTGCATGTGAGCGGGCTCGTGCATCTGGTTCGGCGCGGGAAAGGCCTGCTGGTTATCAATCAGGTGGATCTTGAGGAGTATGTGAAAGGGGTCGTGCCGGCAGAAGTGAACTCGACCTGGCACGTGGAAATGCTCAAGGTGCAGGCCGTCGCTGCCAGAACCTACGCGCTCTATCAGCATATGCTCAGTGCCTCCCGTGATTATGATGTAGCGGCGAGTATCCAGGATCAGGTCTATCGAGGGCGGCAGGGCGTGGATGCCCGTGTGCAAGAAGCGGTTGAGTCCACTCGGGGCTTGGTGGTAACCCATGATGGGGCGCCGATCTATGCCGCCTTTTCGTCAACGGCCGCCGGTATTACTGAGGATGCGATGGTGGTCTGGTCAAAGGACCTTCCGTATCTGAAAGGCGTTGAATGTCCCTTCGATGTGGAATCTCCCTACTACCAGTGGAAGGCTTCCTTCAGAGTCACGACGTTGGAGCGCAACCTCAGGCATCAGGGATTTTCGGTGGGGACAATTGCTACGATGACGCCGGTGAGTTTCAGTCGCGCCGGGCGGGTGGCGAAGTTGCGGATTCTCCACTCGAAGGGAGAACTGATCGTGCGCGGTGAGGATCTTCGGAAAGCGATCGGGTATACCGTTGTACCGAGTACGCAGTTCACTATCGAATCGATCGGCCAGGACATCGTACTGGCCGGATATGGCGCTGGTCATGCCGTGGGACTCTGTCAGTGGGGCGCGAAAGAGCTGGCTGAGTTGGGTTATTCCTTTCCCTCAATCCTGCGGTATTACTATCCCGGCACTGAGCTACAGAATGTGGCGTTGACAAAACTGCCGCCAGCTCCCACATCCTAGATGAACCTCTCTGAATTCGATTTTCCCTTCGACTCCTCATTGATCGCCTCCGAGCCGGTTCTGCCACGGCATGCGGCGCGGCTGCTCTGTCTCGACCCACGGACAGGAATCTTGTCGCATCGAAAGGTGGCCGATCTCCCGGAGTTGTTGGCCCCGGGGGATTTGCTGATCGTGAATGATACGAAGGTGTTGGCCGCTCGATTGTCCGGACGCAAACAGCCGACGGGAACCGTCGTGGAGGTGCTGTTCGTCAAGGACTGTGGCGATGCGGTATGGGAAGTCATGCTGAAGGGCCATTTTCGCGTGGGCCAGGCGATCCTGTTTGATGGAAACGCGAGCGCCACGGTCGTGCAACGCGATGAGAGCGGTACGAGAATTCGTGTGGCGAGCCCCGGTCCGGTCGTTGATTTGCTGCGAGCGCATGGGCGCATGCCGCTTCCTCCGTATATTAAGCGGTCTACGCAGCCGGAGGATCAGGTTTGGTATCAAACCTGTTTTGCGGACCGAGAGGGTGCGATCGCGGCTCCGACAGCCGGACTCCACTTTACGCCCGAGCTCATGGTCCGGTTGCGGGCGCGGGGAGTTGAGACCGCAGTCGTTACGCTACATGTAGGACCAGGGACATTTAAGCCGGTCGTCGTCGAACGTATCGAGGAACACCAGATGGGAGAGGAGTGGTTTGAGGTGGGCCCCAAGACGGTCGAGGCGATCCTCAAGACAAAACGAGAGGGAGGACGAGTTGTTGCGGTGGGGACCACCGTGGTTCGCGCGCTCGAATCAGCTGCGCAGCAGGCCGGAGGGCTTCAGTCGGCCGTCGGTGAAAGCCGGCTCTTTATTTCGCCAGGATTTCGCTTCAACGTGGTCGATGCGCTCATGACGAATTTTCATCTCCCCCGAACCACTCTGTTGATGCTGGTGTCCGCGCTGGCAGGTGTGGAGATGATGCGCAGCGCCTACGCAGAAGCGGTGAGCTGCCGCTATCGATTCTACAGTTACGGCGATGCGATGCTGATTCTCTGAGCGGGTGATCCCGCTCGAGCGGCCTGCCTGCGCGCAACGACCGTTAGAGCAGTTCCCGATGAACCTTCACGGCGATCTTGCCCTTCAGCGACTCCTGATAGGCAACCAAGGCGCGCTGTTGTTTCTGGAACAGCATATCTTGCAAAACGCGATCTTTTGCTGCCGTGGCCTTCGCAGGGTCGGTGTCCGGTTGCCGGGTCATCAGGGCCTGTCCTTCTGAAATCTCCGATGGCGTCAAGGCGACGGCATCGCGCACAAACATTCGGGCTTTGTTTCCCAGAATCTCTTTGGCTTGGGCTTCCTCAAACACTTTAGGCGTAAGATGATTTGCCGCCAGTAACCGCTGATAGAGTTCGGGATCAAACGCGCCGCTCTTTTGGAATTCAGGAACCTGGACGATCATCTCGCGCAGATCGCCGTCAGAGACGGTGATCCCCATATCCTTCGCGGCGATCAGCCAGAGACGGTTGTCGACGAGCTGTTCGATCACAAATTGCTTGATCGTCTCGTCCTTGAACTCTCCGGGCACTTTTTCTTTGTAGAACCGATACATGTTTTCATAGGCGCGACGAAACTCATCGCGCGTGACAGCCAGATCGCCGACGGTCGCCACGGTGTTGCCGGGCTGATCTCCAAACCCCCACCAGCCCATCGTGATCACGAAGGCAATAGCCAGAATGCCCATGATTGATTTTAAGAGCCACGGATAGTTGTGCGATGCGTCACGCATTACCTTGATCATGCAAATCCTCTCTGTCGCAAAATGGTTCGCGGATTGTACTTGGCGTCGGGGCTGAAGGCAAGATGATGAGTGGCCTCGGCAGCGAGGATCTGCCGAGCGGGCTGCGGGGAACAACGAGTTGATGAACGGTCCCATTCATCGTATTCAGCACGTATTATCCCTATTGGCGGGCTAATAGGGGGCATTTCTGACTCAGCGCGTACGTGTGAGAGAGAAGAGCCATGTTTGTTTGTGCAAGTTGTTTGATTTTGTTATACTTTGCCACTAATTTGAAGGAGATTCCTTGATAGGGATAGGGCCGGTCTCGAAGCTTATTGAAGGAGCCGTCTATCCCAAGGCGCACGTACTCAACCGGTTTATCGCAAAGCTCATCGATCTATTCATTGTGGTGGCGGCCGATGAGATTGCGCCGCCAGTCGGGTTCCTGTCGGGGCTGGCCTACATCTTGATCGCAGACGGATTTGCAGGCGGGCGAAGTATCGGGAAGCGGCTGGTTGGTTTGCAGACCATGCGCCTGGATGTGCGGGAGACGGCTGGGTTTCGAGAGTCGATCATTCGGAATGTGCCGTGCGGTCTCGCCCAACTGCTGTTTGCGGTGCCGTATGTCGGGTGGATCGGGTCTGTGGCGGTACTGGCGTTTGAGAGTGTGTTGATCTTGGGAAATGAGCAGGGGCGGCGTCTTGGTGATGAAGTCGCACGAACGCAGGTGCTGGACGCAGGACAGTTAGCGGTACCCGACTAAATTTATGAATAGCGAGGGACTCGCGCAGCGCGCAGCGAGTTCATGACGAAGGGAGAGCGCCGTGGGGTTCACGGGAGATGTGTTCGGATGGTTTTCCAACGATCTTGCGATCGATTTGGGGACGGCGACGACGCTGGTGTATGTGCATGGGAAAGGCATCGTCCTGAACGAGCCCTCGGTGGTGGCGGTGGAAAAGAAAACCGAGAAGGTCTTGGCGGTTGGTGCCGATGCGAAAAAGATGCTCGGCCGAACCCCCGGGAATATTGT